>NZ_JALCCV010000001.1 GCF_022640935.1 Bifidobacterium sp.
ACGGCATCGCAAGCCGTCTCGCATGATCCGAAGCAGCGTGGCGAAGTCCGCCATGACGCTCCCTGCCGGTCTGCCTGCAAGCACATCGCGCACGCAGCAATGGCTGGCCTGCGTGAGCATGCGGACTGCGACGACGTTCGCATCGCCGTCGTGCAGCGGCTGACCAGCAACGATAAGGGAATGGTCGTCGAAGAAACGTTCCACTTCGCTCCTTCTCGTCCCCACCCCGCCCCTGAGATCGGCAGACTTCTCATGGCCTTGGAGCTGGTCTTCATTGATCTGCCAGTGCAGACGAAGCAGATCAGCATAAGGCGACGAAGCCATTTGGCGCACCACCGCGAAGGTGTATTGATAGAAGACATCAAGAGTGTCGCCGGGGCTGTTCTCCAAGGCGTCAATCAGTCCGCCGTGGATATCCCGCAACGCGATGGCAAGCGCATGCCGATAGGCGTCGTCCAAATCATCGAAATAGACATAGAAGGCACCTCGCGCGATGCTGGCGTCACGCACGATCCTCCCCACTTGCGCCTCACATAGCGGGTGGGATGAGAATTCATGCAGCAGCGCCTGCTCGATGCGGTTACGTTTAACCGCGCCGAGACCAAAAAACGTCTGTGTAGGCATGAAGTCCCCTATTTGTTAGCGCCACGACGACCAACAGCTATTGACACGATGTCAACTACGGAATGACCATACGCCACCATTGACGCTGTGTCAATCTTTCGGCATACCTCGGCAGCATTGCGGTTCCGCACCCATGATGAAGTCGATTTCAATCGTGTATTGACGCTCGCCCCGATAAGGCCATGGGCCGCACGGTAAAATCCTCTGTCGATAGCAGAACCGCAACTACCATATTCAGTCCGGCCAACGATCCCCACTCGTCAGCGCGACAGGAGCCGAGAACGATGAAGTGGGGTGGACGACGGGTTTCGAACCCGCGACCTCCTGAACCACAATCAGGTGCTCTACCAACTGAGCTACGTCCACCGTGTGTGACGATTTCGCAAGCGAATTCGCACAACAGATGGATACTATACATGATTCCCGCGACCCCCGCTCGCGGCGAGTCGCCCAGGTCGCATCGCAGCCCGAACAGTTATCTCCTCCCCCAGCCTCGCTTCGTCTTGCGCCATCGACTATTGCGACACGCCGACGCACTTCGAGGCCATGTTCGTTTCTCCCCCGATCACACAATCAGACCGTTTCGATGTTGGATGCTGTGCGTTTATAAGGCCCATGCGTAAACACTACTGAACATTATGGCCCTGGCACTTCGCACACTGGATTTTCAGAGCCATGCCCACTACAATTAATAACTGAGGGTCGGAGTTGCAGCCGGTCGATCAGCCGATGGGCCGCAATGAAGCGCACAACCTGAGGAATGTCCAAGGGCCTCTGCGCAACACCTTCCTTGATGATAATTGAAAATAGATAATTGAAGAACATGATGACGGTGACAACGGTGATGCAGGGTTCGTGAACCGGGCCACGGACGCCAGGGACGGCGTCGGAATGATGCGAAAGATGGCGAAAGATGACGCACCGCATTGAGGCGATGCCGGCGGTCGCTGCAGATGATTGAGTGAGGCAGTGAAAATACAAGCCGCGCAATGTGGCGCTGCGGCAGGTACTGATGCACAGGTACGGAAGTGGCATGGAGGCAAGAGAACACAAGGGCGCGAGGGCTGCCACTAAGACGGCCCCGGGGAGCAGACCGTCCCCGGGGCCGTCTTGTTTATCTGCACGACTTGCAGACTTGTCTCACTATGGCCCTTCCTTATTGCGTGCATGCGGCCAGTATGGTGCTAAGTGCAAACCGTGGGGAGCCGCGCGCGATAGACTCGCAGCTGTTTACGATTCCGCGTTGCCCAGCCAAGGAGCCTGCCATGCTTTCATTCACCAACGATTACAGCGAAGGCGCGCATCCGCGCATACTCGAACGCCTCGCCGAAACGAATCTGGAACAGCTCCCGGGATACGGTTGCGACCGCTATACCGAAGACGCTATGGCGAAAATCCGAGAGGCCTGCGGCGCTCCAGAAGCCGACGTGTGGTTCCTTACCGGCGGCACGCAGACGAACCAGACCGTCATCGACGCCGTCACACCCCCCTATGCAGGCGTCATAGCTGCGACCAGCGGACATGTCAACGTGCATGAGGCCGGTGCCATCGAATACACCGGGCACAAGGTCCTCGCGCTGCCGGAGCACAACGGCAAAGTTGATGCCGGCGAGCTCGACCGGTACTGCAAGGATTTCTACGCCGACGGCAACTACGAGCATATGGTCTTCCCCGGCACGCTCTACATCTCCCATCCCACCGAATATGGCACGCTGTATTCCAAAGCGGAGCTTGAGGCACTCGCCGAGGTATGCCATCGCCATGAACTGACCTTCTTCCTCGACGGCGCACGGCTCGGTTATGGCCTGACGGCCGACGGCACTGATGTGGCGCTCGAGGATATCGCCAGACTCACCGACGTGTTCTATATCGGCGGCACCAAGGTCGGCGCGCTGTGCGGCGAAGCGGTGGTCTTCCCGAAAGACAATAGTCCGAAGCACTTCCTGACGCTGATCAAGCGGCACGGAGCCTTGCTCGCCAAGGGCTGGCTGACCGGATTGCAGTTCGACACGCTGTTCACCGGCGGGCTGTATCTCGACATCGCCCGGAACGCCAACGACAAGGCCACGCAGATTCGCAAGGCCTTGGTGGCCAAAGGCTACGAACTGGCCTATGAGAACCCTACGAATCAGATCATGGTGAATATGGACGGCGCCACCATCGAACGCCTGTCGAGGGACGTGGAGATGGGCTTCATGCGCAAGGTCGACGATGGGCATACGATCATGCGCCTGTGCACCAGCTGGGCCACCACGCAGGAGCACACGGACCAGCTCATCGCGCTGCTGTGACGTTGCAATGCCATCGCAGGCAGCGGCGACCATTTCATGCACCGCGACAAGAATAGATTGGATGGATCCCAGTGCCGCCCAAGGCAGCATACCGCTGATTCCGGCGAACACTGCAGCGCATGCCCGGCGGCGATGCATAAGGCAAGCGGCGCATGATCTGCTGCACAATACCACCCTTCGCCATGACACGTTTTCTCCCGGCTCATAGACAGATGAGGCGAAAACACCCAGTCGCGGCTAAAGGGCATGCCATCGAATCATCATCCAAATGCTGGCTTGCAGCCTATTTCGGATCGTGCTGCATGGCAGGTTCACATTCGGATCATTCACGACAGCGCAAGCTTTTCGTCGAATGAGGTCAGTATGCCGTTGCATCTAACGGAAATCACATTTCATCAGCATATCTTGCGTTGGCTGAACCATCACAGCGTATTCGAACCATTGCCACCGCGGTTTATGCGCATTCTTGGCTGCCGTC
The DNA here is from genome assembly GCF_022640935.1 of Bifidobacterium sp. Lineage (GTDB taxonomy): Bacteria > Actinomycetota > Actinomycetes > Actinomycetales > Bifidobacteriaceae > Bifidobacterium. Next base: position 3,394 of record NZ_JALCCV010000001.1, read on the forward strand.
TATACATGCGGAATGGCACAATGGTCGCATGAACGAAAATACCCAGAATCGTCCTGACCCATCGTCTGCCACCCCCCAATCCACTTCTTCAGTTTCCGCTTCAGCGCTGCCCGATTCGCCCTTGTCGGTTGACCGCCCGCTCGGCACGCCCTTGGGTCCACAGCCGACCCGCGTGCTGCTGTTGGGCTCCGGCGAGCTGGGCAAAGAAGTCACCATTGAGCTGATGCGGCTGGGCGCTTGGGTATGCGCCGCGGACAGCTATGCTGGTGCCCCGGCGGCCCAAGTGGCACATGAGGCGCAGGTGCTTGATATGGCGGACGCGCAGAAGCTCAACGCGCTTATCGCACAGGTGAAGCCGGACATCATCATTCCCGAAGTGGAGGCCATCGCCACCTCGGAACTGGCCGAAGCCGCCCATCGCGGCATCCAAGTGGTGCCGAGCTCCGGCATAGCCGCAATCTGCATGGACCGCGAACGCCTTCGCACGCTTGCGCACGACGAGCTTGGCCTGCCCACGACGCCGTACCGTTTCGCCGGATCCTTCGAGGAGCTCGGCTCCGGCGCCGAGGCCGTGGGCTACCCCTGCGTCGTCAAGCCGATTATGAGCTCGTCCGGGCATGGGCAGTCGGTCGTCGAACGCTCGGAACAGCTCGAACAGGCTTGGCGGGAGGCGCAGACCGGCCGCCGAGCGGCAAACGACGGCACCGTTTCACGCGTCATTGTCGAGGCCTTGGTGCCACTCGCCTATGAGCTGACCGTGCTGACTGTCAGCTCACGTGCGGGCGTGGTCACCTGCGCGCCCATCGGGCAACGGCAGGATCATGGGGATTACCGCGAATCCTGGCAGCCGGCCAACGTCGATGACATGACGCTGGCGACGGCCCAGCGCATCGCCTGCACTGCGGTGCTGGGCATGGTCGATCAGGCACAGCGCGAGGGGGAACGCGGCTGGGGCGTGTTCGGCGTGGAACTGTTCGTGCTCGACAATGGCACCGTGCTTTTCAACGAGGTCTCCCCCAGACCTCATGACACCGGCATGGTGACCATGCTGTCACAGCGCCTGAGCGAGTTCGCGCTGCACGCCCGGGCCGTGCTGGGACTGCCGGTGACGCAGGAGCATCTGAATCTGACCTTGCGACAAGGCTCGGTCGCGGCGAGCCATGCGATTGTGGTCGAGGGCGAGGGCGAAGCCGTGTTCTCGAATCTGCCTGAAGCACTGTCCGGACCGGACGCCGATCTGCGCATTTTCGCCAAGCCGGCCGTGCATGGCCATCGGCGCATGGCGGTATCGCTGGCAATCGGGAGAGACGTTGACGAGGCGCGAGCGCGAGCCGCGAACGTGGCAGACACCTTGCATGTTGTGGTTGCATAGGACATAGATGCCCCCGATCGGCATCAGCAATGCCGCATACGTGTCGTTGTAACCTCTGCTTGCTACTCTATGAGCGTCAAATCACCTCCCATTCGAACATGGACACACGCGAAAGGCGGGTCATGGAGAAACTGGAGAAGCTCTACGAGGGCAAGGCCAAAAAACTTTACGCAACCAACGATCAGGACATTCTCTGGGTCGAATACATGAATCAGGCGACCGCCGGTAACGGCGCAAAGAAAGCCCAGATCGAGGGCAAGGGAGAGCTGAACAATCACATCACCTCCGTTATCTTCGATCTGCTCAAAGCCCGGGGCGTGGAAAGCCACTTCGTGCGGCGCGTTTCCGACACCGAGCAGCTGGTGCGACGCATGACCATGTTCCCGTTGGAGATCATCATGCGCAACACCGCCGCGGGGTCGTTCGCAAAGCGCTATGGCGTCGCCGAGGGCACGGAACTCAAAAAGCCGATCCTCGAGTTCTGCGTGAAGTCCGACGAGTTGGGCGACCCCTTCATCAACGATGACGGCATCCTTGCTCTGGGGCTGGCCAGCGACGAGGAGCTTGCCGAGATTTCGCGCCAGGCGCGCGCGGTCAACGAGGCGCTGCTCGATATCTTCACGAAGATCGGCGTGCAACTGGTCGATTTCAAGATCGAAGAGGGCAAAACCAGTGAAGGAACCATTCTTCTGGCCGACGAAATCACCCCTGACACCTGCCGCCTGTGGAACAAGGACAGCAAGGATGGCGAGGTCGAGCATCTCGACAAGGACCTCTTCCGCAGGGATTTGGGCGATATCATCCCTGCCTACGAGGAAATCTACGACCGCCTGACCACCTTGGCCAAGAGCGAGGGCATCACCCCCAGCGCATGATCGCAATCGCCTGCATCCGAAATTGACGGATGCAGGCGACATCTATTTCAGGGCTTCATGCGTGCTCATGCGGCGGGTACCGATAGCCGGCAAAAGACGATAATTAACAGGACTGTTAGTCAACAGACAATTTGATCGGAAGACAGGACGACAGTGGCTCAGGCAAATACAGCGACTCACAGTACAGCGACGCGGAACAACGCAGCATCCGGCGCAACGGCCCACGACGGCACGACCGTTTTCCGCACCTATGTGGAGAAGAAACCCGGATTCGACGTCGAGGCACAGCAGCTGCGCGGCGAACTCGTCACGATTCTCGGCATCACGGGCATCACCGGGCTGCGCATGATCAACCGCTATGACGTCCAAGGCATCGATGCCGCATTGTTCAACCAATCCGTGGCGACCGTGTTCAGCGAGCCGCAGGTCGATACGGTTTCCGCAACGCTTCCCGAAGCCGCCGACGATACCGCGGCCAGCGCAATCTTCGGCGTGGAATACCTTCCCGGCCAGTTCGACCAGCGTGCTGACTCTGCGAGCGAATGCATCCAGCTGATCTCCCAAGGAGAGCGCCCCACCGTGCGTACGGCCAGAATCTACATCATCTCTGGCAGCCTCTCCCCCGCGGATCTGGCGGCCGTCAGGCGCTACGTGATCAATCCGGTCGAATCGCGACCCGCCTCGCTCGAACCGGTGGCCAACCTCAACGATGAGGTCAAGCAGCCCGAATCGGTCGAAATCCTCAAAGGCTTCAACGAACTGGACGAACAGGGACTGGGCGTCTTCCTTGCGGATCGCGGTCTGGCGATGGATCTGGCGGATGCGCAATGCTGCCAGCGTTACTTCGCCAGTGAGAGCCGCGAGCCGACCATCACCGAGATCAAGGTGATTGACACATACTGGTCCGATCATTGCCGCCATACGACCTTCGGCACGCGACTCGACGACATCGCCTTCGACGACGACAAGGTGGGCGAGGCTTTCAACCGCTATCTTGGGCTGCGCAAGGAGCTGGGCCGCGACGAGAAGCCGATATGTCTTATGGACATGGCCACCATCGGCGCGAAATGGCTTGCAGCCAAGGGTCTGCTCACCGGGCTGGACGAGTCCGAGGAAATCAACGCGTGCACGGTCAAGACCAAGGTCGATGTGAACGGGCACGACGAGGACTGGCTGTTCCTGTTCAAAAACGAAACGCATAACCATCCCACGGAAATCGAGCCCTTCGGCGGCGCGGCCACCTGCATCGGCGGCTGCATCCGCGACCCGCTTTCCGGCCGCTCCTATGTGTATCAGGCGATGCGGGTCACCGGTGCCGGCGATCCGACCGTGCCGGTGAGTGAAACATTGCAGGGCAAGCTCCCCCAGCGCAAGCTGGCGACCGGGGCCGCCGCCGGATACTCCTCGTACGGCAATCAGATCGGCTTGGCCACCGGGCAGGTCGACGAGATCTACCACCCCGGGTACGTGGCCAAGCGCATGGAGGTCGGCGCCGTGGTGGGAGCTACGCCGGCCGACCATGTGCGCCGCGAAACCCCAACTCCAGGCGACAAGATCATTCTGTTGGGCGGCCGTACCGGCCGCGACGGCATTGGCGGAGCCACAGGAGCTTCGCAGTCCTTGGATGTCACCTCGACCACCGAGCTCGGCGCCGAAGTGCAGAAGGGCAACGCGCCTGTCGAACGTAAGCTGCAGCGGCTCTTCCGCCGCAAGGATGCTTGCCGCCTCATCAAGCGCTGCAACGATTTCGGTGCGGGCGGCGTGTCGGTGGCGACCGGCGAGATCGCCGACGGGCTGATCATCGATCTGGACGCGGTGCCCAAGAAGTACGCGGGCCTCGACGGCACTGAGCTGGCCATATCCGAGTCGCAGGAGCGCATGGCGGTGGATGTCGCCGCCGACGATGTGGACGAGTTTCTCGAGTACGCGCGCCAAGAGAATCTTGAAGCCACCGTCATCGCGACTGTCACGGCAGAAGCCCGGATGCGCATGAACTGGCGAGGCGACACCATCGTCGACTTGAGCCGCACCTTTCTCGCGTCGAACGGCGCCGAAAAGCATCAGCAGGTGCAGGTGGGACCGAGCAGCAGCTACACCACGCCGACATCATGGAATACAGGGTCGTTTGGGACGCGCATGCGCGCGCTGGTGAGCGATCTGAACGTCGCCTCGAACAAAGGGCTTGGCGAGCGATTCGACTCGACCATCGGCGCGAGCACCGTGCTGATGCCCTATGGCGGCTCGCGTCAGCTCACGCCGAGCTTGGCGATGGTGGCAAAACTGCCGGTCTTCGGCGAAACAACTACCGCGTCGGCGATGGCATGGGGCTTCAATCCTTACATCATGGAGCGCGACCAGTTCACCGGCGCGTATCTTTCCGTGGTCGAGTCGCTTGCAAAGCTTGTGGCCAGCGGATTCAAGCGCGAGAACGCCTATCTGAGCCTGCAGGAATATTTCGGCAAGCCCGGTACTGAGCCGAGTCGCTGGGGCAAGCCGTTGGCCGCAGTGCTCGGCGCGCTGAATGCGCAAATCGACCTGGGTGTGGGCGCCATCGGCGGCAAGGATTCCATGAGCGGCAGCTTCGAGGCTCTCGACGTGCCACCGAGTCTGATTTCCTTCGCCGTGGCCATCGGATCGGTGGATCACGCCACTTCGCCCGAGTTCAAAGGCGCCGGCCACCGCGTCGTACGCATCGCGCCGCGCTACGCCGCCGATGGCCCGACCCCGGACGTCGAAGGTTTGCTCGGGGCGATGACCGCCGTCGAGGAGCTTATCGAGGACAGGTCAGCCCTGGCTGTTTCCACGCCTGGCTATGGTGCAAGCGCTGCCGCGCTCTTCGAGATGACCGTGGGCAATGGCATCGGACTCGCGCTTGAGCCGGATATCGACGTTGATGATCTCTTCCAGCCAGCGTATGGCTCGTTCTTCGTGGAACTGGCCGATGATGCCCCGTTGCCGAAAGTGACAAACCAGGTATGCGTGGGCACAGTCGGCGAGACGATGACGGACTACGAGTTCCGCACGGGCGAGGAGACGTTGGATCTCGCGCAGCTGCAGGAGGTCTGGGAGAGCGGCATCGAATCGGTGTACCCCTACCGCGCGGACGGCCCTGAGGTCGAGACGATCAGCCACGTTGCCGGACAGACCGCGCATCGTTCCGGAAAGGGCATCGCCAAGCCCCGCATCGTGATACCCGTCTTCCCCGGCAACAACTGCGAATACGATTCCGCGGCGGCCTTCGAACAGGCGGGCGCCGAGGTGAGCACGCTGATCATCAACAACCTCACGCCCAATGCCGTCGCGGAATCGACCGCGCATCTGGCCCAAGAGATATCCCGCAGCCAGATCGTCATGATTCCGGGCGGTTTCTCCGGCGGCGACGAACCGGACGGCTCGGCCAAGTTCATCACTGCGTTCTTCCGTTCGCCGCAGGTCGCCGAGGCCGTGCGCGACCTGCTGAACAATCGCGATGGGCTGATGCTGGGCGTGTGTAACGGCTTCCAGGCGCTCGTCAAGCTCGGCTTGGTGCCCTTCGGCGACATTGTGCCGATGACGGCCGAATGCCCGACGCTGACCTTCAACACCATCGGCCGCCACCAGAGCCGCCTGGTGCATACGCGCGTGGCCTCCGACCTGTCGCCGTGGCTGTCCAAAACCGAGGTCGGCGACATCCATACCATTGCGATCTCCCATGGCGAGGGCCGTTTCGTCGCCCCGAAACCGGTGCTCGACCAGCTCAAGGACTCCGGACAGATAGCGACGCAATATGTGGACGAAAACGGTGTGCCGCGCATGAGCTTGGACGTGAATCCGAACGGATCCCTGCTTGCCGTCGAAGGCATCACCAGCCCCGATGGCCGCGTTTTCGGCAAGATGGCCCACTCCGAGCGTTCGGGCGCGGGCCTGTACCGCAACGTCCCGGGCACCGAACGTCAGCCGATTTTCGAGGCTGGAGTCGAATACTTCACCGCTTGAGAGGGGCGGATCGCTAGCGCAAATCGGCATACGCAAGACAGGGCCGACAGGGAATCGGACACCACATGAGTGCCGGATGATTCCATGTCGGCTTTGTTCGTCATTCCGTCCGCATATCTGTCAATAAACAGGCATCACATCCTCGATTTCTGGCTGGAATCGCGTTCCACCGAGGAGATCGGCCTTATCTCTGGTAAATTTCATTCCTCACTGTGGCAATACGACTTATTCGCAGTTACGAATGATGAATGCAGCTGATGGGCATCAAACGCTTGGCGCAATCCATCCGACTTCAGGCAGACGTTGCGCGCGAATCCGAATTTACCTCGGTCTCGGTTCACCGGCAGCTTCCTGGATATAAAGAATACGACTTGCCATAGCTCGGCGCTGTGCGATGGGCTTGCCATGCGCTTTGCTCCGGAGATGATGACAACCTAACGCAGGACCTTTGGCGGTATTCATCGGCCATGCCAAAGAGGCCTTGCAGACAGCGCGTTGTGCCCCTCAATTCGCCCGCTGGCATCACGTATAGCAGCCAATACGCGCCCGCGGCTTCCGCAGATCTTCGGATCATCGGACAGATCGACAAAGGCAAAACGACCGTTTTCGGCGAGAACCCTGATGGCCTCGGCAACGCTCGTGGCCTTGTCTCCAACATCCCTGACTTCGTGGATGCGGGCACCTGATCACCCGATCGAATTCACCATTCGAAAAGTCAACCGTGACGCGGAACCAAGCCTCCAGATGGCGCCAGTTACAACCGTCACAGGCGCAATCGCCACCGAAAGCGTCCAGAACAATCGGATTCTCGATGGTTTGATCCAAGTCGGATAGCTGGCCATAGCGCCCATAGCGCCAACATAAGTCTGCGCGGTTCCCCGCTCGATCGCGCCACATTGCTCATTCGCCGCCCTTACCCATACTTTCCCCATCGCCCGGCTTATCCAGATCATCTAAGGCGATGATTTCTTCAAGCGGAATTACGGTGTCATCCTCAAGTACGAGGGCTTTCCGCTCTTGGTCGAGGAGGTGGATGACGCCTTCGGCAGTGATGTAGCCACCGCCATCCTTGTGCTTGTCTTTGCGAAAATAGGTGATTGCGAACCGATGCCGGGAGCCGAGCCGATTCAGGGCGCGTTGCAGCTTCGCATCGAGTTCGCGTTGCGCGTCCTCGTCCAGCAGCACACGTTGCCGCGTTTCGCGCGCCGCTTCCATGATGATGGCGTCGTATCCGGTGAGCGCGGCGAACGGCATGAACTGCGCGGCGCGATTGCGCGGAGCCATGCGTGCGCGGCCGCGTGACTGGTGATGCGGCAGCGCGATGATGTCGTCGTAGCGGTGGGTTGCTTCAAATGTCATGCGGCGTGACCTCCTATCTGCGCATTGCGTTTGATGCCGGTGGCTCCCTTTTCCAAGTCCATGCCTTTGACAATTGCGTTGCGGCCGAATCGGCGTTTGACGCCAAGCATCGCGCGCTGCACTTCGAGTTCGTTGCGCCGCTCCTGCCCGGCTGCCCGACACGCGGCGGCTTCCGCGTCACTGCATGAGAACAGATCAGGCTGCTCATAGCGCCGTTCCCCTATGACAGCCTGCTCTGGACGCAGCCGACCCACGACGACGTTCATCCGACGCACCAGAAGATCCGGGTCGGTCACGCGGTCGTATAACGCCATCATGGCGTCAAGGATGACTTTGGACGACGACGTGTATGAGCCAAGCCTTGTGCTGCCTCTCGACGGTTTAGGCACCGTGCGGCCGAAATGATCGTGCACCACGGCCCGCAGTGATGGCTTGCGCACGACGGCTCCGACATCGATGCTTTCAAAGCCTGCGATGTCAGTATCGGAACCAGTGCCGCCGGAACCAGCAGTATCAGAACCGACAGCGGCAGTGCCGGCAGCTCTGCCTTCCCTGGCGGCCTGCCCGGCACTGGTCTGTCGAGCACTCGGAGCAGTGTCGTCCAGCCGCTCGTAGCCGATATACAGCCCGATCTGATCGGTCTGCATCTGCTTGTCCACCATTTCCAGGACGAGCATATCGATCATTTCCTTGATCACGAGCCGGGCATGCTTCCAGTCGTAGGGCGTTTGCAGCACTTGGCCGGAGCTCATGCTGGTGGCTGCCGGCCTGTATGCCTTGATCTCGGCGATGGAGCACGGCTCATAGCCCCACGCGTGATCGATGAGCAGCTCGGCGTTGATGCCAAACATGCGGTAGAGCAGATCCTCGTTGTAGTAGTCGCAGGGTCTTCCGGCTGAGCATCGGGCGACATCCCCCATGGTAAGCAGCCCGTGCGATTCGAGCTTCTTCGCATAGCCGCGCCCGACCCGCCAGAAATCGGTCAGCGGCCTGTGCGCCCACAGCAGCCGCCGATATGACATCTCGTCAAGCTCGGCTACGCGCACACCATCCTTGTCGCCCGGAATATGCTTGGCCACGATATCCATCGCGACCTTGCTCAGGTACATATTCGTGCCGATCCCGGCCGTGGCAGTAAGCCCTGTGTTCTTTTGAACATCATGCACCATGGCGACCGCCATCTCATGCGCGCTCATGCCCGATGATTTGAGATAGTGCGTTACATCCATGAACACCTCATCAACCGAATACACATGGATATCCTGCGCTCCTACATACCGCAGGTAAATGGCATATACTTCCGCGCTGCGCTGCAGATACCGCGCCATCTTGGGCTTAGCTGCTATATACGTCGCCCTCAGATTCGGCGATGCGTTCAGCTCACCGGCGTCGAATGACTCCCCTTCGAGGCGCCGGTCCGGAGCGTCCAGACGCCGGCGCTCATTGATCTCGGCCATCTTGCGCACCACTTCGAACAGCCGCGCACGGCCGGGAAGGCCATAGACCTTGAGCGACGGCGAGATTGCCAGACAGATTGTCTTCTCGGTGCGGCTGACGTCAGCCACCACCAGATTGGTCGTCAGCGGGTCAAGATTGCGTTCCACGCATTCGACGGAAGCATAGAACGATTTGAGATCGATCGCGATGTAGGTTCGCGCTTCTGCATGATGCTCCATAGTCCGCCTCCTTGTGCGCTCCTTCGTGGCCGGGTTCTTCGATTCGGTACGTCATACAATACACAAATAATCGAACATATGTTCGAACGCGTGTCGTTCGCAAAACGATCCCCATGGTGTGTCGCCGCGGGTTTGCCCACTCTTCGATGTGGGTTATCTGCCGCCCACGGAGGTCTATCTGCCCTGTTTGCAACCTATTCCGCGGAAGGACGAATATAAGGTGGTCAGCAATCGCCATTTTCGGGCAGTGCTATTTGGGGCGCCGCGAGATTAGCGCTACACACAGCGTAGCTAGACCGCCGAGACATCCCGATAACGTCTCACGCAACGCAGATACGTGAGTTTTTCAGATGGCGCACATAGGAAGATCACAAGACATCACAAGACATCACAAGAAACCGTACCAATCATTCCATGGATACTCGCGAGGAGGCCACGTCGGCCGTTACGTGCAAGCATCAGGTGGGGCTCCAGCACGCCAGCAGCGTCTCGAGAGCCGTATTCACTGCTTCGTTTCCTTGGTGATCAGCCATTCTCGCACGATGGTGCGGTCTGCATTTTTCGAGTAGATCACGTCACTGATCCGCTGGCGGACCCGGGCGTCCTCCTGCGCGTCCCAACAGACGCCATCGGGATGATCGGACGCAATGGGGCACCATCGGTATTTGCCCTGCCGCACGTTCGCGGTCGGCACCCAATCGATGCGGCTGACCCGCCACGAACCTGCGACACCCTTTTTCCCGGCGAATTGGATGCGTGCCGTGACCCCCTGGTTGTTCACGCTATGCCCCGGGATATGCGTCGTCACCGTCACCGCGTTGCCCAGACCATAGATGATCCATGTACCGTGATAGTGCTCGATCGGCTGGGCGCAGTGGCATCCGGCGCCGTAAATGAGATCGAACGCGCCCGTATCCGCCAATTCGTGGGCCTCGGACTGCTGCCATGAGTCGGCGTAATCAAGATATTCCTGGACCGAGTGCATTGCGATCGCCACGATGTCGGCGCCGGCCGCGCGCGCCGCCTTCGCCTTGGCGACCGCCCGGTCGATGTCAGATTGGTGATGCGGATCCCCTGATTCGCGCAGCCGGTCGACCCGCCAATCGTGATCGGGAACCTCGCCGTTGAGTGAAAGCGTACCGGCCACGATGCCAAGGCTGCCGCCGCCGGTCGGCGAAGCAACCACCAGCGGTTTCGTCGAATCTTGCTCGGTGAGATACGAGCCGGTCTGTGCGATGCCGTTCGCCTGCAGGGCTGCGGTCAGACGCGCAATGCCGGCCGCGCCCTGATCCCATGAGTGGTTGCTGGCATGCGTGCAGGCGCTATAGCCGACCGACGCCACAGCATCCACGGCTTCGGGCGGAATATTGAATACCGGATAGGCGGCATATGGGCCGCCGCGCTGGGCTATCGGCGTCTCGAACTGGCACACCGCAATATCGGAAGCCTTGATATATCGGCTCATCGGGGCAAAGAGCGGCGTGAAGTCGAAGGCGCTGCCGTCGGTGGCCTGCGGATTGTTTGCGAAGTTCTTCCACAACCCCTCGTGAAACAGCAGATCGCCGTTGACCAGCATGGCGATGCAGTCGGTGTCCGGGCAATCAGGCGAGTTGCCGTGATGCACGGCCGGTGCGGCGCTCTGCGACACGGTTGCACCGCCGCTCGCAGAGGGCCGCTGCCCCTGCGAACTTGCTGTCTGCGAGGCGCCGGTCCGGGGGTTTGCGTCAAGCAGCTGCTGGACCACGAACCAGCCGCCGATGGCCAGCAACGCCACAGCCAGCACCACCAGCGGCGCCAGCCACGGCGAACTACGCATCTGCCGCACGCCCTTGGTATGCCTGGGATGTTGCGACGATCTCATTGCGCCCCCTACGCGCCGACTGCTGCGGATTCACACCTGCACATTATGCACACTATACTTCAGTTGCCGCGATATGTCGCCTGTCGCCGTCCGCCAGATTGCCGTCTAGCGCAGCGTCGTCACATGGGGCCGGGTGGAGACGATGACCTTGCCGGCGCGGATGCTGTAGAGCACTTCGTCGTTCTCGTTGAGCGCCTCGTAGAAGTTCGACGCGTTCAGAATGATGCAATTCGCGGGTTTGCCGACCTCGATGCCGTAATGATCGTCGATATGCAGCGCTTTGGCCCCGTTGTATGTGACGTACTTGTACGAGTCCATGATCTGGCTATAGCCCATGAGCTGCGCCGCATAGACGCCCATGCGCACCACGTCGAGCATGTTCCCCGCGCCGAGCGGGCTCCACGGATCGCGGATGTCGTCTTCGCCGAAGGCCACATTGATGCCGTCCGCGTCCAGCTCCTTGACCCGCGTCAGTCCGCGGCGCTTGGGATACGTGTCGAAGCGCCCGCCCAGATGCATGTTCACGAGCGGATTCGAGACGAAGCTGATGCCTGACATCTTCAGCAGACGGAACAGCTTGTACGTGTACGCGTCGTTATACGAGCCCATCGCCGTGGTATGGCTGGCGGTGACACGATCCCCGATGCCGTTCTCCAGCGCCAGCGTGGCCAACACTTCCAGATTCCGCGATGCCGGATCGTCGATCTCATCGCAGTGGACATCCACCAGTCGGTCGTTCTTCACCGCCAGATCGACTAGGAATTTCAAGGATTCGACACCATAATCACGGGTGAATTCGAAATGCGGGATGCCGCCGATCACGTCCGCGCCTTCACTGACGGCACGCTGCATCAGCGCTTTGCCATTGGGATACGAGAGAATCCCCTCCTGCGGAAATGCGACGAGCTGCAAGTCCGCGTACTGTTCGACCTCCGATTTCAGCTCCAGCAGCGCATGCAGTGCGACCAAGCCAGGATCGGTGACGTCCACATGGCTGCGGATATGCTGGATGCCGTGCCGCACCATCATGTCGATGGTGCGCCGTGCGCGGTCCTTGACATCTGCGACGGACAGGCTTTTCTTGCGCTCGGACCAGATGCGGATGCCATCGAACAGTGTCCCGGTCTCGTTCCACTCCGGGTCCCCGGCCGTCAGCGCGGCGTCGAGATGCACATGCGGGTCCACGAAAGGCGGCAACAATACGCCGCCCTGCCCGTCGATCACGGTTTCGCCTGGCCGCGAAACCTGGGCCGAAGTGCCGTCTCTATGATCAGCTGCCGCACGTCCGCCGTTAACACCTGCCCGATCAGTACCTGCAGCGCGGATGCCTACGCTATCCGCGCTGCCGCCGATCTGGGCAAAAACCCCATCGTCGATGCGCACATCGCCTATCGCCTCATCATTCTCCACGTGCACATTGCGAATGATCATGATCGAATCCCCGATTCCTGGCCTTGCCGCCGGCCTCGCGCCCACGGCTCCCGCATGTCCATGCCAGACTGCGCGCAGATCACAATTCGCTGTGGGCGTTCGCCGTGTTTGCGGCACCGCATGCTGGGCTGATTGTGTTTTTGACGCTCTTGACTATCTGAGAGCATAGCAAGCAGGCAGACACATAGCTTGTAACGCAGCAGTTATGACAGGTACAGCCAGGCATCGCCGACTTCACCCGGCCCGTGGCCGGATCCCGCCGCAGCGCCACCGGGAGTCACACCGATGTAGCCTGCGATTGGTAGGGTGAACCCGTAACACGTCTTATCTTTCCCTGCCTTCTCGAAAGGGGATTTGGCTTGTCAGCTGAACTCGAGGACATCCATGAGGAATGCGGCCTCTTCGGCGTCTGGGGTCACCCTGATGCCGCCCGATTGACTTATTTCGGACTGCACGCCCTGCAGCACCGCGGCCAGGAAGGGGCCGGCATCGTCACCAATGACCACGGTCAGCTCTTGGGACATCGCGGCCTCGGTCTGCTCACCCAGGTCTTCTCCGACGAGCAGGAGTTCTCCCGGCTTTCGGGCGAGCATGCGATCGGCCATGTGCGATACGCCACATCCGGCTCGAAAAGCGTGGACAACATCCAGCCGTTCCTCTTCCGTTTCCACGACGGCGATATGGCGCTGTGCCACAACGGCAATCTGACGAACTGCGTCTCGCTGCGCACCCGGCTGGAAGACGAGGGCGCGATCTTCCGCTCGGATTCCGACACCGAAGTGCTTATGCATTTGATCCGCAGATCGTCGAAACATGAGTTCATGGATCAGCTCAAAGATGCGCTGAACGCCGTGCACGGCGGCTTCGCCTATCTGCTCATGACCGAGCATGCGCTGATCGGCGCACTGGATCCTAACGGCTTCCGGCCGCTGTCCCTGGGCCGCATGACCAACGGCGCCTATGTGCTCGCCTCGGAGACCTGCGCGTTGGACGTCGTGGGCGCCGAGCTCGTGCGCAATATCAAACCCGGCGAGATCATCGTCGTGGATGACAACGGCTATCGGATCGAGCGGTATACGGATAAGACGCAGCTGTCGATCTGCTCCATGGAATTCATTTATTTCGCGAGGCCGGATTCCAATATCTACGGCATCAACGTCCATTCGGCCCGCAAACGCATGGGCAGGCGCCTCGCGCAAGAGGATCCGGTAGATGCCGATATGGTGATCGGCGTGCCGAATTCCTCATTGTCCGCTGCCTCCGGCTACGCCGAGGAAAGCGGGCTGCCCAACGAAATGGGCCTGATCAAGAACCAGTATGTGGCCCGCACCTTCATCCAGCCGACCCAAGAACTGCGCGAACAAGGCGTACGCATGAAGCTTTCGGCCGTCCGAGGCGTGGTCGAAGGCAGACGGGTCGTGGTCATCGACGACTCGATCGTGCGCGGCACCACCTCGCGGCGCATCGTACGCCTGCTGCGCGAAGCCGGGGCGAGCGAAGTGCATATGCGCATCAGCTCCCCGCCGCTCAAGTACCCCTGCTTCTACGGCATCGACATCTCCACCACCAAGGAGCTCATCGCCGCCAAGAAATCCGTGGCTGAAATACGCGACTACATCGGCGCCGATTCCCTGCAATTCCTCAGCCTCGACGGCCTTGTCGAATCAATCGGCATGCATGAAGACGCGCCTTACGGCGGGCTGTGCGTAGCCTACTTCAACGGCGACTACCCCACTTCGCTGGGCGATTACGAACGCGATTTCCTGCGCTCGCTCTCCCCCGAGGACCGCCTGCGGCTGACCGAATACGCACGCGAGACCAGCCATTATGCCAACAACGAATATCGCACCCAGCCTTCTTACGGGCCGACGGCGTAGTCCACTGCGGCAGCGTAATCCAATGTGACGTGGCAGCGGCTGTTGTGTCTGCTGCCACGGAAAACAATTCCTTAACCGTTCAATTCCCCCGCTTCTCATCCCCACACCACCCGACCACCAAACTACGAGGAAAGAGCCGTCATGCCACAAGCCTATGAACACGCCGGAGTCAGCGTCGAAGCCGGCTACGAAGTCGTCCGCCGCATAGCTTCGCACGTCAAGCGCACGAAGCGTCCGGGAGTCGTGGGCGGCATCGGCGGCTTCGGCGGACTCTTCGATCTCGCCTCGCTGGGATATCGGGAGCCGATGCTCGTTTCGGGCACCGACGGCGTCGGTACCAAGCTCATGGTGGCGAAGATGGCTGGGAGGCACGACACCATAGGCATCGACTGCGTTGCGATGTGCGTCAACGACATCGCGGCGCAAGGCGCCGAGCCTTTGTTCTTCCTCGACTACATCGCCTGCGGCGCCAACGACCCGGCGTTGCTCGAGCAGGTCGTCGCCGGCGTAGCCGACGGCTGCGTGCAGGCCGGCTGCGCGCTGATCGGCGGCGAGACCGCCGAAATGCCCGGCATGTATGACCCGGATGAATACGATCTGGCTGGGTTCACCGTGGGCGTGGCGGAGAGGCCGGCCATCGTCGACGGCTCCGCCATCGCGCAGGGCGATACACTCATCGGGCTGGCTTCAAGCGGCGTGCATTCCAACGGCTTCTCGCTGGTGCGCAAGGCGCTGTTCGAGCAGGCAGGATACAGCGTCAATACCAAGCTCGATGAATTGGGGGGCAAGGCCCTGGGCGACGTGCTGCTCACCCCGACGAAGATCTATGTCAAGGCGCTGAAGCCGCTGTTCAAGGCGGACTTTATCAAAGGCGTGGCGCATATCACCGGCGGCGGCTTCATCGAGAACATCCCTCGCATGATCCCCGACGGCTTGGCCGCCCGCATCATGCTCGGCAGCTGGGACATCCCGCCGATCTTCGACGTGATCGAACAGGCGGGCGGCATCGACCATATGGAGATGTTCAACGTGTTCAACATGGGCATCGGCATGGTGCTTGCTGTCGCCTCGAACCATGCGGAAGAGACGATGGCGCTGCTCGATGATGCAGGAGAGGACGCCCGCATCATCGGCGAAATCGTCCCGCGCGGCGACGCCGACGTCGAGCTGCGGCGAGATATACAGTAGAGGCGCAGCAGCAGTGACAGGCGCAACAGAAATAAAAGAACCGGATAAGGCAGGCACCCGCCCGCCGAGTACGATATCGCATGCCGGCGGCGCATGCGGGCAGCATGGCGCTGGCACACGCGTCCATCATACGAAAAGCATGACAAACGAATACGACGAATACGCAGGCAAGGAGTTGCTATGGGCATGAAGGTTCTGGTGATTGGTTCAGGCGCGCGCGAGCACGCGATCGCGCATACCCTCTTGCGCGGCGGCAGCGTGCAGGAGGTGACCGTGGCCCCAGGCAACCCCGGCATGCTGGCCGACGGCATCCGCACCACCAGCCTGAGCACCGCCAACCATGCGGCGCTCATCGGTTTCGTGCAGCACAACGGCTACGACTGGGTGCTCGTCGGCCCCGAGGTGCCGTTGATCGAGGGCCTCGTCGACGATTTCGCCGCCGCCGGCATCAAGGCGTTCGGCCCGACCAAGGCCGCCGCGCAGATCGAAGGCTCCAAAGACTTCGCCAAGCAACTCATGGACCGCCATGGCATACCGACCGCCCGGTACCAGACCTTCGATTCGCTCGCCGAGGCGCAGCGCTATGTGCGCGAGCAGGGCGCGCCCATCGTCATCAAGGCGGACGGGCTGGCCGGCGGCAAAGGCGTGACCGTGGCCATGGACGAGCGCACCGCGATGCACGCCCTCGAAGACATCTTCCTCGACCATCGTTTCGGCCAGGCCGGGGCCAAAGTGGTCGTCGAAGAGTTTCTGGAGGGCCAGGAATTCTCACTGATGAGCTTCGTCAATGGCACCGACTTCTGGCCGATGCCCATCTCTCAGGATCACAAACGCGCCTACGACGGCGACAAGGGGCCAAATACTGGCGGTATGGGCGCGTACAGCCCAGTTCCGCAGATCGGTGCAGATGTTGTCGACAAGGCCATAGAGAGCATCGTACGCCCCACCGTCAAGGCGATGAACGAGGAGGGCACGCCGTTCACCGGGATCCTCTATGCCGGGCTGATCGCGACAGCGGAAGGGCCCAAAGTCATCGAATTCAATGCGCGTTTCGGCGACCCGGAAACCGAAGTCGTGCTGCCGCAGCTCGCCTCGGACCTCGGCGCCGGCATCAGCGCGATACTCGACGGCGGCGAACCGCAATTCACATGGAATGACGACGTCGCCACCGTAGGCGTCATCCTCGCCTCGGACGGCTACCCCGACCACGTCGTCACAGGCGCCGCAGTGCCCGTCATCCACACAGCCGAGCGTGAGCATGTCTATTACGCCGGAGTGGGCAACGCCAGCGCGCTCACCGGCGACATCGCCCTGGCGCAGACCGACAGCACCGTGGTGGACGGCATCACAGTCACCATCCCCGATGCCAACATCGAACAGGACGAGGCTGTGCAGCAGGCAGTGCGGGCGCAGGCCGGTTCAGGGCTGGTCGCCGACTCGGGGCGCGTCCTGCTCGTTGAATGCACCGCCCGCGATATCGCCACTGCGCAGCAGCGTGCCTACGCGCTGCTTGACTCAGCGGACACCACCGGCATGTTCTATCGCCACGACATCGGCGCCAAGGCTTTGGACTACAAGGCGCTGGGCCAGTAGCACCACGCACTATACTCACCTCCCTCTATTGGCTTGCGCCCCTCATCCCGACGGATGAGGGAACAGCCGCGCGAAAACGGCTATCATCGGCAATCGGTTATATCGACGCGTCATATCAATGACGTGGGTGCCGGCAGAGGGGGTTGATATGAACGCTGTCATGCACACGCATCTGCTGATCGGCTGGCTGCCGACCAGCCTTTTCTCGATTACCATCATCGGCCTTGTTCTTGTGCTGGCGATGAAGCCAGACAAAAGCCGGCACGCGAGATTGTCCGCAAGGCACAATGGCAATTGGCACAGCGGCAATCGATACGGCGATCCCAGGCATCTGAGTCAGCCCGGCAAAGGGAGCGGGCAGCAGGGTGCCCGAGGCAATCAGCCTATGAGCATGCGCAGCAGGCTCGGCCGCATGCAGGAATTCCTGGCGGCCTTGGTCGGCGGCGTGCTCGGCTACGTTTTGGTCTGGCTGATATCCGATGTGTGGATGGTCTTCGGCGTCAATCTGGAGTTGCTGGCCATGGCGGCGGTCGCCCTGGCTTTCGCGCTGTTGGCGCTGCTCATTGTCGTCATTGTCGATTCGAACAATGTTCGCCGCGTAATCGCCGCTGTGACGGTTCCCTTGGTCATCGCCAGCAGCGCCCTGCTGATCGATATGTCGTATGGCGAGTACACGACCATCGGATCGCTGTTCAATGCGCCCAACTACCGGCCGCTGGGCCGGCATACCGTGCGACGGGCATCAGGGACGACAAGCGTCGCGCAATGGCGGCTCATGGCAGGCGAAGGGCGCACGCCCATCATGCCCGGGCAGGGCGAGGTGCGCAGGGTTCCGATCCCGCCGACGGCATCCGGTTTCGTTGCCCGCGAGGCCGACGTCTATCTGCCGCCGGCCGCGCTGAGCAAACGGCCTCCCCGGCTGCCGGTGATGATCATGCTCGCCGGGCAGCCCGGCAGCCCCGACCGCTTCTTCGAAGCCAGCGGTATCGTCGACATGCTCAACGAATATGCCGCCGCCCACGACGGGCTGGCTCCCATCGTCGTCTCACCCGACCAGAACGGCTCGGCGGCCCATAACTCGCTATGCGCCGACACGCCGGTGTATGGCAAGGCGGAAACCTATCTGACGATCGACGTCACCGATTGGATCAAAGGGCATCTTCCCGTCTCGCACTCCCCCAGCCAATGGCTGATCGGGGGATTCTCGCAGGGCGGCACTTGCAGCACGCAGCTCGGCCCCGCACATCCGGAGCTCTATGGTCACATTTTTGCGGCGGATGGCGAGCTCGAACCCACCGACCGGACGCGGGAGAACACCATCGACCGATATTTCGCAGGCAACGTGAAGGACTATGAGCGCCATGTTCCCACCCATATCATCGCCGAACACACGCCCAGCAGCCAAACCATGTTCAGCGCAGCCGGGTCCTGGGATCGCAATTCTCAGCGCAATCAGGAAGCCATCGGCCAGGCGGCCTTGCGTTCGGGCATGCAGGTCATCGCAGTGGTCGTGCACAATGCAGGCCATGATTGGCATACCGTGCAGGCGTCACTGAAACCGGCGCTCGAGCGCTTCTGCAGGCAGACCGGATTGGGCGACGACGTCGCGCCGCTTTCTTCGTATACAGATTTGAGAACAGTCGACCTGCGCGGTGCTGATTCACGCCAAACGCATGCATCCAGCGCCCGCAAACCTCACGGACTCAACAACCCCGGCAACTCGAGCAGGTCCGGCGACTCCAATACGCACAGCAGCGAAAGGACATCCGCATGAGCAACGTCGCAGCCAAAAAACCGAGGCGTTCCAGCTGGACGCTGCTTGTGAACGATCTGCGTGTCTGGATTTCAACCCATAAGTTCGCCATCGTCGCCAGCGGCCTGTTCGTGATCGCCAACATCGTGCGCTGGATCTGGCGTGCGGTGCGGCATATCACCAACGCCGCATCGGGCCCATCATTCAGCTTGGTGCAATGGATGGCCGCTCCGCATCCGCATGGGCCAGGCCACACCGCTCTGTCCGCGCGAGACGCGCCTCTTCTCCAATTCCTTCATCTGCTTGAGTCCGTGTTCTTCGTACGCGGGCCGATATCGCTGCTGATATTCGCGGCGCTGCTGCTCGGCGGCGCTGGTTTCGCCCAGACCAGGTTCGGCTGGCCTAAAACCTTGGCGATGCTCGTGGTCAACACTGCAGCGGGAACCGCGCTGGGACTGCTGGCGTGCATCATCATCAACCGTCCTTTCGCCGATTGGCCGCGGCTGCAGCAGATCGCCGTATCGCTCTCGCCATTCACGATGGTGGCCGGCACGCTCATGGCGGCGAGCGCGTTCGTCTCGGTGCTCTGGCGCCGCAGAATCGTATTGCTGTGCTATGCGATCGTCGGCTCCGGACTGCTGTTCACCGGCAACCCCGGCGACTACTGCACGCTGGCAGTGGTGGCGCTTGGGCACGTCACGGGAATCGTGCTGAACCGTCTTGACTATCGTCGGCGGCGCAAAGGGCTGGCGCAGCCTGCCGCGCAGCCCATTCAGCCGCTGTCTGCGCAAGTTTCGTCTCCAATCTCTCAAGCTTCCCCGCGCTCGTCGTTGCCGTTGCAACTTTCAACGCGCATGGATGAAATCCACGCCCAATGGTGGCGCGGCACGGATTATGAAATGCGCCGGCTGCTGGCAGCGATACAGCTCGTGCTGGCCATCGGCCCGATCCTGGCGATCACTTCGCGCACTCACGCCGGCATCCTGACCAGCTTAGGGCTGCTCATAACGAACGATTTCGACAATGCCGTGCTGGTGCAGGCTTGTGAGCGAAACAACTCGATCGGCAGCTGCCTTGTGCTGGCCGGCGTCCATCACGCCGCCCTGGCCGCCCTGTGGATCAGGGTCCTGTTGCCGGTCGCCGCGCTGGCCGCTGTGGCCTGGGGGCTCTATCGCGGACGTAGACTCGCCGCCTGGGCCAGTATGCTGTTCAACACGTCGACGGCGGTGATCGCCATCACCGACTACCTGCTCTATCCGCTGGCGGCTGATCTCGCCGACAAACCGCTGGAACACCATTATGCGCTGGCTCCAGTCTTCGTCATCACCGCGCTGCCACCATTGCTGCTGACCGCCGCGATAGCCTGCAATCTGCAGCATTTCCCGATTCGAACAGGAACCCGACGCATCGTTCGCGGCTGCGCGGCCATAGCATTGAGTGGCTTCGCCGCAGGGTCGCTCTACCTTCTGGTTGGCATCGCACGTCCGCAGGATTTCGTTCCCCGGGCCCGCTTCTCCACGCTCTTGCTCGACATTGTGCACCGTCTCCTGCCGGTGGGCTTCGCTGGGCGCATCGCCTCCGGGCTGCAGCCACGCACGCTGCCGTTGCTGGTGCTCGCTCAGATGCTCGTCGCAGGGTTCTGGCTGGTGGTGCTGGCGGTGTTCCTCCTCTGGTTCCGCGATGCTCCCGGTTCTGCTGGCCACGGCAGGCAGGCCGCCGGCCAACTGGTCGAGCGCAATGGCGAATCGATGAGCTTCATGACCACGTGGGAAGACAATCGCTATTGGTTCTCCGCCAGCACACGCAGCGCGGTCGCTTATCGCGTGCTGCACGGCGTGGCACTGACCGTGACCGGCCCCTTCGGCGATCCGAGGGAGTATGGTTCCTCGTTGCGTGAATTCATCCGATTCTGCAACCACAATTCCTGGACGCCCGCGTTCTACGCCGTGCATGAACCGATGCGTGAGCAACTCGAGCGTCTCGGCTGCCTGTGCATCAATGTGGGCACCGAAATGGTCGTGATTCCCAGCCGGTGGCAGACCCGCGGCAAGAAGTGGCAGGACATCCGCACCGCTATCAACAAGGCGAAACGCGATGGCGTTGCCGATGTGCTCACGACGTTCGAGGACGCCGGTTGGGAGATTCAGCAGCAGATCGTCGACATCTCCGAACAGTGGGCGCAGCTCAAAGCGCTGCCCGAAATGAAATTCACGCTCGGTGGCGTAGAGGAATTGCGCGACAGCCGTGTCGCGTTGCTTTATGCGCTCGATGCTCAAGGCGTGGTGCTGGGCGTCACGAGCTGGATGCCGACGTATCGCGATGGCCGCGTCATCGGCTGGACGCTTGATTTCATGCGACACCGCACCGACTCGCCTAATGGCATCATGGAGTTCCTTATCGCGCGTATGGCCGAACGCCTGCGTGACGAGGGCATGGCCGATCCGGAGCATGCCGTGGAATTCATGAGCCTGTCCGCGGCTCCGCTTGCCGGCATGGGCGAAGGTGGTTCGCCGCAGGGCACGGCTGACGCCGAAGTCATCGAGCATGCGCTGCAGATCGTCGCCGACATGCTCGAGCCCGCCTATGGGTTCCGGTCATTGTTTTTCTTTAAACGTAAGTTTCAGCCGGTCGAGGCGCCAATCTACTTGTGCTATCCGGATCCGGTCAAGCTCCCGCAGATCGGGCTGGCCGTCGTCAGCGCCTACGTGCCAGGCCTGAAGCCCTCACAGATCGCCGGCATGCTCAAAGCGATGCGCGGACAGAATTCGAAGTCCTAATCCGTTTTTACTTCGTCGTGTGACGCATCCTCCGTTATGCGACGTATTTTTCGCTGTGCGACGTTTTCACCAGAACAGGAATAACGAATTTCCAACGTTTTGCGTTTCTTGGAAACCGCGCACGACGAAAGATACGTCATGCAACGGGAGCGGCGAATATGCCACACGGGCGGCACAAGGTGCCGATGACCAGGCTGCCGCGTCTCCATCGGCACCTACGCCACCGCATCATCGCCGCTATTGCGCCGGTGATGCCGATTCGCGCTGATTCTGCTGGCAGTCGGGGCACAGTCCGAACACTTCGAGCGTGTGCGAGCTGACCGTGTAGCCATGCTCCTGCGCCACGCTGCGCAGCCACAGCTCATCCGGCGGCTCGATTTCCACGGTTTTGCCGCACAGTTCGCATACCAGATGATGGTGGTGCCCGTTGTCGTCGCAGATGCGGAACATCTGCTGCTCGTTGAGCCGTATCGTGTCGGCATTGCCGTTGGTCGCTAGCGTATTGAGCTGGCGGTAGATGGTCGCCAAGCCGATGCGCTCACCCTGTTCGGTGAGCCGACGATGCAGCTCCTGTGCGGAAACGAAGTCATCGCATCCGCGCAGCGCCTGAAGCACCGTGTCCTTCTGCTTGGTGTGCCGCACCATTGATTTCCTCACAGCCATCACAATGCCGCCATCCCCTCATACATCGTCCATCGCACGCCAATGCCCTGCCCTGCAGGCGTAACCGTCACATGGCATCCGTCGCATCACAACCATCACACCTCATCTGCCGCAATGCCGTATTACCATATATTGCCGCACGCGGTAGCCGCCTCGTAGCCTATTCTCCGGCTTTCAGATCATTCCAGCAACCGGTTTCTTCCAGCGCGTCAACCGTAGCCGCCGTATCGTTGGTGAGCACGGTGATGTGACCCATTTTGCGGTTATGCTTGATCTCAGCCTTGCCGTAGTCGTGGACGTTCCATTCGGGGTGCTCGGCGATCAGCGCCCGCGTGGGCGCGACATGCTGGCCGAGCACATTGACCATGACCGCCGAGCTGAGCAGACACGGCTGTTCGAGCGGCCAGCCGACGATGCCGCGGATATGCGCATCGAACTGGTCGAGCGAGCAGGCTTCGATGGTGTAATGGCCGGAATTGTGCGGCCTTGGCGCGAGTTCGTTGACCACCACGCGACCGTCCTTGGTGATGAACAGCTCGATGGCCAGCGTACCCGCCAGTTCGAAGCCCTTCGCCAACCGCACGGCGAGCTCATGCGCCTCGCGCTCGATGCTAGGCTCCACTCGAGCCGGAGCGATTGTCAGATGCAGGATATTGTTCCGATGCTCGTTGCGCACGATCGGGAAAGTGACCAAATCCGTGCCGTTGCCCGACACCAGAATCGAAGCCTCGAAGGCGAAATCGACGAAACCTTCGAGGATCGAGGCGGCGAAACTCCCCTCCTCCTGCGCGCGGGCAAGCACACGTTCCAGGTCATCGTCACCGCGCAGCACGTCTTGGCCGTGGCCGTCATAGCCGCCGCAGCGGGTTTTGAGCACCGCCGGATAGCCAATCTCCCGGATCGCCGCGCGCAAGCCAACGGCATCATCCACAGCCCTCCACGGGGCCGTCGCAGTGCCATGATCGTTGATGAACTGCTTCTCGTGCACGCGGTCCTGGGTCACGCGCAGCAGATCGGTTCCCTGCGGCACCGCAGCCAGATCGCGCACCTCGTCAATGGCATCGGCGTCCACATTCTCGAATTCATAGGTGAGCACGTCGCTGCGCTCGGCGAGCTCATGAATCGCGGTCTTGTCGTCGTATTCGGCGACAATCTGGAAATCTGCCACTTGCGCGGTCGGGCAGTCGGGCGTCGGATCGAGCGTGCCGACGCGGAACCCGTGGTATTTCGCGGATATGGCCATCATCTGGCCGAGTTGGCCGCCGCCGATGATGCCGATGGTCGCGCCCGGCATCAGCTGGGAGATTTTCCCGTTCGTTTCCTCAGATAAGCTTGGCATTCGAGGCCTCCACTGATTCTTTGAGTTCTTCGCGATAGTCGTGCAAGGCAGCCGCCAACCGCTCGTCATTCGTGCTCAGGATGCCCACCGCGAGCAGGCCCGCATTGCTGGCTCCCGAGTCGCCGATCGCCGTCGTCGCCACGGGTATGCCTGCCGGCATCTGGACGATGGAAAGCAGCGAATCCCACCCCGACAAGGCATGCGATTGCACAGGGACGCCGATGACCGGCAGCGTGGTCTGCGCGGCGACCATGCCCGGCAGATGGGCGGCTCCGCCAGCACCGGCGATGATGACTTTGAAACCTTGGGCGCGGGCGCCGCCAGCGAACTTGGCCATCAGCTCGGGCGTGCGATGCGCGGATATCACCTGCTTGGCGTAGGGAACGCCGAAACGATCGAGAATGTCGCAAGCATGCCTCATCGTCTTCCAATCGCTCGCCGATCCCATGATCACCGCCACTTGCGGGGTGCGCTCTGGCATGAAGAACCTCCAAATCTACTGGTCGCAACACGCCCCACTGTACGCAACCCAACGGAAATAAGGCGTTTCCGGCTCACGCTTGTCGATGCTGACGAAAAAACGAGTTAAACGAACAGCACGAATGACGGCTTTGGACCGTGCGAATGGCAGAGATTCAATGGTCCCACTCGTGGAAATCAAACATGAGACGGCCGTTCTGGCCCGCGCCTTTTAGACCCGATCCAAAAAGCATGAGCCAGCCACGCATGGGAGACAACCGTCCCGCAGAGCGTTACCGCGCCAATTCGATGTGCTTGATACCTTCCTTGTCGCTGCGGCGGAAGAGGACGAAACGATGCCCAATGACTTGGACAAGTTCGGCCGCAAGACGCCCGGCCAGATCCTGCCCCGCCTCGCGCGCATCGATGGGGCAGCCGTCCTGCACCACGCATTTGATGAGCTCATGCGAGTCGAGCGTCTCGGCTGCCTGCGCCGCCGTGGCCTCGTTCACGCCGCCTTTGCCGATCCACAATAGCGGCTGCAATGGGTTCGCCAGCGAACGTAGTTGCCTGATCTGCCTTTTGCCTAATGTCATTTATCTCTCGTCTCTCCTGCGCCGTTGTTCCTGCAACGCCTTTTATCCCGGCGCGACTGCACGTTCGTGCATATGCGAGCGGCAATCAGCCGCCTATTCATGAAATACCGATTGTAGCGCATTTCTTTTCTGCGGCCAGCTGCGACAGGTTTCGCGCTGAATGTCCCACACGTCCCCTTCATCGTCGAAAAAGTACGAGTCAAAGCTCCATGCACTACTTCTCATCGTCGCGCACCTCGGGCAGGTTCACCTCGCAATAGCGATCCAACGCCTGGTTGAGCCGAGTAATAAGGCAATCTGGGGCTATCTGCGGGCGAAGGTAGGCGCGCAACGATCGAATCAGCGCCTTCTCGCGCGCGTCGCAACACGAGGGATCGAAACACTCTCCGGTGTCATGGGCACGGCCGTCGTGGGCATGCTGATTGCCAGGCTCGTGCGGGTGCGTGTTCATCGACAGCAGCTGCGTCTCGGTGACCGCCGCAGTGGTGACCGCCCCGGCAGCGTCAGTGGTGATCTCCACCTCGGTGCGCGTCACGCTCATGCTGGCGTCCCGTGTGATACGGATATGGCGCTGGCCCATCGACTCGCTCATGCCCGCTCCTTTCCCGCAGTGTCTTCTGCCACAGTGCTCCCTATACCAACATTTCCGATAGTGGCATCTTCCATGACGTCGTCCGCCGCAATACTGCTCTTTGCAACGTCCACGGCCGGCGAGACGCCGTTCTTCACCCCATTATGGCGGTTTGATGCCGCCACCGGGTTCGCGGATGGTGAACTCTTCAACTGCCCGCGCACGCCCTGGCCGCCACCATCGCCATATCCGCGCTCACGCGCGTATGACGCCAATTCGCGTTTGAGCTGATTGCGGGCGCGATTGAGGCGGCTCATCACCGTGCCGATCTTGATGCCCTGCTCATCGGCCACCTGCTGGTAGGACTTGCCATCGATCGCCGTATCGATGAACACTTGGCGGCGTTCGGGGCTGAGTTTGCCGAAAGCCTTGAGAATCTCCTCGGGGGCGAAATTGTCGAGGTATTCCTGCTCCGCGGAGCGCAATCCCTCCGAAGCGTGCTCGGACGCCGAATAAATATCCCAGTCGTCATATTCGCCGGTCGAATCATTGGCCCGTCGGGGACGACGTTTCGCCTTCGCATACTGGTTGAAAAAGGCATTGCGTTCGATCGTGCTCATCCACGCCTCGAAATTGCTGCCCGGTTGGAAGCTGTCGAAAGCCTTGAACCCGCGCTCGTATGCGTCCTGCACCAAGTCCTGCGCGTCCTCGGTGTTGTTGGTCAGCTTCATCGCCTGGCGGTAGAGCGCATTGACGGCGGGCATGGCAAGCTGCTCAAAGCGCGCGCGCCTGCTCGCGATGGTCTCAGTCTGCTCGTTCGTCACGCACACTATTCTAGGCACCCGTTGCGCGACGCCCGTCGACAGGTATGTCGAACCGTTAAGCTGACAGGGCATCGTTGATTTGCAGTCGCACAGCTTTGTCTGTTTGCTGGCGCACAATGTCCTGTATGACGTCCCTTACGACCGCTACGACCGCTTCCCACGACGCACTTGCAGCCGCCCTGTCGGCAGCGCCCGAACAAGGCGAAGACACGCTGCTCCCCGATTCCCTGCTGCTCGGCTTCGACACCGAGACCACTGGAACATATGCCGGCCGCGACGCCATCGTCTCGGCCACGCTGGTGCTGCGCGACCCTAAGGCCGGCTATGCGGGCGACACGGTGGGCGAATGGATCATCAGCCCGCACCGGCCGATGAACCCGCATGCGAGCGCGGTGAACGGCTTCACCGACGAATTCCTGTCCGAACATGGCGAGGAGCCGCAGGCGGCTATCGCGCGCATCGTGCAGCTCATCGAGACCGCCCAGTCCAAACGCATCCCGCTGCTGGCCTATAACGCGCCGTTCGACGTGCGCATGCTCGCCGGCGATCTGCGCCGCTGGAAGCTCGGCACGCTGCCGGACGACCTGCTGGTCGCGGATCCGCTGGTCATCGACCGCGCGATTTCGAAGCGCTCCGGCAAACGCAACCTCTCATATACGGCCGAATACTATGGCGTGGAACCGCACGGCGACTTCCACGACGCCACGGCCGACACCACGGTCGCCGTCGACCTCATTGCGCCGATCAGCGCGCTGTACCCACAGGTCGGCCATTTGACGCTCGCCGAGCTGATGGGCTGGCAGCGCAAAGCCTTCGTCGCCTGGCGCGACAATTTCAACACTTGGCTGCAGCGCAAAGGCCGCCAGCCGATCCACGACACCTGGCTATGAAGGGAACTCCGAGAATGCCTGCCTACCAGTCTTCCCTGACTCCCGCAGCGGCCGTCACGCTGTTGCGGCGTCGTCATCTGCTGCGTGAAATCATCAATGGCGAACGTTGGACTTTGGACGCCCGGTTGATCGCGGGTTTTGACGCCCCCATCGCATCGCTCACCTACGACACGCGCAAGGCCGATGCGCACAGCCTGCTGTTCATCAAGGGCCAGTTCAAGCCGGAGTTTCTCGCACAGCTCGAAAACGGCGCCCCGGCCTGCTACGTGGCCGAGCGAGATTATTCGCGGCACACGGATGCGCCGGGCATCATCGTCGACGATGTGCAGCAGGCCATGAGTCTGCTCGCCGCGCAGTTCTACGGCAATCCACAGCGCTCCATGACGTTGATCGGCATCACCGGGACCAAAGGCAAAACGACCACGGCGTATTTCACGCATGCCATCCTTCAGGCTGTGTCGCATGGCAGGGCGGCGCTCTCGTCCTCGCTCGTCCATTGCATGGACGGCGAGCATTTCGAGCCCTCGCATCTGACGACGCCGGAATCATTGGATGTGTTCCGCATGATGCGCGAGGCCGCTGGCAATGGCATGCGCTACTTCGTGATGGAGGTCTCCTCGCAGGCTTATAAGCGCGAGCGTGTGTTCGGGCTGACCTTCGATGTCGGCGCGTTCCTGAATATCAGTCCTGATCATATCAGCCCGATCGAGCACCCGACGTTCGAAGACTATTTCTATTGCAAACGCCAGATCATCGCCAACAGCCGCGCGCTGGTGCTCGGCGCCGATTGCGCCCACGCCGACCTGCTGCGCGAAGACGCCGCGGCAAGCGGCATCGCCGTCACATCGTTTGCGCTGCACGACCAGGCCGCCGGGCTCTCGACACCCGCCGACGTCATCGCCACGGATGACGTCGAGGATCCAGGTGCGTTCAGCGTGGACGTCCACGGCACGAAAATACAGGATTTCCGGCTGTCCATGCATGGCGAATTCAACATCGCGAATGCCGCGGCAGCCATCGCCATCGCGCTCGAGGCTGATGTGGCTCCCGACGATGCGGCGCTGCAGGCCGTCAACGATGTCCATGTGCCCGGACGCATGGAGCGCTTCGTCAGCCGCGACGGCATCATCGCCTATGTTGACTACGCCCATAATTATCTGAGTACCAAGACACTGCTCGACGAGATCGAGCGGCGGTACGCAGGCCGCAATCCACGCATCGTCTTGGTTGCCGGATCCACCGGCGGCAAAGCGCTGGATCGGCGCGAAGGCATTGTCAAAGGCGCGCTGGGCCGGGCCGAGTCCTTCGTCTTCACCACCGACGACCCGAATCATGAGGACCCCGCGCAGATCGCCCGGCAGATGCGCTCCTATGTGACTGATTCGCATGCCGCGACGCATATCGTCATCGACCGCGCGCAGGCGATCGGCGTCGCGCTGCAGGATGCCCGCGCGCATCCGGACCGACTCAACATACTTGTGCTGATCGGCAAGGGCAACGAGACCGCCAATATCATCGACGGCAGGCCGGAGCCTTATCTCGGGGACGCAACCGTGATCGCCGGACTGTTCGCTCAACCGGCCGACATGTAGCATTCATCTACGCGGCACCCCGAGGTAAGGTAGCGGCATGAAGCAATTCCAACCCATCCTGCTGGGCAGCGACATCAACGCTTACGGCATGGCCCGCGCATTCCACGAGGAATACGGGCTCACATCCGTCGCGTTCGCGCACTTCCCGCTCTCCCCCACCAAGTTCAGCCGTATCCTTGATCTGCGCATCATTCCTGGATTCGGCGAGCCAAGCATCTTCCGCTCCGCCTTGTTGGACTATGGCAGACGCATGAAACAGGAGCATCCGGACACGACGCTGCTGGTGATACCGTGCGGCGATCTGTATGCGAATCTGCTGAGCGAATGCGCCGGCAAACTGCAGGACTACTTCGTTTTCAATACGCTCGAACCGGCGCTCAACCGGCGGCTGAGCCTCAAATCAAGTTTCTATGCGACATGCGAGCAGTATGATCTGCCGCATCCGGCCACGAAGGTCGTGTCTGCTGAAGGCGTGTCGCGCGGCGAGCATCACACACTGCCGTTCGGCTACCCGGTCGCCATGAAGCCCGCGGACAGCGCGTTATGGCTCGACATCGACTTCCCCGGCCGCAAGAAGGCCTTCGTCATCGATGATCCGGCCGAACTCGACACGCTGATCCGGCGGGCGTATGAGGCCGGATACACCGGCGACATGATCATTCAGGATTTCATTCCCGGCGACGACAGCCGCATGCGTGTGCTCAACGCATATGTCGATCAGCATCATCATGTGCGCATGATGTTCCTCGGCCATCCGCTGCTCGAGGACCCCACCCCCGAAGCCGTGGGCAACTACGCGGCCATCATCCCCGACTACAACGAGCCGATCATGCTGCGCATCAAAAATTTCCTCGAGGACATCGGCTATCAGGGAGTCGCGAACTTCGATATGAAATACGACGAGCGCGACGACGAATACAAGCTCTTCGAAATCAACCTGAGACAAGGCCGCAGCAGCTACTTCGTCACGCTTAACGGCTGCAATCTGGCGCGCTACTTCGTCGAGGACCTGGTCGAGGACACCGCCTTCGACGGGCGGACGCTGTTCGCGCGCGGCTCCAAGCTGTGGATGGAGATCCCGCGCTCGATCTTCCGCGAATACGTGCGCGACGGCGGCGACAAACAGCGTGGGCTCGCGATGATCAGGCGCGGCGACTGGGGCACCACTTTGGAATATCGCAAGGACATGAACCCGACACGCTGGCTGATGATCCGTCATATGTTCTCGATCTACAAGAGGCGCTACGCACGATATTTCAGCCACAAGGAGGATCTATGAGACGTCCGTTCTTCGCCGTGATCGGCGGCATGGGAACCTTGGCCACCGAAAGCTACGTGCGGCAGGTCGACAAGGCCACGCATGCGCACAGCGACCAGGAATACCTCGACTACGTGGTCCTCAACGACGCCGGAGTGCCCGACCGCACCGCGTTCATCCTCGGGAAAAGCGCGGAAAGCCCCATGCCTACGCTGCTCGACGACGTCGCCAAGGCCACTGCGCTCGGCGCGAGTTTCATCGTCATCCCGTGCAACACCGAGCATTATTTCTATGATGCGCTGCAGGCGACAACCGACGTGCCTATCGTGCACATGCCGCGCTGCGCAGTCGCGCAGATGGCCCAGCGCTACCCGGCGCGCAGCCATCCGCGCGTCGGGTTCATGGGCACCCGCGGATCGCGCGCAATCGGCATCTACCGCGATGCGGTGAAGGCGGCGGGATACGACTATATCGAGCCGGACGAGGCGCTGCAACGGCGCATTGACACGCTGATCTACGACGAGGTCAAAGGCGGGCTGCCGCTCAACGAAGGGCATTATCGCAGCATCGTCGATGCGCTGCTCGACCCGCGTGGCCTCTGGCATTGCGACGTGGTCATTCTCGGCTGCACCGAGCTCTCGGTGCTGGCGGAAGCCTTCCCGCTGCCCGAGCTGCCCATCGTCGACGCCCAACAGGTCCTGGTCGAGGAGACGGTCGCCCGCGCCAAGACGTTGCTGGCCGAATCCGTCTAGGCCGATATAGGGCGTAAACGTTCTGTCTTTTATCATCGGCCGCCCACCGATGATAAAAGACAGAACGCAATGCTACTCAAACAGCCGGGCGACGTTTTCGGCGGTTCTTGCCAAATTGGCCTGCGCCTGTTCGAGGGCGACTGCTTCTTCGAGCGTGCATGCGCCGGGCAGAATGCCGAAGATGGCGTCGATGCCCGCATCGTACAGCTGTTCGATGCCGCCGCCTACATTGCCGGCCAAGGCGATCACCGTGCAGTCGGGCACGGCTTCTTTTACCGCTTGGGCCACGCCTACCGGCGTTTTGCCATAACGGGTCTGGAGATCGATGCCGCCTTCGCCGGTGATGCAGTACTGCGCCCCGGCGGCCTTGGCCTTCAATCCGGTGGCGTCCACGACGAGATCGACGCCGGAACGCATGGTGGCGTTTGTGAAAGCCAGGAATCCGGCTCCCAGTCCTCCGGCGGCTCCTGCGCCCGGCACCTGCGCGACATCGCGGCCGGTCTGCTCGAGAATCGTATGGGCATAATGAGCCAGACACGCGTCGAGCCGCTCGATCATCTCGGGCGTGGCGCCTTTCTGCAGGCCAAAGACGTGCGAAGCTCCATGTTCGCCGGTCAATGGATTGGTCACGTCGGAAGCCAGCTTGATGATGACCGCGCCGAGCCGCGGGTCGAGTTGAGAGCAGTCGACCGTCGCCAAATCGGCCAATGCAGCGCCGCCAAAGGGCAGCGGATTGCCCTCCTTATCCAGCAGCCTGGCGCCCAGCGCCTGGGCCATGCCGGCGCCGCCATCATTCGTGGCGCTGCCGCCCATCCCGATGATGAGCGAGTCGACGCCTTGGTCCAGCGCGTCAAGCATCAGCTCGCCGGTGCCGTAAGTCGTGGTGATCAACGGGTTCCCGGTATGCGCATCGACGAATCGGATGCCGCTGGCCGCCGCCATCTCGATTACGCCGGTGCGCCCATCGCCGAGCAATCCGTATGATGCTTCGACGCCTCCGCCAAGCGGGCCGGTGACGCGAGCCGTGACTATCCGCCCGCCGGTCGCGTCGACGAGCGAGCGCACGGTACCTTCGCCGCCGTCCGCCATGGGGACCATAACGCATTCGGCGCCTGGCTGCGCGCGAAGCACGCCCCGCCTGATCGCCTCGGCCGCCTGCTGCGCGGTAAGTGAGCCTTTAAAGGAGTCTGGGGCGATAACAATTTTCATATCAAGCTCTTTCTCTGTCATATCTGTTGTTGTGTATGACTGCAAATGCGAATACTTACCTGTTCTGGGCAGCTGGGCATCGTCATCCGCCAGAAGACGATGTACATCAGCGAGGCCACGATCGACATCGTCAAGCCGACGAGCGCCTCAAATCCGGCCATCTGCATGCGCTCGCCAAGCGACATATTCACCGAGTTGATTATGACATGGACGCAGTTGCCATGGGGCAGGGCGTCGATCACAGTGCCGCCGGCCTGCATGGACCGCTGCAGCGATCGGAGAGATCCTGGCGGCAGCAGCGCCAGCTTAGCTGCGTTTACACTTCGCGACCAGCTCGCATTCAAAAACAGAGGTGAGGCCTCGCCAAGTGGTCGAGGCCCATCTGCAGCGTCACTAGCACGCATCGCCATCACCCCGACGAGCACCTTCCCCTGTCGCAAAGCGGGGCATTACGGCCTCGCCAGTGGCCGATGTACTGTATCGGCTGCACGAGTCGATGATTCCATCGTGCATCATGACACGCAGTACATCGCCATAACGCAGTTCACTGAAAAACTGGTATCCTCCTCCAGGATTCGCGCATTCGACCAAGCCGCTCATAGCCGTGCCATGCGATCCCACTGCGATATATGTCTGTGCCTGCGGCAGTTGCGCTATAAACCCCATATACCGCTGCTGCACCTGCCGGATGCTTTCCCCGCCCGCCAACGAAAACGCAAGGTCATGCCACTGGCGTTCAACGTAATGTTCGTAGTCATCGATCCACCCCGGCATTATCCGTTCGACCAATGCGTCGCTCTCCTGCACGGCCATGCCCCGGACAGCGGCCAGCGGCATGACCGTTTCCACCGCTCTGCGCAGTGGGCTGGCATACACCGCGTCATACCGATTGCCGCGCAAGCATTGCGCAAGCCGAGCCGCCTGCCGTTCCCCGACCTGTGTCAAGGGACGTTCAGCATCATCATGAATGCTCGTATCCGACTCGCAATGCCGTATAAAGTCGATAGTGATCATCATTCAATTCCCCCATGCTTCATTTATGCCTTTTGCAGCAAGCCGGCGTCACAAATGATGCGCTGCTCAAGACCGCGAAGCATCCACCGCGCCAATTACCGCGCACCGCCATCACCCATATGCTCGAGACGCTGACTCATCACGGCCGTGACCCCGTCGGCACGCATCGTGATGCCGTAGAGCGCGTCAGCGATTGACATGGTGCGCTGTTGATGGGTGATCACGATTAGCTGGGCGTGCTCGCGCAGATCCTGGAGCGCGCCAAGCAGACGCGTGAGGTTGATGTCGTCGAGCGCGGCCTCGACCTCGTCCATGACATAGAACGGGCTGGGCCGGGCGGTGAAGATGGCGAAGAGCAGCGCCAGCGCGGTGAGGGAGCGCTCGCCGCCCGATAGCAGGCTGAGCTGCCTGACCCGTTTGCCTGCCGGGCTGGCTTCCACGATCACGCCGGTGGCGAGCATATCGTCGGGGTTCTCCAAGCGCAGGCGCCCGGTGCCGCCGGGGAAGAGCGTGGCGAAGACCTTGCTGAAGGCTTGGGCCGTATCGTTGAAGGCATTGGCAAAGACCTGCGTCATGGTGGCGTCGAGATCCTTGATGAGCTGCATGAGGTCGTCGCGGCTCTTGGCCACGTCGTTACGCTGGCCGTTGAGGTACTGGTTGCGCTCCTGCAGCGAGTCGTACTCCTCAGTGGCCAGCGGGTTCACCTTGCCGAGCGCCCGCAGATCGCGCCTCGCCGTCTCCAGCCGCTTGATTTGCTCCTCGCGGATATAGGGCACGGTTTTGTATCGCGGCGCCATGCCCTGCGCAGAACCTTGGGATTTGGCCTTCTTAGAGCCGTCTCCAAGTGCCCCATCAGCAGGCGCCTCATGTTCAGGTGCCGCATCCTCAAGCGCAATAGGCCGGCCATTCTCGTCGAGCAGGGGCACCGGTTGGTCGGGGCCGTATCCGGATACCAGCTCGTCCATGCCCATACCCAGATCATCGGAGATCTTCTGCGTAAGCTGCCCGTGGCTGGCCGCCAGTCGTTCGCGTTCGACGTCGAGCGCGTGCTCGCGTTGCTGCAGACCTGCAACCTGCGGCTCGATCGCATTGCGTTGCATACGCAGTTCCTTGACCTCCTCGTCATGGCTGGACGCAGCCTGCTGCAGCTGTTCGCGTTCAGCGGCGACACCTTCCAGATCGCGATGCACGATACCGGCCACATCAAGCGCGTCAGCCGCCACCTGCTGGACCTTCGCCGCCTGCCGGCGCCGCGTCTCGTTGAGGGACTCCAGCCGGGCGCGCCGCGCAATGGCCTCTTTGGCGTTGTCGTGCAGCATTCCCGCCTGCCGCTGCAGTGATTCGCCCTTGCGCATAGCCTCGTTCCATGCGAGTTTTGCCGTGATTTCATGCTCATGCGAGCCGGTCAGCCGCGTTTCGAGGTCGCGCTCGCGTTCGGCGAGTTCATCGAAGTCATCCTGCTCACCCGATGATGTCTGCGCCTGCTCCAGCGCGCGGCCCAAATCAGCGACTTTCAGCCCATGCGCCTCCTCGTCTTCCCTGGCTGAAGCCAGTTTGGCGTCGAGGGCACTGAGCTGACGCGCGAGCGACTCCACACGCTGTTGCGCGGAATGCAACGATTCCTGTGCCTGCCGGACCTTGAGTCTGGCCTCGGTGCGCTGCTGCGCAGCCGCATCGACAGCAAGCCGGGCGTGATCCCGGGCCTGACGCGCCCGCTCGACCTGATTCTGCGACTGCGCAAGCTTTTTCTGCAAGGTCGTTGCGCGCTCCAACGCCTTGTCGCGGCGCGCCGCCAGCGACAGATCGCTTTGCGACAGCGACGATCCGCCGATCGCACCGACACAGTTGACGACTTCGCCATCCCTCGTCACCGCTTGGCGCCATGAACCGCCTTGCACCGCACGAACTGCGTCCTCGCGGCTCTCCACTGCGCATACATCAGCCAGCAACGTGCGCACCGCGTCAACTATGGCACGCGAACGCTGGCTATCGTCAGCAGAAGGGTTAAGCGTGACTAATGAAGCTGCAGCAGAAAACCGGGATTCATGCGATTGCACGTCATCCTGCGCAACGCCCGGTTCGTCGATCGGACGCAGCAGCACCGCCCTGCCAAGTTGCCGATTTTTCGCGCCTTCCAAAGCCTGCAGCATCGTGTCAGCATCGGGGACGATGATGGCGCTGGCGAATTCGCCCAAGGCATGCGCGACGGCTTCCTCCCAACCGTCGGCAACATGGATGAAGTCGGTGAGCCGCCCCAAGGCCGTGATATCGCCGTCATGCTCCAATGCGCCGGAAGCATTACGGCTGTCCAACGTGTCATTCAAAGCATCTGCCTTGGCCTGCTGCGATATGATTTCGCCATTGACTTTGCGCAGCGCATCCTCCTGCGCAGCCAATGACTCCTGGCATTGCCGCAATCGTTCACGCGCATCGTCCAATGCCTTGCCGTTGTCGCCGCCGAGCTCGGCAGCCGCCCGGATCAGATCGTCATACTGCGCCTGCGCTGCATCGCGCTGCCCTGCGATATCCGCATGTTGCGCCGTGAAATCAGTGGAGCGGGTGCGCGCCAGTTGCACCGCCGATTCCTCTCGCGCCACCATCTCGCGCAAGTTTGCCACGCGTGTTTCGCGCTGCCGGGCGTTGACGCGCAGCTCGGCCAACGTCTGACGCAGCGAGGCGAGCTGTTTTTCATCACCGGCACGCTCCTCGACCGCTTTGTCATAGGCGAGCCGAGCCTCCTCGACGACATGCTGCGAAGCTTGGGTCTGCCCGTCAAGCTCGGCGGCACGACGCTCAAGCAGTTCTGGATCCTCGCCGAAATTCGTCACGATCTGCGTCGTCAATGCCCGCGCGCGTTCCTGTGCGAGCTGTGCCAGCGACCGCAGCCGTTCCTCGATGCCCGCGAGCTCATGCCAGGTCTGATTAGCCTTCGCGATGGCCGGGCTCGCCGCGGATCCCAGCGCCTCGACCTGTTCGATGCGCAGCCGAACCTGCGCAAGATCCCGCTGCCGCTGCGTCAATTCGCCCCGGACACCGGTCAATTCCGTACGCAGCGATTCACGCCGTTTCAACGATTCGATCGCGTCTTGGGCATAAATGCGCGATTGGGCGTCGCGCAGCGCCACTTGGATGTTTTCGGCGCGGCGCGAGATGCGAGCCTGCCGGCCGAGCGGCCCGAGCTGCCGGTGGATCTCATGCAGCAGATCATCGAGCCGCGCCAAATTGGCCTCGGTATTCGTCAATTTGCGCAAGGACCGCTCCTTGCGCTTGCGATGCTTGAGAATGCCGGCGGCCTCTTCTATGAAGGCTCGGTGCCCGCTCGGGTCCGCACGCAGGATGGCGTCGAGGCGACCCTGCCCTACGATCACATGCATCTGCTGGCCGAGCCCGGTATCCGAAAGCAGCTCCTGGATGTCGAGCAGGCGGCAAGCCGTGCCGTTGATCGCGTATTCCGAGCCGCCGTTGCGGAAGATCGTGCGGCTGATCGTCACTTCGGTGTAATCGATGTCAAGCACATGGTCCGTGTTGTCGATCGTCAGCGTCACCTGCGCACGGCCCAGCGGCGGCCTGCTCGACGTGCCGGCGAAGATCACGTCCTCCATCGAAGTGCCGCGCAGATTCTTCGCGCCCTGCTCCCCCATCACCCAAGTCAGCGCGTCGACGATATTCGATTTGCCGGAGCCGTTCGGACCTACGACCGCCGTGATCCCCGGCTCGAAACGCAGAGTGGTGGCGGAGGCGAAGGATTTGAATCCGCGCAGAGTCAGTTCTTTGAGGTACATGACGTGGCCTGCGGCTCAGTTCCGGGGCGAAGACGGGGACGGTGAGGGCGATTGCTGTTCGGGCTCGCCCTCCGGCGCGCGCTGCGGTTCCACGGCCTGCTGATGCACCCGTTCGGCCTTCGTGCGCTGCAAATCAGGATCGACGTGCTCTTTGAGCAGGATGCGGGCGTCGCCTGCGGTGACGAAACTGCCGCACACCAGCACGCCGCGGCCGTATCCCACGCCCAGCTCGTCTTCGGCGTCCACCATGTCGACTGCGGTCTGGATGGCGTCCGGCAGCGCATCCGCGCGGATGACGCGGTCGCTCCCGAAAACGTCCACCGCGATCTTTTCGAGCTCATCGGCAGGCATCACGCGGTCGCGCCAGGAATTCTCGGTGACGACCACTTGGCTGAGCAGCGGTTCGAGCACGCCGAGGTATTCCTCGACCTGCTTGTCCTTCATCATCGCGATGACGCCGACGAGCTGGCTGAAGTCGTAGTTCTCTTCGATGGCGCGGCGCAAGGCTTCGGCCGCATTCAAGTTATGGCCGCCATCGAGGATGATTGTAGGCGACGTGCGGATCTGCTCGATGCGCCCGGGAATCTTCACCCCGCTTAGGCCCTCGGCGACCAGATCGCCGTCGAGCACTCCGTTGACGGGGATGACCGTTTCGGCAGCGGCCAGCGCAGCCAGCGCATTATGGGCCTGGTGCTCGCCGAATTTAGCGATTGGCACGTCCTCGTAGGTGCCGTTGGGGGTGTGCATGGTCACGACCTGGCCTCCTACGGCAGGCGTGCGCGTGACGACCTCCATCTCGCTGCCGTCGCGGATCAACGCCGCGTGGTTCTTCGCCGCCGCGGCCTCGAGGATCGGCATAACCTTCTCGGCATGGGGCTGCGCGCCGATGATTGCCGTGCATTCGGGCTTGATGATGCCTGATTTCTCGGTCGCGATCTTCTCTACGGTGTCGCCGAGCCATTCCATGTGATCCATGTCGACCGGCCCGATGATCGCCGCGTCGCCGTTGAGCACGTTCGTCGCGTCCCATTTGCCGCCCATACCCACTTCGACCACGGCGGCATCGACCGGCGCGTCGGCGAACTTCCATACGGCCATGGCGGTGAGCACTTCGAAGAAGCTCATCTTCGGCTTCTGCCGCTTCGCCATCGCTGCGTCGACAAGCGCGACGAAATCCCTGATCTGCTCCCAGGCGTCGATGAAATCGTCGTCGCTCAGCTGCTGGCCGTCGATCGCGATGCGCTCGTTGATGCGCTCAAGATGCGGCGAAGTGTATAGCCCGGTGCGCATGCCGTACGCGCGGCAGATCGCCTCGGCCATACGGGCCGTCGAACCTTTGCCGTTCGTGCCGGTGATGTGGATGATGCGGAAGGAATCCTCCGGATGGCCCAACAGGTCGAGCATCATCGCCATCCGATCGAGATCGAGATTCGTAGTGCTGTGCTCCGTCGGCCGGCTCATGATCTCGCGTTCCACCTCGCGGATCGTGGACTTGCGCTCATTCGGATGCTCATATGACATGCTTGGCGACACCTCGTCTGTTCCCTTGTTCCTTAACCCTGCACAACCCGCCCTATTCTAGGCGAGCGGGTGAACCGACAACCCGTTTCGCCCGGGGACGAGCCGAGAGTGTTTCACCCAGTGGCATTTCATAGGGTGACGTTTCACCCGGTGGCCAAAGGCTTGATGGCATCGATGCCGCCGGCGTCGAGGGTGAGCGCATCATAATCGCGTTGCAGGTTCATCCAGAACTCCGGCGTCATATCGAATGACTTGGCGGGTCCGAACGCCATCGCCGTCGATATGCCGCGCCTGCCGCGCACACACTCACCGATGGCTCCCTCGCCCGTCCCGATGACTTCGGCAAGCCGGTAATCGCTCACGACCAACGGCCCAAGGAACTCCTTCCTCGAGGATTTCGCCCGGCGTGCTGAGATACGCCCTAGCGGTGGTAGTCACAGAAAGAGACACCATACATATTCCTTCGTCGGCGAGTGCGGCTGTCAATCCAAGATAATAGACACGACAACAGCCCACATCTTTTCAGGCATTCGACTTTAGTCTGTCTTACACTGTCAGGCCGGTCGAACTACGATGGGCTGCATACGCAACCGTATACGCAAATGCAAGGAGAGTCTTCGATGGGAGATGTCGTGACTGACAAAGACAAGGAATACGAGGCGCAGGAGTCGGCGAAGGCGCCGGGAGCCGACCAGCCGATGCATGACCGGACAAACAACCGCACATTGAGACCGCGCAGCAAAGCGTTCCGCGAGTTCATGACGACCGGCTGGGACAATCAGGAGCCCGATATCAAGCCGCTGGAATCCAGCGCCTACATTCCCGCTCGGCTTGAGGCGCTCGGCAGGGAGTTTCCCGGTGAGCGGCTGGTCATCCCGGCCGGTCAGCCCAAGGTGCGCAACAACGACGATGATTACGCCTTCCGCCCCGACACCGTGTTCTCGTATTACACGGGTCTGGGCCAGGATTACGAGGCTGGCGCGGTTCTTGTGCTCAACCCGATCGATCCCGATGATCCGTCAGCCAAGTCCGGCGAGACCCATACCGCTGAGCTGTTCGTGGCCCCCCGCGCTGACAACAGCACCGAAGATTACTACGCCAATGCGCATTACGGCGAATATTGGGTCGGACCGCGCGCCGGGCTCAAAGAGCTGCGCGCGATGACCGGTTTGGAGACGCATGACATTGCGCAGCTGCCTGACGCGATCGGCAAAGACGTCGGCGCGGATGCGGGGGCCGTGCGCGTGCGCGTGATCCGTCAAAGCGACCCGGAAGTCACCGGCCTGGTCGAGCAGGCGCGCGAGGCCAACGGTTTCGCTGATCCGGGCGCCAACGCCGACGACGACAAATTCCTCGAATATGCCTCCGAAGCCCGGCTGGTCAAGGATTCCTTCGAGATCAACGAGATGCGCAAAGCCATCGCCGCCACCAAGAAAGGCTTCGACCGACTGCTGACCCGTCTGCCCGATGCGATCGGCAAGCCACGCTCGGAGCGCATGCTCGAGGGCGCGTTCAACGCCGTGGCACGCGAAGAGGGAAATACGGTCGGTTATGACACGATCATCGCATCGGGCAAGGATGCGCCGATCCTGCATTGGATGCGCAATACCGGCGTGGTCGGCGACGGCGAGCTGCTGCTCATCGACGCCGGCGTAGAGGTCGAGAGCCTGTACACGGCGGATATCAGCCGCACATTCCCGGCGAACGGCAAGTTCACGTCATTGCAACGCAAGCTCTATCAGACGGTGCTGGATTCCCAGCAGGCCGGATTCGAGGCTGCACAGCCCGGTGCCACGTATTCGGACATCCATCACGCATGTATGCGGGTGATCGCCGAGCGGCTGCACGATTGGGGCATTCTGCAGGTCGACGTGGAGGAGTCGCTTTCTCCCGAAGGGCAACAGCACCGCCGTTGGATCGCCTGCGGCGTGGCCCATCATCTCGGCCTCGACGTGCACGACTGCGCGCAGGCCCGCTACGAGTCATACCAAGGCGCGAAGATCACGCCAGGCATGATCTTCACCATCGAGCCCGGTCTGTACTTCGCACAGAACGATCTGCTGCTGCCGCCCCAGCTGCGTGGCATCGGCATCCGTATCGAGGACGACGTCCTGATGACCGAGCACGGCCCCGAATGGCTCTCCGCCGGTATTCCCAAGCAGATTGAGGACGTGGAGGCTTGGATGCGGAGCCGTAAAGCAGAGAGCGCGGCGCGCTCTCTGTGGGCCGAACCGTGAAACGGGCAGCACAGTATGCTGCCCGTAGGTGAGACGAGCGAGCGCCGAGGTCGCGAAGGCCGTGCTGAAAGCTCCGTCAAGAACGCTTTTGCAACGGGTCCTATCCCAACTGAACAGATATCTCTTTGCGGTGTCGTTCCCTCAAACCCAGCACCACACCAACCCATTCACACCCAGCACCAGCACAGGCGAACCCTCCCCCCTGCACACCAGTAACCCCGTCATGTGCGGTTCTTCCTCATCGTATGACGTATTTGTCGTTGTGCGCGGTTTTCGGAAAACGCAAAACTGTAGAATTCCACCATTTCTGTTCCGAGGAAAATGTCACCCACCGATATTTACGTCACACGACGAACCACCGCATGATCCAAAACGTCCGGACACGACGCGCCCCACCCCACACCGCCCGAACCATCCACATCTGAAAGGCCTACTTATTCCCATGCCAACATCACCATTCATCCTCGACCTTCGCAAGAAAATAGGCCATGCTCCCCTCTGGCTTTCCGGCGTGACCGGATATATCGAGGACGCTCAGGGACGCGTGTTGCTTGGCCAGCGCTCGGACACCCGCGAATGGGCCATGATTTACGGCGTCAACGAACCCGGTGAGGAGCCTGCTGTTACGGTGGCGCGCGAAGCCAAGGAGGAGGCCGGCATCGACGTGATCGTCACCGATCTCGTGGCCGTGAAATCCTCGACGCGAATGGTACGCTATGACAATGGCGATCAAGCGATGTACATGGATCACCTCTTCCTGTGCACGCTCGATCCGCAAGGCAACGGTGTCCCCTTCGTCGGCGACGAGGAAAGTCTTGCTGTCGGCTGGTTCGCCCTCGATTCGTTGCCTAAACCGCTCGCTGCCACCACGGTGGAGCGCATGACGTACGTCGCCGAATATCGACGCCGGGCCAAGGGAGGCAATCGCCGAGCCCTATTCAGTTTCGATGCGCATATGGTTTGATTGGCGAAGTCCGTCACGGCTGTTATCAGATAATTCAACGACCTCATCGTGGGTGCAGTGCGAAGCATCATCAACGTCAGAGCTCGCCTGCCAACTTCTCCTTCTTAGCTCTTCAGCACCCCCA
Organism: Bifidobacterium sp.; assembly: GCF_022640935.1. Classification (GTDB taxonomy): domain Bacteria; phylum Actinomycetota; class Actinomycetes; order Actinomycetales; family Bifidobacteriaceae; genus Bifidobacterium. The sequence continues at coordinate 44,926 of NZ_JALCCV010000001.1, forward strand.
CGCCGATGCCGATTGTGCCGCCGGCGAGCAGGTACCGCTTCATCGCGCGCTGCAGAGATGTGTTTTCGGGCAGTTCGGACAGCGGCGCTGGTGAGCGGCGAAAAACCCATTCGCGCCAGTCCTCGGCGGCATCGTCCGTTGCAACGATATGGAAGCGGCGCTGAAACGCGAGAATATTGGAGCTCTCAGACAGCAGACGGGGCAGCGCCGGGCTGAGCAGCCAGGATTCGCAGACGTATGGAGCGCCCGCCCATTGCGGAAAGAAACGCCTGACGAACCTTCGTGCGCGAACGATCGAATCGGAGCACTGCACGGGGCCGAGCACCGCGTCGGATGGGATGTGCATGGCGACGGCACGCGGAACATCAACGCCTGCCGGCACATTCTCCGCGTCGCGGATGATCTCGTATTCCAGCTGCCCCAGCCGGAACAGGCTCGCGCCGAGCTGGCGATAAGTCCAGAAGTCCCGGTCGAACCCGTAATCGCCGTAGCTGACCTTATGCTCGTTGACGAACCGTGGGAAACAACCCATGGTATCGAGGAATACCCTGTCGTCGTCAGCGCCGTCAACCGTATCATCCGCAGCGCCGCCGATGCCCAGCGCATGATACCTGTCAAGCGTATAGGCTCCCGCGCACGCGAGCATGCAATACAGCATGCGCGAACCCTCATCGTCCGGCCCGAGTGCCCTCTTGAGCTCATCGCGCGCCGCACTCCCCTGCGCCGGGTCAGAAAGCGCCTTGATCAGCGGCCCTATTCGCCGCCAGTCAAGCACGCCGTCATGATTGGCATGCTGCCGAGCACACGCGCGCAACCGCCGCATCATGCCCTCCGGCATATCGATTCGCGACGCCAATTCGAGTGCGTTCATGTCATTCCCTTCATATCACGTCGTACAGCGCCTGCAACTTTACATAAGCCGGTCTAGTGCACTTGGGAGACTGCAGCATCAGGAGCCTCTGGCTCCCCGTCGCGCAAGGCATCAGCACACCGCCAGATGATATCCCTGACATGCCTGAGCTCGGATTCCTCGCTGACGCTGCGCCACACATCGCAGTACTGTTCGCCCCATTCCTCAAGTCCTCTGGCGGTAGCTCGTGCAACGTCAGCGGAATATGCTCCGTCAACAACTCCAACCTGCTGCGCAATAAGACGCCCGAAATCGTTGAACAGTCGCTGCCCTTCGATCGCGACGACGGCTGCCTGCGCGATGTCTGCATGGCCCGCAGCCGAATGGCTGATCGCGACCGACAAACGCAGCGCAGCGGTCTTCAGATCCCGATTCATATCTTGAGCATGCTCAAGCTTCGGCGCAAGCCATTGCAACAGGCCTCGTCGTGCCTCGTCGAGGCTGTCGCTGCTGCGAATCGACGCGGTAACAGCCTCATCGTCTGTCCACATAGATGCGAGGACGTCACGGTTGAGCGCGTGTCCGCCCTCGTCCAGTTCCAGATAGTGCACGGCGTCATCCCAGCCGAAGGCCACGCATTGCGTCGCCTGCCGCAGCTGCGAAACGTATTCGCCGCTCTGGTCGCCATACTCCGCGATGGAGATGCTGCGGTTCAATGATTCCACATCCGTATCGGCCAGCGGGTTCCAAGCACACTGCGCGCCGTAAATCATGCCGGTTATGTCCATGCGCGGGTCGTTGACATGCCCGTAGTCCCCCCAATCGGTTACCAAGACTCCCGCCGCCTTGTATTTCACACCGTAGCGCGCCAGCCGTGAAATGTTGTTCCAGGCATCATCGAGATGCGGCAGCAACGCATTCCAGCAGTGCACTGCGGAGCACACATACTGCTGCGCACCCGATTCAGCAACGAGCCTGACCTTCTCCTCGGTGATTTCAGGCGAATAGAGCCAATTGAGCAGCATCGCGTCATGCGGCAGCTTGCCCAAGATCTCCGGCATCTCCACCGCGATGTCGCCCCACAAGAGCGCCTCGTGGCCGCGTTCGGCAAGATGCTGGCACAGCGCGGACACGTAATCGGCGTACATCGTCGGCACGCCCACCTCATCGGCCCGAGCCTTCGACTCGCCTTTGCCAAATCAAAGGTCTCATCCGCACAGATGTTGAATTTCTTGGTGCGGAACAATTCCAGGTAGGCATCGATCAGTGTGGTGGAGAATGCGAAGGCCTCGGGCTTCGTGATGTTGAGCGTATGATGCTCCTGCCGCTCGACCAAGCTGTAAGGCCGATCGGCGTCCTGAGGAAACTCTCCCAGCCCGCGCAATTCTTTGGTGCGCAGCGCCATGTAGTGATGCCCGAATGTGGAAACGGACGGAATCAGCTCGATGCCCAGTCGTGCGCAGTATTCGTCGAAGGCGATGATATCGGCCGGTTTGAGCGGGCTGACGCCACGCCACGCCTCGCTTAATCCGTCGAACATGAAGCTGTGTTCAATGTAAAGCTGCAGCTGATTGTATTTGTATAGGCACAGTTTGTCGGCCCATGTTTTAAGCCAATCGAGCGTAGGCACCCGCCCGCGCGTCGCATCAAGGTAATAACCGCGCACCGCATAGCCCGGCGCATCTTCGATCTCGAGAGCGGGCAACGCCATGCCGCATTGGCGAATGATCTGGCGAAGCGTCTGCACGCCGTCACGTACAGTCTCGAAATCGCCGCCTGATACCACGATGCCATCAGCCTGTATGGACACCTGATATGACCCAGCGCCAAGATTATGGTCAAGCTCGAGCCGTATGAAGGCACGCCAATGCGAGCCGTGCGCCACGTCCCAGCGCAGACCGCTGGCCGCCTCGATATCGTCCGCAAGCTGCGAGCTGAGAACGCAAGGTAAGTCTAGGCCATCAAGATCTTCAACGATTCTGTCTGAATACGGCAGCAGCACCGTCTCAGGTGCATTTTTTTCTGTATCCTCTTGTGCTTGTGCGCCGTCTCCTATCCCCGAGATCCGGCGAGGCTCAGGTATCAGCTCCAGTTCGCGTTCCACTCCCGCGGTGCGATATCGCATGTCGTGCCTTTCTGTGATGCATTTCGTAAAGAATATTGGATTACCCAGTAGCGGGCAATGAGCTGGCCTGTTGCATGCGATAGACGAATGCAACAGGCCGGCTGCCGAGACTGTCCCAGACAACCGCCTCTGAGGTGATGTCACTTCATCGCGCCGGCCGTAATGCCTTTGACCATATTGCGCTGAACGATCATGAAGAATATGACGACTGGCAGCGAGAAGATGACCGAAGCAGCCATCTGCCCGCCATAATCGGTCCCGGTCGGCGGCGTCGAAAACGATGCCAACCACAACGGCAACGTGTAGCGGCTCTGGTCTTTCATGAATGTGTAGGCAGTAAGATAATCATTCCAGGCGCTGATGAACGCGAACACTGATGTGGACACGACTCCTGGGGCGACGAGCGGGAAAGTGATCCTCCACAAGATCTTCCAGTCGTTCGCTCCGTCGACCTTCGCCGCCTCAAAGATTTCGGTCGGTATCGCTAGGAAGAATCCGCGCAACGTCCATATTGAAAAAGGCAGCGTTGCGCCAATATATGCAAGTATCAAGCCGAAATAGTTGTCGAGGAGGCCGAGCCTGTTGAACACGATGAACTGGGGTATGAGCAACGCGGTTCCCGGGATCATCTGTACGGCGAGGATGCCGATCATGATCGCCTTGCGCGAGCCAAAACGGTATTGCGTCAACGCCGAGCACGCGAGGAACGAAACGATGATGGAGAAAATCACCGCAAATGCCGTCACGATGACGCTGTTGCGCAAGTTGGTGAAGAAGGTCGTGGCGAACATCGCCTGCTTGTAATTGAACAATGTCGGGTGAGTCGGCCAGAAGGTCGGGTTCGCCGTCATGACTTCGCTGCGTGACTTGAATGATGTGATGGCCATCCAATACACCGGGAAGAACCACACAACGCAAAACGCTATTGCCGCCACAGATGTGCCGAGCCTGCGGACCGTCCTGCCCATCGAACGGCGTGGTCTCATAGCTGCAGTTTGTGCATCGGCCGCGGCGCCAACGCTCGGCGGCGATGCCGACATGGTAAAGGGCGGGTGGCATCATCAACGGCCGGCTCAGCCCATTTTCGATCCCTACGTCGCCGCCAGCATGATCTAGAACATGAAGGAGCCTGGAGCGATCGGGACCCTATGCGGGCATCTATCTCATCGGCGCCGAAGACTGCCACGCGCACACGGAATTGTGCGGCAGGACGGTCTCTGTGGAATTCGAACGGCTCAAACGTATACCGCTGGCCATCGGCGCGGCCTGGGCAGAGAAAAGGTCCCGGCCATCCATGTCTGCCCGGTCGGCAGGTACCTGTCCGGCCCTGGTCGCCGATCGGGGCGCGGCCGGGGCGCTGCTGGCGCTCTAAATCGATGACTAGGCTACCGAGAATGCTTTTTCACCGCAGCGAGCGGCCACCGCACCACACGCGTTGCACGCTCCACTGCGTGTCGTCGAGCAGCAGCAGATCGGCGGCGTACCCGGGGGCCACAAGGCCCAACGGGGCACCGGTGATCGCGTTCGGCCGGTCGAAACCATAGGTTTTCGCTGGGCTAAGCGTGGCGGCCTCGACGGCTTGGATGGGATCCACGCCAAGTTCGAGGACAGCCCTGCTTACAGCTTTTTCGAGCAGCAGCGTCGAACCGGCGATGGCCCCGCCTTCGACAAGCCGCGCATGGCCGCCGACGACGTTGACCGACAGCGCGCCAAGCAGATAATGGCCGTCCGGGCAACCGGTTGCGGACATGGCATCGGTGATCAGCTCGATGCGGTGTGGGGCCAGCTGGAAGGCTATTTTGACCATGGGATCCTGCACATGGAAGCCGTCATTAATCAGCTCGATGGAGATCCGCGTATCCTCGATCGCGGCTGCGACCGGACCCGGGGCGCGGTGCTTCAAGCCGTTCATCGCATTGAAGATGTGGGTCAGGATCCCGGCACCGGCGTCGAAGGCCTTGCGCGCAGTTTCGTAATCGGCCTCGCAATGGCCTACGGCGGGAATGACGTCAGCCTTGGCGAAACGCCCGATCGCGTCGAGCCCATGCGGCAGTTCCGGAGCGATCGTGATCTGACGGATCGCCCCTTGGCCGGCCTCAAGCAATTGCTCGACCAGCTCGGGCTGTGGGTCGCGCAGGCATTCGGGGTCATGCGCGCCACGGCGGGTGGGCGCCAGGAACGGGCCTTCCAGATGCACGCCGAGGATGTCCGGGCGGCCTGCCATCGCCGCATGCAACGCTGTCAGGTTGCGGCATATGGTGTCGATCGGGTTCGTGATCAGCGAGACCACGGCGCGCGTCGTGCCATGGAAGGCGTGCGCGGCGCGAGCGGTCTCGATGCCCTGAGGCCCATCGTCGAATGACATGCCCCAGCCGCCATGGGCATGGGTGTCGATATAGCCAGGAGCCAGAATCCGGCCTCGCGCATCGACGACCTCCGTGCCTTCGGGGGCGATGCCGGCCTGCTCACAGGCGCGGGCAAAGTCGGGGTCATTGCTTCCCACTGCCGAGATCACGCCGTGATCGGCCACTGCCCAAGCATGCTCGCGCACACCATTGGCGTCAATCAGCTTGGCGTTGCGGATCGCGAGGCCCGCTGGCGATGCCTTCAGAGCTGCCGTGATTTCGTCGACATGCTCGTGCCGCACGATTTCCATATGAACTCCCTTCGCACGGCTCGCCAATGCGGGCCGCTGATGCTACTGCCACGGCGCGCTATGCCCGGCCGGTGGCCTGTGTGGGCATGTGGCAGATCAGATGCCCTGCCAAGCCGGCTTATGCGCGAATGCATACTTGTAATAATCCTTGTGGCGCAGCCGGGATGCAGCGGCTTCATCGACGATGACCGTGGCGTGCGGATGCAGCTGCAGCGCCGAAGCCGGGCAGAACGCCGAAATGCCGCCCTCGCATGTCTCTTCGATAGCCTCGGCCTTGCCTGCGCCGAATGCCAGCAACACCAGATGGCGCGCCTTGAGTATCGTGCCGATGCCCTGCGTGATGCAATGCGTGGGAACCCGTTCGATATCGCCATCGAAGAAACGGGCGTTGTCGATGCGCGTCTGTTCGGCCAAGGTCTTGATCCTGGTGCCGGAAGCCAACGAGGAACCAGGCTCGTTGAAACCGATATGGCCGTCGGTGCCGATGCCGAGGATCTGCAAATCGACGCCGCCCGCGGCCTCGATCGTCGCATCATAGGCGCGTCCGGCGCCTGCGATCGTTTTCAAATTGCCATCGGGCACATGCACGAGATCGGGATTGAGGCCCACTGGCTCGACGACGGTGCGGGTGATTGTGCTGCGGTAGGACTGCGGATGCCTGGGATCGAGTCCGGCGTATTCATCCAAGGCGAACCCTCGCACCTTGCTGACATCGATGCCATCTTGCGCGACACGCCGCGCGAGATGGCGGTATGCGGCCAGCGGGCTGGAGCCCGTGGCCAGCCCCAGCACCGCGTCAGGCTTTGAGCGGATGAGATCGGCCACGCACGACGCGTACAGTTCGCCAGCCTCGTCTTCGTCTTTGACAATGATCACTTCGGCCATTTTCCGACCTTTCTCGTCAAGACCGCGTCACAATAACACGGCGACGATTCTTTGCGCGTACGAATTGAGTCGCTGCAATTTGTTAACTTACCTTACATAAACAATTGTACGAGAACGCAGGACCGATTCGTTCCTGCGCCACTGTCGAAGAGGGCCCATGCAAATACAGCAGGCAGAGCATACGGTGCACTCCCCCGTTCCGCGCCGATTGGGAAAATCCGGCCCCGGGGACATCCGACGCAGCAACCGCGCGCTGATCTTTGATCTGCTGCTGCCTGACCATCAGTATTCGCGGGCCGATCTGGGCCGGCTGACCGGGCTGTCGCGCGTGGCGGTATCCGACGTGGTCGCCTCGATGCTGGACGACGGACTGCTGCGCGAGTGCGGGCGCGAAAATTCCCGCGGTAAAGGCAAGCGCGGCACGCTGCTGGGCATAGACCCCGATAGGCTCGACATCATCAGCATCGACGCATCCCGACCCCAACTTCTCGAGGGCGCAGTGACCGATCTGCTGGGTGCGCAGCGATACTGCGAGCAGCTGGCGATCACGGCCGGCACCATGCTTGGCATGACAACGATCAGCACACTGGTCGAGCGGCTGCTTGCGCACGCCGAACACCCGGTCGGCATCGGCATCGCGGTGCCCGGCGTGGTCGACAACAATATGATCGTGCGCACGTCGACGGCGCTGGGCTGGTCGAACCTCGATCTGCGCACGCCCTTGGAACAGCGCTTCAGACTGCCCGTCATCGTCGACAACGATTCTACGAGCGCCATGCTGGCCGAACGATTCTTCGGCCAAGGCGGACCGAACCTCTTCTTCGTGCGCATCAGGCGCGGCATCGGCGCCGCCGTGCTCATCGACGACGTCCCTGTGCTCGGCGAAACGAGCGCAGGCGGAGAGATCGGCCATATCTCCATCGATCCGAATGGTCCGTTGTGCGCCTGCGGCAAGCGCGGCTGCCTGGAGACGCTCATCTCGGCAACCGTGCTGCGGCAGCACATGCGAGGCTCCAGACAGGCGGAACGCGAGGCGATTCTGACGCAGGCCGGCGATTACCTCGCCACGGCCTTGGCCATGCCGGTCGGCCTGCTGGATGTCAGCGATGTCTGCCTGCACGGCCCCGACGATATCCTGACGGCAGGATTCATGCAGGCTGTGCAGGCGCGTCTCGATGCCACCACTGCTTCTTCCTTCCGCACCCGCACGGTCGTAAGGCGCTGCGCCTTCGGTGAGGATGTTACGATGCAGGGCGAAAGCGTATCCGTCGCGCGGTATACGGCGGCCCGAGTCTTCTCGCCCATGTAGGGCCGACGCGCAAATCCGCTGCATTCGCCTCAGATTTGCGCTCTCCCGCATCAGATCATCGCCCGCTCGCACGAACATGCCGCGCAAACGCGCTGCAAACCGTCAATTTCCCGGGAAACTGATAAAAAACCAGGTCGCTAAGGGGCGCGAAACGTAAATTTCGCGAGACGTTCCGCGATATCGGCCATCCGACACGCATGTTCTCCAGTCATTTGCATAGGAGAATTAACTGCGTTAACCTATTCCGTAGGTTCCGCCTCAATGAGGAACGGCGGCCGGCAACAGCTCCAAATCCAGTGTGGGAGGTCACGATGCGCAACGCACAGGGCATCACGTCCCAGGCGAGCGTCTCCGAATCCAATCGCTCGCGCATCCTGCACTATCTCTACCACAACGGCGTCTGCTCTCGAGCCCAAATCGCCAAAGCCCTGCGGCTCACCCCAGCAGCCATCACGAAAATCACGGCGCGCCTCATTGACGCAGGCATCATCGCGGAAACCGGCGATATCGAAGGCGCGAAAAACCGCCGTTCGATCGGACTGAAACTTGACGACGCCCGATTCCACCTTCTCGGCGTCAAATTCGCCCGCAGCCTCGTGCAGATCGGCGTTTTCGACCTCGCCGGCTCGCCGATCGGACTGCACGAGCTGCCGACGGTCAGCGAGAGCACGATTCCCGACACCATCCGGCTCATCCATACGATGCTCGCCTCACTGCTCGCCAGCGACCCTGGCATCGTCGCCATCGGCATGGCGGTGCCTGGACCATATCTGCGCGTGGCGGGACGCACCGCAGTCGTCTCCTCGATGCGCGGCTGGCGCTACGTCAACTTCCCTAGGGAGTTCGTCCACGCCTTTGACGTCCCGGTCTTCATCGAGCAGGACGCTCGTGCCGGAGCCCTCGCCCAATACTTGTTCGACAAGCGCAACACTTGCGAGAATCTCGCGTACTACCTGCTCGGAGAAGGCGTAGGCCTCGGCGTCATCGACAACGGCCGGCTCATCAACGGAGCATTGGGAACCGCCACTGAAATCGGGCATGTGAGCATCGACATCAATGGCCGGCCGTGCGAGTGCGGCAATGTCGGCTGCCTGGAACGTTATTGCTCGGCCGTGGTCATTCACGAGGCCATCGTGAGCCGCGGTCTCGTGCCGAATGCGAAAGAGCTGACTCACAGCGAGGCGTGCCGGGCCCTGTTCGCTTTGGCTGATTCCGGCGACGGACGCGCCAAGCTGCTCGTCGAAGAGATCGGCCATTACGCCGGCTTCGGCTGCGTGACGATTTTCAACGCCTACAATCCCGAACGCATCGTCATCGGCGATATCGTGGCCCAAGGCGGGCAGCCGCTGCTGCAGGCCATTCGCGAAGTCGTCGACAGCCATGTGTTGCCCGAGCTCAGGGAGGCTACGACGATTTCAATATCTAATCTGCGCAGCGATTCCGCCGTTTGCGGCGCGGCGGCGGTGGCAGCCACGCAATTCCTCGACCATCCTTCGATGTTTTTCGATGTCGCATAAAAAGTCACATAAGGAAAGGAAACACACCATGACCAAACCAATAGTGCTCTCCCTGGGAGAGCTGCTGTGGGATATGCTTCCCAGCGGCAAGCGAGCCGGCGGCGCACCCGTCAACTTCGCCTATCACGCCGCGATGAACGGAACCGAGGGCTGCGCGATCAGCGCCGTGGGAGAAGACGAACTCGGCGATGAGCTGCTCGCGGCCGCGAAGGAATCCGGGGTCCGTTCGGTCATCCAGCGCAACGCCTGGCCTACCAGCACGGTCGAGATCTCGCTCAAAAACGGCATACCCGAGTACACGATCGTCAAGAACGTGGCGTGGGACCATCTGCTGCTCACCCGCGAACTCATCGGGCAAGTAGAGCGTGCCGACGCAGTGTGCTTCGGCACGCTGGCGCTGCGCTCCCCCGAAACGCACGATACGATCATCGAACTGCTCAAGCACGCCAAGCACGATGCGCTCAGATTCTTCGACATCAATCTGCGCGGCGACCACTATTCTAAGGAGCTTATCGCCGAGCTGCTTGGTCTTGCCAGCGTGTTCAAGCTCAATGACGAGGAGCTGCTCCTGCTGCGCGACATGTTCGACATCCGAGGGGCTTCGGACGACGAGGCATGCCGCTGGTTCATCAGCGAATACGGCCTCGACTACGTGATCCTGACCGCAGGCTCGGCGTTCAGCACGATCGTGGCGAAGAACGGCGAGGTTTCAACGCTCTCGACCCCGCGCGTCGAGGTGACCGACACGGTGGGCGCGGGAGATTCCTTCTCCGGCACCTTCACCGCGAAGATCCTCACCGGCTCCTCATTAGTCGAGGCGCATCGCGCGGCCGTCAACACCGCGGCCTTCGTCTGCACGCAGAATGGCGCCTGGCCACGCTACCCCGAGCACATGCCGGATTACCTGGCCGCAGCCGGGCTGTAAGGATTAGGGATATCGACTTATGCGCTATGACACAGTACCCGAATCCGCCAGGGCTCTGATGGCGCATGTCGCCAAGTTGTGCGGGCCGGAGCATGCGGCATGGTCTCGTGATTTCAATGCGGCCTTCGCCAATACGCTGCTCACCACGGTTCGCCGCCATGACGACGGGACGACCTTCCTGCTGACCGGCGACATCCCCGCCATGTGGCTGCGCGATTCCAGCGCGCAGGTGCGGCCCTACCTCATCCTGGCCGCGCAGGACGAGGATCTGGCGTCGATGATCGCCGGGCTGGTGCGCCAGCAGATGCGCTGTATTGCCATCGATCCATATGCCAACGCCTTCAACGAGTTCCCCAGCGGCGACTCATGGGATCATGGCGACCGGTCCGACCGCAGCAGCCCGTGGCTGTGGGAACGCAAGTACGAGACCGATTCCCTGTGCTATCCGCTTCAGCTCGCGTGGCTGCTCTATTGCAACACCGGGCGCACCGATCACTTCGACAACAGCTTCATGACCGCCGTGCGGCGCATCCTGGATGTCTTCGAGACCGAGCAGAACCACGCCGGTTCGCCGTACTATTTCATCCGCGATACCACGTTGCCCACAGAGACGCTGGGTGACGACGGCAAAGGCTCGCCCGTCGCCGTCACCGGCATGACCTGGTCCGGGTTCCGCCCTAGCGACGACGCCTGCACCTACCACTATCTGGTGCCTGCAAACATGTTCGCGGCTGTGGTGATGGGCTATGTCGAGCAGATCTTCGCCGGTCCGCTGAACGATCCGGACATCGCATCCCGGGCGAAACGGCTGCGTGAGGACATCAGCGCGGGCATCGCCGCGCATGGACTTGCGAGGAACCGAAATGGCGAGCGCATATACGTCTATGAGACGGATGGACTGGGCCACGCCTTGATCATGGACGACGCGAATGTACCCAGCCTTCTGGCGGCCCCGTATCTGGGTTACTGCGCCATCGACGACCCGGTGTACCAAGCCACCAGACGCACGCTGCTGAGCAGCGAGAACCCGTATTATTACGCCGGTTCGCACGCCCGAGGCATAGGCTCGCCGCATACGCCGAAAGGCTACATCTGGCCGATCGCGCTGGCAGTGCAAGGCATGACCAGCGCAAGCGCTGACGAAAAAGGGCGCGTGCTCGATCTCCTTGTCGCCATTGATGCCGGAACCCATGTGATGCATGAAGGCATCGATGTCAATGATCCGCATGCATACACACGCGAATGGTTCAGCTGGGCGAACATGATGTTCTGCGAGCTCGTCATGGACTATTTCGACATTCGAGTGAGGCGGTAGCCATGCGGACCATCCCCTGCCGATCGCCGTGCGGCGGCTGCCGCTTGATACGCCGTCGTGTCGCCCGACGCGCCGCCAACCGGCGTATTGTCGGCCGGCCTGCTACCGCACGGCTCATCATGCCGGACAACGCATCATGTATTCCCATCATCGCAATTGCAAGCTTTCGTCTGCGCCGACCCACAAACCCGCTCGGACGAACCATAAGAACATCATTCCAAGGAAGGAATCACATATCATGACCACTACGAATCCAAAATACCGTCTCGGCACTGTCGCCAACCGGACTTTCATGGCCTCCGAGACATACGAGCTGCTCGATTTTGGCCGCCGTTTCCCTGGCGCTCAAGGCGGCTCCGGCTGGCTGGACGACAACGGGGACATCGATCCCTCGCATGGCATCCAAACGTGGATTACCGGGCGCATGACGCACGTGTACTCGATCGCGTCGTTGCTTGGCTATCCCAATGCCGGCGAACTCGCCGACGCGGGTTTGAAAGGCCTGACCGGCATTCTGCACGACGACGAGCACGGCGGCTGGTATCCCTCGATTCAATCCGATGGCACGCCAGAACCCGGCAAGGTCTGCTATGCGCACGCATTCGTCATCATCGCAGCCAGTTCGGCGCTGCTCGCCAAGCGGCCCGGCGCCAAGGAACTGCTGCGCGAGGCGCTCGACACTTACGACGAGCATTTCTGGGACGAGAAGGAAGGCCTTGCAGTCGATACATGGGACACCGCGTTCGCGACTCTCGACACCTACCGTGGCCTCAACGCCAACATGCACACCACCGAGGCGTTCCTTGCGGTCGCCGACGCCACGGGCGACAACCGCTACCGGCAGCGCGCCGGGCGCATCATCGACCACGTCGTCTCTTGGGCGAGGGGCAACGAATGGCGCATTCCCGAGCATTTCAACGACCAATGGGAGCCGGATTTCGAGTTCAACGCGGACAAGAAGGACGACCAATTCAAGCCCTATGGCGCCACCCCGGGCCATGGCATCGAATGGGCGCGGCTCATCACGCAGTGGGCGCTGAGTTCCTTCGCCAACGCCGAAGACTCTCAGCCATACATCGAGGCCGCCGAGCATCTCTTCGAGCGAGCGCTGGCCGATGGCTGGAACGCCGACGGTACGATCGGCCTGGCATATACGACCGACTGGAACGGCAAGCCCGTGGTCACCGATCGCATGCACTGGACGCTGGCCGAGGCGATGAACACCTCCGCGACGCTGGCCAAGGCGAGCGGCAAGTCCGAGTACCGCGAGCGCTACGCCGAATTCGCCCGATACACCGACGAATACCTCATCGATCACAACGGGGGCTCATGGTTCCATCAGCTCGACGTCGACAACCACGTGATCGGCACGGTATGGCCGGGCAAATCGGATCTTTACCACGCCTTCCAATCCACCCTCATCCCCTTCCTCGACCCAGCCGTCTCGATCACCACCGCGATCAGCAACGCCGCGAAGTGAGCGGGTCGCTGTGCGACGTTTTCGGAAATCGCAAAACCGCAGAAATCCGACATTCTTGGTTTCCCGAATACGTCGCACAGCACATCAATACGTCGTACGGCGGAATGTGAGCGGCCATAGGACCGCGCTTCGCGACCTTGGCGGACGCTCGCCTCGCCTACGCGAACCGCTCTTCCGCGCCTAACGGCTCAGCACAGCGCATCACCGCCCCGCGATGACACCATATTTTGGGTCGTTGCGGGCCGCGGTGCTTTCTCTCACTACCAGTTTTGGCGCGAGAATCCGGCGGTTGCCGGCCACTGGCTCGCCGGAGAGCGATTTGAGCAGCAGATTGGCCACTTTCTTGCCGTACTCCCCCGGGTCGCGGTGCGCTGCGGTGATCGAGGGGAACACCGCCGTGCATACGAAGCTGTCTTCAAAGCTCACGATCGCCGGGAGATTCGAGGGGAATGGACGGTCATGACGCGCCTCCAGCCCCTGTGGCGCCTGCGATGAGAATCCCAGCTCCTCCAACGCGCGCAGGCTGGCGACCGCCATCGTCTCGTTTTCATAAATGAACGCAGTAGGAGGCGCGCTGCCCATCATCATCGCGCAGGTCTCGCGTGCCGCGACCGCCGAATCGAACTGTGTGTAGTTGATCGAGGAGAATTCCAGACGATAGCGCATTGAAAGCTCGTTGAATGCAGCCAGACGAGCCTTGCTGTAGTCCAAGTCACGGTCGCCCGCGAAGTAGGCGATACGTCGATGCCCCGCTCCGACCAAATGCCGCAGCACCTTCGCCATCGTCCCAGAGTCGTCAATGGACAACGACGGCACGATATTCTCCGGGTCGGGTCCTCCGGCGAGCACCGCCTGAATGCCGATGTCGCGCAACAGCGCAGGCCGTGGATCGTTGGTGCGCAGATCGACGAGCACGACGCCGTCGACGCGCTTGCGCTTGGCCCAGTCCCGGTAGGTAGCCATCTCCTCGTGCAACGACGATGTCGGGCGGAAAAGCAGGCCGTATCCCTTGCTGCTGAGTGAATCGTGCAGGCCCGCCATGAAATGCAGCATGAAGGATTCCGCCTGCAGATTGCTGCCGGAGCGTGAAGGCGCGAAACCGATGGTCATCGTCCTGGATGAGCTCAGCGCCTGCGCCGCATACACCGGGCTCCAACCGAGCCGAGCCACAGTCGCCTTGACCTTGCGCTTGGTCTCCTCGGAAACGCCAGGCTTGTCATTCACAGCGAACGATACCGCCGTCTGCGATATTCCCAGCTCGTCGGCGATGTCTTTGAGACTGACGCGATGGCCAGCGCCCAATGGAACCAAGCCGTCACTTCCTCGTCCGCGCCCGAGGTTTGCCATATTCACCGCCCCTATTTATTCCAAGCGGGCCTTTGCGGCCAGCCGTTATGACGAACGCTCCCAACCCTACCATTGACAACAACTAAAACGATTTATACTTTTCATTATCATGGCCGAAACGGATCCGGCTGCATTCGGTCTCCACGGCGCGTTCTCTGCAGGTCCTGGCGCGTGCGACGTTGGCCACGGGCGAGTTCCATCGTAGCGGATGACAATTCACCATCAAGCCACAGATGGAGTCGCACGCTCGCACCTGCGTCTCGCAACAACCAGTCGATCGGCGCCCGCCACTCCACATGCCGTTGAGATCGCGCCGGCATATCGAGATATACGGTGCCGACCAGCTCAGCCAGCCTTGGCACCGTCAGCAGCCCCATACGCCGCACGAAGAGATTCAATGCGCCTCGCGCAGGGATCGCAGCTGTCGCCACGATGGCTGAGACAACCAACGTGTCGGCGGTCGTTTTCGTGTGGAGCCCTGTCACCTTGGCACCGCGCAAAGCACCAATACCGTATCCGAAACACCGCAATACGGGTCGGGGCGCATCCTTGTACGCACCGTCCGCCGGCTGCCGATCATTGTAACGAACCGGGATCGCGCCGACGGCGCTCGGCAGCGTCACAGGCATGCGCCCCGAGGGGACGTTCTTCCCCTTCAAGGTTTTCATCACGGCCTGCGGGCCAAAGGGCCCCGCATATCCTGCCCAGATCACGGCCGCAGAACACTCCAGCACTTTGGTCAGTACATGCGCCCGCCCGGCAACGATGACTGAGACAATCGGCGCAGAAGTTTGGGAGTGCAGTCGATATATGAGCCCGTCCTGATCCCATGGCAACGAGACATCTGCGGCATCGACTCCTTCGCCGCCGCTCGCCCCATGTTCAGTTACCGCGAGCGCGGCACCGTTTTCCGCGAAGTCGCTGTCATAGGCGCGTTCGCTGGTGCCGCCGAGCACCGCGACTACCAATGACGCCGCAGCGAGCACCTGCCGTTCGCGTTCTGCGCAATCCGAAAGCAGCACTACTTCCCGATTGGTGGCAGCGAATGTCTCGGCCAATTCGCTGTACACGCTGGCGCGCCGCCCGGTTGGCTGCGGCGCAGTGTAATCACCCAGGAAACAGGCGAAGTCATCGGCGAATGGGCCTGCCACCACCACCGGCCCATCTGCCAAATGGTTCACGATGCCGCAGACCGACAAGTCTGGCGCGCCGCAATCCTTGAGCAGCACCAGTGATTCCTGTGATAGTCGTTGAGAATACCGGCTTGTCACTTTGCACAGCTCGCCGAGATCTCCGCCATCGCGCTGTCCGCTGCCGGAAATGGACAGCCGGACGCGATCGGAATCATGCGCGGCGTGATCGAATCCAGTATCGCCGCCTGTCGCGAGCAGACCAAAATCACGCTTGAGATTGAGCACTCGCTGCACAGCGGATTCAATGGACGCCATAACATCCGGAGCATCGGCATATTCGACGAGATGGGTGAAACCATCGTCCCACAATGACACGTCGACGCCGGAAAGCAGCGCCACTCTGCCAGAGTCCGGAATGGAACCCGACATATCCCTCAGACGGTCGACCGCCAACCCGTCGGCCATCACCAGCCCGTCAAAGCCGAGCTCACCTCGCAGATAGTCGCGCAACAGCCAAGGATTGGCACAGCACGGCACCCCATCGATATCGTTATACGCGGCCATGAAGCCCATCGCCCCCGCGCGCACGCCCGCCTCCACAGCAGGCAGATGGATCTCATGCAAATCACGGCTTCCGATGATCGCCGACTGCCCATTGCGGCCGCCAACGGCCTCGCCCTGCGCGGCCAGATGCTTCAGCACAACAGCGACCCCGCCACCGCCGATCCTAGAACGATCGCGCCCCTGCATGCCGATGATAACCGCCTGGCACATACTGGCCGCCAGCGATGGATCTTCTCCAAAGCATTCCTCGCAGCGCCCCCAGCGCGGATCCCGAGCGATATCCAAGCCCGAGACCAATGCGACATGCACGCCACTCGCAGCGAGTTCCGCAGCCACAGCGGCCTCGGCTTCCATGACTAATTCGGAATCGAATGTCGCCCCCAAGGCGAGGTTGGGCGGTAGCACCGCGCCGCCCAATGCCTGATGCCCATGCGGCGCCTCCTCACTCAAAAGCACACCAATACCATGCGCGCCACGGGCAACCACGGTCTGTTGAACGATCGCCGCCGCCTCAAGTCGTTCCTCGGGACGAATTCCGTTCGCCCACGATTGCCCGGACCATGGATCGGCGCGAAATAAACCGTAGAGCAGCCCCAACCCGCCCCACCGATCGATTTCGCGCTTGAGATAGTCGGTGGGGATCAGCCGTCCGTTGCGCCGCTGCAGGCACTTCCAGCCCAGCAGCCGCTGATTAAGCTGGCCGACTTTTTCGGTCAGGCTCAACGAATCGGTGAGCGTCTCAATGGCAGGCATACGGTGCTCTTCCTTCCAAGCTATGGCGGGCGTTAGCTCGCGCTGGCCATGGCAGCCTCCAACGAGGGGTCCGAAACCGCGCTATATGCGTTGCCGGCAACCATTTCAACCTGCTCGTAATTGCTGATGCCCCGTAAAGCCAGCGCCTGCGGATTACCTGCCGTAATGGATGAAATGATGGCAGGGCGCTCCCCTTTCGCGCTCAATGCCATCCAGCGTTCGAAGACCGAACCGCCCGGTGAGCAAGCGGCTTTCAGCGTGGGATTGCCGTCGACGCCGACCTGCACCACCACAGCCGTCGAACGCGGCGATGGTTCCGGGCGCCGGCGATACTCGTCGGCCAATTTCGCATATTGCCTGCCGATTGGCTTGAGCGCACCATTCTCATCGAATAGTCCAAGATCGTGCTCAAACGGGGGGAAATCAGACAACGCATGATTCACATCGTGGGAACACCACCAGGTGATGCCGTACAAGTTCGTGCAGTCGGCGGCATGCTCGATGCTGCCGCTGCAGAAGCGTGGCATATCGGCGGCTGCAATCACATTGCCTGGCGCACCGATCTCCTGCAGCCAGACCGGATGATCAGCAGAGTCGGCAAACGCCTTGGACAGCTCGATAAGGTACTCGCCATGACGTGTGCTTTCCTGCGACAGGCCACCGTAACGCTGTGCCGTGCCGTTGAAAACCCACGAATGAATAGCGGTGATATCGCCAATTCCAGCAGCGTGACAGGGCATGAACGCATGATGATCCGCGTACCAGACAGCATCGTTCTCGCTATGCAGAAGCACCCGGCCTTGCCTGTTCGCTTTGTCCCGAATCGGAGCCAATAGCGCATTGAGCCATCCATCGATGTCCGCAGAACTTGCATCCATGCGCCGCGGATGCACACGGTCGGCGAACTGGTTGCATTCATTGCCCAGCGTCAGGCCTTGAAAATGACCAATGTCCTCCAACGCCGCATACACTGCGGATACGAGCCTCGCCTCGGCAGCTATGGCGTTCGGATCAGTGAACATGCTGGTCTCGTGCCACGACACCAGCCAGCTCGGCACGAAGTCAAAACTGGAGAGATGCCCCTGCAACACGTCGGAGAAAACATCGAGACCACGTTCATCCGCAAGCTGAGTCATATGACGCACATCGTCAAGAGCCGCCTCGTTGATCCACGTTCGATTAGGCTGCAAAATCGGCCAAAGCGGGAAGATGCGGATATGATCCATCCCAAGGCCGGCGATGGCATCCAGATCTTGTGACACACTGTCCCAATCAGGGTGAAGCCACGAATGGAACCAGCCGTTGGAAGGCGTGTAATTGACACCGAATCTCATATGATTTCTCACCCCTTGAGTCCGCCCTCTTCCAAGCCCTGGAAGAAATAGCGTTGGAAGCATGCGAAGAATATGAGAATCGGGATCAGGGAAATCAGCGCTCCGGCCGCGATCAGACGGGGATCGGAGACAAACATCCCCTTGAGCCGGTTCATGCCCAGAGTCAGCGTGTACTGCCGTTCATCGGAGATAACGATCAAAGGCCACAAGAAATCATTCCATGCGCCGACGAAGGCAAAGATGCCCACCACTGTCATCGTGCCCCGAACCTGCGGCATGCAGATATAGAAGAACTGTTGCCAGACATTGGCGCCATCGACTTGCGCCGCCTCCTCGAGCTCCTTTGGTATCGCCCGGAAAGCATTGGTCATCAACAGGATATTGATGGCTCCGACCATGCCCGGCAGCGCCACGGCCAACAGCGTATTCTGCAGATGCACGCTTCTGACGATCAGAAACTGCGAGATGACCACGCCTTCGACCGGGATGACCATCGTGCCCATGAACATCGTGAACATCGCACTGCGCCCACGCCATTTGAGCCGCCCCAAAGCATAACCAGCCATCGTCGAAAAGATGACATTGCCGGCAATCGCCATGAGGGCCACCAGAATGGTGTTGAACATGTAATGGAACACCGGCACCTGCCGGAACACGGATAGGAAATTGTCCAGCGTCGGCGTCCTCGGCACAATATACGGCGGCACGGCGTACACATTGTCGCCCTTGCCTTTGAGCGAAAGCGAAAGCTCCCACACGAAAGGCCCGACCAGCAGCAGGAACATCAGCAGCAGTATGGCGTATTGCGCCGCCTTGCCAGGTGTGACCCTGCTATGATTCCGTTTCGTCTTCATCAGTCCTCCCCTCGCTTCTGCACGAGCTGCTGGACGACCAGCAGCGTTCCTACGACCGCCAGCACAATCAACGACAAGGCGCTTGCATACCCGGTCCGCGCTTGGATACCAGTGCCTTGCTGCTGGATGAGCATCGACATGGTGATGTCTTCGCCGCCGGGACCGGCCGTGCCATTGGTCAGCACGTAGATTTCATTGAATACTCTGAATGCGGCAATGGTGGAGAGCATCATGATGAGCATCATCGTGGAACGCACGCCCGGCATGGTGATGTAGATGAATTGTCTGGCGGGGCCTGCGCCATCCAACTGAGCCGCTTCATAGAGCGATTTGTCGATATTCGCCAACGCCGTCAGATAGATGACCATGTAGTATCCCAAGCCCAGCCAGATCGTCACGAACATCGCGCTGAACAGGATGAGCCAGCGGTCGGTAAGGAATGGTATCGGCTTGGCGATCACGTGCATGGTCTGCAAAAGCGAATTAACCAAGCCTTTGGAATCCAGCAAGTTGGTCCAGATCATGCCCACTACGACCGCCGACATCACTACAGGCGTGTAGAACGATGTGCGGAAGAATCCCATGATCCTCGAATTGCCGCGCACCAGATTCGCCAGAACCAGTGGAAGAATGACCATGAACGGCACAACGCACACCACGTAGAGCGAGGAATTGAGCATCGCAGTCCAAAAATAATCGTCGTGGATGATCGCGGCGAAATTATCGAATGCGACGAACTTGCCAGGCCGCAGCAGGGTTGAGTTGGTGAAGGCGAGCCTGAAGGTGTTGAGCGCGGCAACGACCACGAAAACGAACACGATGAGGAAGGCCGGCAGCACAAAGAGATAAGGCGCAATCACCGTGCTGAATGATCGGTGTGCCTTCCGCGGCTCAATGAGTTCATGATCGGGCACAGAATCGGGGGCAACGGCAGGCAGTACATCAGGTAGGGCCGGTCCGGCCGTGGCCGAAGCCTCAGACCGGACCATGGCGTTTTCCATATCGCTCATCACTGCTTCAGCTTCTGATCAGCGAATTGCACGGCCTTGTCCAAAGCCTCCTTCGCACTCTGCTTGCCTTGCAGGGCGAGCGCGGCCTGTTGCTGAAGATACAAGGACCCATTGGCGTCGGTGAACTCAGCCGGACGGCTCGAATACCCGGTTTTGACGGCCTTGAGCGTCACTGCCAATGCCTGGCCCTGCACCGTGCTGGTGTCGAGCTTGGTGTAATACGGATCTTCCAACCCGCCCTTGCTGGAAGGGAACGTATTCGATTCCTTGGCAAATTTGAGCTGGTTTTTGGCGTTCGTCACATACTTCACGAAATCAAGCGCCAGTGCCTTGTTCTTCGTTTGGGCGTTCACCGCCAGCATCTCATACGAGACAGTGTCGGATTTGCCTTCATCGGTGATCTTGGGGCCAACGGCGAGATGCTCGTACAGATCAGGCGAATTCTGCTTGAAGTCGGCGGCGGAATAGGCGCTGCCACCCATGGCTATAATGGAACCTTTCTGGAAGAACTCGCCCTGCTGGCTCCATTGCGCGCTCAGCGCCTCCTGCGGAATGCCGCCGGCCTTATACAGGTCGATGAAGCGCTGGAGATGAGCAACGGCCTTGGCGGTGTTGAAGGTGTACTTCGTATGATCGCTGTTCATGATCTTGACCCCGGCAGCGGCGTAATCATCGACTGCACCGCCCATCATCGTGGACATGGAGGCTCCACATCCGCTTTTCACCATCGTCTCGGCTTGGCTGAAGTAGTCGTCCCAAGTGATCGGAAGCCTGCTCGGGTCCAGTCCGCACTTGCTCATCACTTCGGTGTTGTAATACATCGGCCCGTCGTTGACGTACCACGGGTAGCCATAGGAGCCTTCTTCGACTCCGTTGCCTTTGAACGTCACTGCATTCCATGCGCCCTGGTAATAGAGGTCGGCGGCTTTCGGGTCTTCTTTAGTGATATTCATCAAGGCCCCGGCCTTGGCCAACCCGTACATCAGCGAGGGACCGGCATCAATGATGTCCGGCAGCGAGCCAGCCGCCGCATCGGCCGAAAGCTTCTGCTCGTAATTGTCGGATGGCTGATCGACCCACTTGATGGTCGTGCCCGGATGGGACTTCTCATATGCGGCGATCAAGTCGGTGAAGTACGGCGTGTATTTGTCGTTCTTGAGGTTCCATGTCTGGAAAGAGATTTCTCCTTTGCCATCGCCTTCGCTCGACGAGCTGCTGCCGCATGCCGCAAACGACATGAGCATTGCTGCGGCACCGGCGATAGCCAGCGCTTTCTTCATTGAAACCATGAGGGTTTCCTTTCTTATTTATTGGTGGTTATGGTGGGGCAAGTGGATGTTTCCACCAATCGGCGGGAAGCTTGATGCGGATGCGCGCACAGTCTCTTCAAAAGACCCTCGGCATCACCGTCGCAGCCGCAGGGTGGCCAATTGGAACGGCATAAGGGAGATTCGGGCACCTTCGGCCTGCAGAGGCTGCAAGTCCACAGCATCGAGGGCACGCGGCAATTCAGTCCCAGGGCCATTGCCCCCAGACAGCTCGACTTCCAGCAGATCGGTTTCGCCGATACGGGCGCCGCGCAGCTCATCGCAGACGTGCAGCACGCCGCGCGCCTCGCCGCCGGCCGGTTCGTACATGCGCAGGATGATATCGCCAGAGCCGTCATCGGCCATCTTGACCCAATCCAAAACCATGCTTCCGGATTTGGCTTCGACGCTGGCCAGCGGCGCTATATCCGGCACGTCGGCAAGCACCGGCGCGTTGATGCTGGCGGCGCTGGCCAGCACAGCGTCCATAGTGGCGTCGAGCAGAACCGACCATGCGAAATGGTGCTCGCCCTGATCGGTGCGTGGGTCGGGATACAACGGCGCGGACAGCAGGGAGAGACGGACCATCGTGCCGCGGGCCTCAATGCGCGTTGATTTCCCACTGCCACCCCAGCCTTGCATCGGGCTGACGTCTGAGCCATAGGTGGAGCCGTTCACGATGGCCGCGGCATACGAGGCATCGGCGATACGCACGAAACGATGCGTGCAGCTCTCATACTGGGCTTCCTCGCTCGGGCTGTTCTTCTGAATCGGGCGTTCGATCATGCCGTATTGGCATTCGTACTGTGCATTGCGCGCTTGGATGCCAATCGGCAGATCGACTTTGAGGAAGCGTTCCTTGGCATGCCAGTCGACATCCGCCGTGAAGTCAAGGCTCGTGGACCCCGGCTGCAATGTCACCGTGGTTTCGATCCGTACGCTTTCGGTCGAAACGGCCGAGCGCACCCACGCCGACCCGCCAGCCTCGGTCTGCGCGCCGAGCGTCTCGCCGCCGGGGATGCCACACGCTGTAAGGAAGGCATCGCGTTGAATATCCCATGCATCCCAGTTGTAGGGTTCGTCCTTCAGCAGTTCGTAACGGCCGATCCTGGCACCGGCTGGTACGAGTTCGCGCCGCTTGGCAAGATCAGTAAGCGAGGAAACCGTCCCGTCTGCTTCGACGACTGCGCGAATCAAACCGTTGTCGAGCACTGTGGACCCGGCAAGCCGCTCGATGCGCGTTGGCTTATTCTGCCTGCCGGGTGTTTCAGGACGCTGGGCCATCGAACATGGGACTTCGGAACGCTGCGTCACAGAGCCCAGCTGTCCTATTGGCTGCACCGTCCACGCATCTTTCGGATCTGTCGTGCTGGATAGGATGTGCGCCTGCGGGAAAGTTCCGACGCGCCGAGCACCCCGAGCAGCCCCGCCCGGCTGAACGCTTGCATTGGCCGCGCTGATAGCTTCGCATGCCTGCCGGGCAATGCCGCGCAACCGCTCCAGATCGCGCGCGTACTCTTCGCGGGCTTGCCTGGCGACCCAGGCGATGGCCGAGCCGGGAAGGATATCATGGAACTGGTTGAGCAGCAAGGTCTTCCAGATATCGTCGAGTTCCTTGCATGGATACACGTAGTCGGAATCATGGATGCTGGCTGCGGCGCACAGATATTCGACGGTTCGCAGCATTGATTCCTCTGCTCGGCAGCCGCGTTTCATCTCCTGCTGCGAAGTCAGCGTCGCCCGGTGCAATTCGAGGTACAGCTCGCCCTGGTAGGTTGCGATCTCTCCCTGGGCGTCATCGACGATGTCCTTGCGTACTCTGGCGAATAGTTCGTCGGGCGTGCCGAACTCGACGCGCGGCGCCCCGTCGAGATCGCTGGCGCGTCTGATGCGTGCATTCATCTCGCGCGTCGGTCCGCCGCCGCCATCGCCATAGCCATACAGCATGATGGCGTTGCGCGAAAGGTCCTTGTCGAGGAAGTTGGCTTGCGAATATTCGAGTTCGTGCATGCTCATCTGCGCGCCGTACGTGTCGGACGGCGGGAAATGCGTCAGGATGCGCGAGCCGTCGATGCCTTCCCACAGGAAGCTGTGATGCGGGAACTTCGTCGTGTCGTTCCACGAGATCTTCTGCGTCAAAAACCATTCGAAACCAGCTCGGCGCGCGATCTGCGGCCACGCGCCCGTGTAACCGAAACTATCAGGAAGCCAAATGCCCTTGGGATCCACACCCAAACGCTCACGGAAATAGCGCTTGCCGAAACTGATCTGCCGGATCAGCGACTCGCCCGTAGGTATCATGCCGTCCGACTCGACCCACATGCCGCCGACCGGGATGAATCGGCCCTCGGCGATGCGCTCTTTCATCCGGGCGAACAGATCGGGATGATCCTCCTCCAGCCACGCATACTGCTGGGCCGAACTCATCGCATACTTGAAATCCTCGTCCTCGTCCATCAGCGCGAGCACATTCGAAACAGTGCGCGCCACCTTGCGCCGCGTCTCGCGCACCGGCCACAGCCACGCCGAATCAATATGCGCATGACCAACCGCAACATGCCTGATAACGGAGGAGGCGGCTGGTTCAGCCAAAACCGCGGCCAATTGCGCCCGAGCTTGCGTCAGCGTCGCCTGGTCACGTTCGTCATAGTCATTGAGCGAGCGCTGCAGCGCCTTGGCCAGCTGCCAGAAACGCGGATCATCGTCACGCAGCTCACGCATCAGCGAGCCGATCGTATCGAGATCCATATAATACTCGTAGGCCTCGCGGTTGAGCACGCATACATCCACGCGGCTGCAGGTATACGGTTCGTCCGGCTTGCCAGTCGCACGCTCCCCCAATTCTGTAGGCGAGTATGGCGTCGGGCCTTCGACGAAGGGATTTGCAGCCGCTTCGATGTATATGGTGAATCGGCCGTCTGCGTCGATATCGCAGGCGCGTTCGCCGTGCTCACTGATCAACGGAATCCACGAATTACGCGGGTTCGCGGATTTAATGGCCGTGCCGTCCAGGCGGTACGCCATGCCTTCGGCTTGAAATCCGGGGCCTCGATGAGCCAGCCACCCCAAGTCCACCACGAGCTCGACTGTATGCCGTTGTGCTGCCTGCAGGTCGATTTGCCCGCTGACTTCGAACCATGTGGTGCCCCATGTCGTACCCCACATGCCAGGGATGACAAAGGGGCGAAAATCGACATTCCCTTCGCGCACGCGTTGCAGGAACCGTCCCGAAGGCTCGGGCTCCCCCGGGTTGTCGAAGGCGCGCAGGGCGCAGGATGACAGCACTGTATGAATGTGCGGTTCGAGCCGCTGCTGCATCACGCGGTCGCATCGGCTGAGTTGTTGCTGTGGCATTAGAAACATCGGGTAAGACTCCTCGTTATAGATTCGTTGTTGAATGTGATTAGTGGACGATTTGATTCATTGACGTTTACGGTGTTGCAGCACCGTGCAGCTCAGTGGTCGAAGTACGCACGGCTGGTCATAAGCTGGCACGGTCCGCCCGACCCCCGCCCAGCCGGAACCGCAATGTCGTCAGCTGGAAAGGTTCGAGCCGTATGCGTGCGCCCTGCGCAGGCACCCATCCATTTGCAGATGTGACCGAATCCGAACTGGCTGCATCGGCAAGCGACGCCGCATCAGGCAACGCAATCGGCAGATCATCGGGGAGCTCCGGCTCTTCGAGTTCGTTGGTTTCGCTCACGAGCATGCCGTCAAGCGCCGGACTGACGCGGAGCCGGGCCTGAGCATGGCCTCCGGCGGCTTCGTAGATGCGCACGATCAGATCCTCGGAACCATCGTCGGCACGTTTCATCCAATCGATCACCGGCACGCCGCTGACGCCATCCAATCGGATCAACGGTTCAAGCATCGGCAGGTTTCCCAGCTCGGGCGCATTCAGCACGCTTGCGGCATCGAGTGTGCGCTCGATGGTGGCGTCGGCGAGCAGCGACCATGCGAAATCGTGCTCACCCTGATCGGTATGCGGATCGGGGAAGACCGGAGATTCGAGCAGAGACAGGCGCAGCATCGTGCCCGGCTGCGCCCCTGCGGCCCGTTCGCCGTGAATCGGGCTGGCATCGCAGCCGTAGACGGAGCTGTTGACGACGGCGATGGCGTATTCGTGATCCGCGATGCGCACGAAGCGGTTGGAGCAACTTTCGTATTTCGCCTCGTCGCTGGCGGTGTTCTTGCCGATCGGACGCTCGACGAGCCCATATTGGCATTCGTATTGCGCGCGGTCAGCTACGACGGCCATGGGCATATCGACCTTGAGAAAACGTTCCTTGGCATGCCAATCAATATGCGCGCTGAAATCCAACCGCCACGAACTAGGAGACAGCGAGATAACAGTTTCGATGCCGACGTCGGCGTGACGCTGACAGACATGCACCATCGCCGTGCCGTCGACGACCTGGATATCGGCGATTTCGGCGTTCGCCAACGGAGTTGCGCACAGCAGCGCGTCACGCTCGATATCCCACGCGTCCCAGACCGAAGGTTCGTCTTTGAGCAGCTCGTAACGGCCGATGCAGGTACCTGCAGGTAGCAGATCCCTGTCATGAGCGGTGTCATATACGGAGCTGACGGTGCCGTCCGGTTCGATAACCGCATCGAGTATCCCATTGCTGAGCGTGACGCCGCCGGTCTCGTTCTTTCGTATTGTGGCGGCCGCAGCGGTGGCATCATGGGGATGCAACGGCTCGGATTGCCAGGAGCCGCCGTCCAAGCGATATTGCGCGATGCGACCTTGGGGCAGCACCCGGGCATCCGGCGACGCGTCGCGCAAGACGGTGCAGGCCCGCGCGGCGATCTGCCGCAGCTGCGCCAAATCTCGCCGATATGCTTCGCGCGCCTCGCGATGCACCCAAGCGATGCCGGAGCCGGGCAGAATATCATGGAACTGGTTGAGCAGCAGCGTCTTCCAGATTCGGTTAAGTTCCTCACTCGGGTAGGTGTAGTCGCGGTCAAGCAGCGCCGCCGCGGCGCACAGATATTCGACGGTTCGCAGCATTGATTCCTCTGCTCGGCAGCCGCGTTTCATCTCCTGCTGCGAAGTCAGCGTCGCCCGGTGCAATTCGAGGTACAGCTCGCCATGCCACACCGGGATCTCGCTGCCGGCCTGCTCTTCGAGCTGACGAAGCGCCGCGTCGAAGAACTCGTCAGGCGATTCGATGACGACTTTGGAAACGCCTTCGAGATCATGGAAACGCCGGACGCGTCCCATCATTTCGCGCGTCGGTCCGCCGCCGCCATCGCCATAGCCATACAGCATGAGCGAGTGGTCGGCAAGATCCTTATCGCGGAAATTGCGTTCCGCATACGTCAGCTCTTGCGCCGTGACTGATGCGGCGTATGTATCCGACGGCGGGAAATGCGTGAAGATGCGCGAGCCGTCGATGCCTTCCCACAGGAAGCTGTGATGCGGGAACTTCGTCGTGTCGTTCCACGAGATCTTCTGCGTCAAAAACCATTCGAAACCAGCTCGGCGCGCGATCTGCGGCCACGCGCCCGTGTAACCGAAACTATCAGGAAGCCAAATGCCCTTGGGATCCACACCCAAACGCTCACGGAAATAGCGCTTGCCGAAACTGATCTGCCGGATCAGCGACTCGCCCGTAGGTATCATGCCGTCCGACTCGACCCACATGCCGCCGACCGGGATGAATCGGCCCTCGGCGATGCGCTCTTTCATCCGGGCGAACAGATCGGGATGATCCTCCTCCAGCCACGCATACTGCTGGGCCGAACTCATCGCATACTTGAAATCCTCGTCCTCGTCCATCAGCGCGAGCACATTCGAAACAGTGCGCGCCACCTTGCGCCGCGTCTCGCGCACCGGCCACAGCCACGCCGAATCAATATGCGCATGACCAACCGCAGAAACGTGCATAGCCGAGGCATCGGCGTGCCGGCTCAGCACCTCGGCCAGTTCCCCGCGCGCCGCGAGCGCCGAAACCGGGTTCTGTTCATCGTATGCATTCAGTGCGCGTTGCAACGCCTTGGCCAGCTGCCAGTAGCGTGGCGTGTCATCGTGCAGCTGCTCCATCAGCGAGCTGACGACGTCAAGGTCAAGGTATAGGTCCTGCATGGTCGCGTCGAATGCGCATAGATCGGCGCCGCGGAATATATATGGCTCATCCGGCTTGCCCGTGGCGTGGTCGCCCAGTTCGGTTTCGATGAAGGGCGGTACACCGAGCAGCAGCGGATTCGACGCGGCTTCGAGGTAGAGCGTGAAATCGCCGTCACCATTGATCGGCACGTTGGCTTTGCCGCCAGCAGAGATGATAGGAACCCAATAATTGCGCGGATGCACGGCTTTGATCGTTGTGCCGTCCGCTCGGTAGGCCAGTCCTTCGATATGGCCGCCCACCGAATGGTCATACCATCCCAAGTCCAGCATCAGCTCCAGTGGGCAGCCGCCTTTCGGAGGTTGCTGCTTGATACGGCCACGGATTTCGAACCACGTGGTCCCCCATGTCGTGCCCCATGGGCTGCCAATGGCGAAATCATGGAAGGCGATGCTGCCATTGCGCATCTGAGCCAGGAACTCCCCGGAAGGAATCGGCTCTCCGGGATTGTCTACGGCTCGAACCGCACAATGATCTAGCAACGGGTGGATGTGCGGCTGCACGCGTTGGCGCATAACCCGTCGGCATCGTTCCAGCTGCTGCTGCGGTTTGAGAATCATCATCGTCTTCCTTCTGTGACCGGCCTCGATTGTCGTTCAGCTCTTGCTTCTCTGCATGGATTCATCGGCTGCAGGATCCGCGCTCCATGCCTCATTGCCTGTTATGTCGTCGTGGTACTGCTCAACACTAAAGCGCTTTAGTAACATCATGCTCAACTCCTTGGAGAATGTCAAACCGTGAGGGCGTCCGCGTGTCGATCATGCCTGCAGCAAGTATGCATATTGATATTCCAACGATTCATTACCCCTTACGCTATCGTTTTCACGATGTTCTGCATCATATACGCGTTATTTCACGGTATGTCGCAATAACGTTACGAGCCGGTTACATTACTAAATCGTTTTAGAACTTACGGCGAGTTTCCTACTACCGTAAGGCGTATCATCACACAGTATGACAGCACAGGTCGCAACGGCACAGGGTGCAGCAGTGCCTCCGACACCAACGCAGCATTATTGTGAACCAATCGCCATCGGCGTCGATGTCGGCGGCACCAAGATCGAGGCGGTGATGGTCGATTTGCACGGGAACGTGCTGGCCTCGCAGCGCACGCCGACGCACCGAGGCAACGCGGCAGTGCTGCATGACATCACCATGCTCTGCCAGCAGCTGATCGCCGCTCGCCCCGGGGCCACAGCCCAATCCATCGGCATCGGCATCCCCGGGCAGGTGGATAGCGATTCGGGCGTCATCCACAGCGCGGTCAACCTCGGCATCAGTGAATTTGCCGTGGCCGATGAAGCCGCAGCGTTGCTGCATGCGCCCGTCCATGTCGAGAACGACGTGAACGCTGCAGCTCTTGGCGCCATGGCCGTGTTGGGCGTGTCGACACGGCCAAATGTCGCGGATGCTTTCATCAATCTCGGAACCGGCCTGGCGGCCGGAATCATCCGTAGCGGACGCATCGACCATGGCGCCACCGGCATCTGCGGTGAAATCGGCCATATCGCCGTAGAACCCCATCGCTTCGCCTGCCCATGCGGCCAACGCGGCTGCCTGGAAACCGTCGCTTCGGGCTCGGCAGTCGAACGGCTCTGGCCCGTCAAGCACGGTGCAGCCATGCCCGACCTCATGGCCAAGGCGCAGACCGGCGACGCCAAGGCGAACGAGATGCTGGATATGGTCGTTGCCGGCGTATGCCGTGCCGTGCAGATCACCGCGCTCTGCGTCGATCCGGCGACGATCATCATCGGCGGAGGGTTAACCCGCGCCGGCCAGCCTTTCTTCGACCGCATCACCGCCATGCTGCGCGAGCTGGCCTCGGGCAGTGCCTTCCTCACCAGCGCCGCCATCGACCGGCGCATTATCGCAGCGCCGGCCGGCCGGCCGATCGGCGCCATCGGCGCCGCCAAGGCGGCTTTCATACGATAACCGCCACTCTACTGGTATTGCTCTATACGATTCGCACGTCTGCGAAGTACGTAAGACTGTCTGCCTAACGGTAACGATGCCTACAACATCGTTCCCTCGCGGCCTTCGCGGCCGCTCACCTCGCCTACAGACAGCCCACCGGGCTGTCTGCTTAACGGTAACGATGCCTACAACATCGTTCCCTCGCGGCCTTCGCGGCCGCTCACCTCGCCTACAGACAGCCCACCGGGCTGTCTGCTTAACGGTTCAGCATATCGATATGAGCAATGCCGTCTTCCAAGTAGACGCCGGAAACGGAGACGAACCCGAAGGAGCCGTAGAAGCCTTTCAGCCGGCGTTGCGCGGCGATTTTGATGCCCTGACCGGGATGCAGGCGCCTGATCTCGTCGAGTCCAGCGCCCACGAGTCGGCGAGCGAGACCGCGGCCACGGAATTCTTTGGCCACCAGCACCCGGCCAAGGCTCATATGCACGCCATCGTCATGCGGGACGATGCGCGCGTAGGCCACAAGCCGATCGCCTTGCCGCAGCATGACATGCCGCGCCTCGAGATCCTTATCATCAGCCTCTTGATACGCGCATTCCTGCTCCACCACGAAGACACGAACGCGCTCGCGCATGATCTCGACCATCTGCGCGGCGTTCAACTCCCCCGTATCGGCAAAGCTCAGCCCAATGCCGTTCCCAGCGTCGGCACCATCATCGCCGCCGTCCTCCTCCATCGCACCCACTTGCGATACTTGCCCCCGCTTCAACCGAATGCCGTCGTCATCCACGCCTGTCATTCCATGCCT
This sequence comes from Bifidobacterium sp., assembly GCF_022640935.1. Taxonomy (GTDB): domain Bacteria; phylum Actinomycetota; class Actinomycetes; order Actinomycetales; family Bifidobacteriaceae; genus Bifidobacterium. The sequence continues at coordinate 75,146 of NZ_JALCCV010000001.1, forward strand.
TTCCGTTGTCTTCGCTCCATGGCATTTCCGCATCCGGCTCATGCCATTGCCAACGCCGCTGGACCCTGGTATGGATTGTTTCACACCCCGATCTCCTTGGTGTCGAAGACAATGGTCACCGGGCCGTCGTTGACCAGGCTGACCTGCATATGGGCGCCGAACCGGCCCTCCTGCACGATCAGCGCTTCAGCGCGCAAAGCCTCGTTGAGCTCCAGCCAGACCCGCTCGGCATGCCCAGGTTTCCCTGCCGTCGTAAAGCTCGGTCGGTTGCCATGCCTGACGTCGGCGAAAAGCGTGAACTGCGAAATCGAGAGCACCTGCCCGTTCACGTCGTGGATGGACCGGTTCATTTTGCCCTGTTCGTCTTCGAACACGCGCAGATGCGATATCTTATGCGCGAGCCACGCCGCCTCACGCCCGCCGTCGCTGTCGGCGACACCCACCAGGAGCACGTATCCCGCGCCGATGGCGGCGTGGTAGAGCTGTACGTGCCGGTCTTCGGCATCGTCATTGCCGGCTTGGATACCGTCGCCATCGACGTCTTCGATATCGACGCTAGCCTGGCTGACTCGTTGCAGGATGACTTTCATACTCCCACAGCATAGTCATACCTGCTGTTGCATATCACCGGCGGCGGGTATATATTGAATTGTCCGGGTAAAACCGGGTTTGACAATTCAATATGGGGATGATCGGTTTCGACGGTGACCTGTTCGTCGCAGGGAAGCGTGCCGAGAACGCAGGGTCCACTCGTGGATGATCCCTGCAAACAATCAAGTGCTAAATCTAATCGCACTGAGTTCGCTCTCGCTGCCTGATTTCTAGTCAGGATTAACCAGCGGGCCAGCGGCTCCGTCCACTCCCTCACGTCTTCGGGAGGATGCTGGGCGTTATAAGAGGACTTGCTTGAAATGCTGTGCCGCAGGGCGTTTCAGGGACTTTTTCTGCAGCTATGCCCGCCATCAGTCGTCTGCGACATGATGGGAGCAGAAAAATTGCCATACGGCCTGCAGACTACGCACGTAGAAGACTGAGGGTACGGTCATCGGACCCGGGTTCAATTCCCGGCATCTCCACCAGATGTTCGTCGTTCAAACTGGCAACGAATGAACTTGAGTTCCGGGCTCGCCCTCGCCGCAAGGCGGGGGCGAGTTTTTGCATTTCGAGGTCGAAGCGTAATGGTGAATGGCCCTTGGACCGGCGTCGGCATGGTATGCAATCCGATGAGGAGCCATTGTCCTACGCGATATCGAATTGCTGCGCGTAATTCGAATGCCGGCAGGGACTCGCTGCGCCATGCCAATGCACCCGTCTCCTGCACACCTTATACTCGGTACCATGAAAGGCAGACTGGCGAACTGGAACGTAGACCGCGGTTTCGGGTTCTTCAGAGATGATAATGGCGGTCGCGATATCTTCGTGCATATCACGGCTTTCCTTGATGCACCGGCGCATCAAGAGCCTATCGTGGGCCAGCTCTACGAGTTTCATTTGCAACACATAGATGACCAGCACTCTCGTGCGTTCAATGTGCATGCGGTGAACTCGCTGGCCGATTCGTATCGACGCCCGGCCTTGGAGGAACCGACCGTTCACAACAATGGCCACGACGCTGCGGCTGCGCACCACAGTTGGCTCAACACTAGGCTGCTGGTCTGGCAGGTGGGCACTTTCATCCTGTTCGTGGCCGCGGCGCTGGGGATAGCGACCAAGTGGGTGTTGCCGGTCTGGATTATTGCGCTGTATGTCGCTGCCAGCGCTTGGACGTTCTGGCTCTATTGGCTTGATAAAACTGCGGCTGCAAGGGGCGAGTGGAGGATACGCGAGCAGACGTTGCAGTTTTTTTCGCTATTCTGCGGATGGCCTGGCGCTATGCTCGCACAGCAGATGCTGCATCATAAGAGCAGGAAGCAATCATTCCAGACCGAGTTTTGGTTCGCTGTAGTCGGGAATATCGCAGTCTTCTTGTTCTTCTTGTCCCCGGTTGCTGCCGTGTTTTGGTCAGAATACCGATCAGGGCTCGACCAGTTCTTCTCCGCACTCAGCCTATCGTGAGGGCCGCGAACCATATCGCTATTGCACATTCATAAATTCTATGGGGGAATTTTCTCGTTTCCAATCGATTGGGTCGATTCAGAAGTGGACAACTCATCCTGCGGCATGGCGAATATGCGACCACATGTGCGACACATTGCAAAGGAAGAGCCCTGTCGATGATTCGGCCCAAATCGATTATGATAGCGACAGGGACTTGGAAGGGGATGGGGCAACATGCCAGTTGATTACTATGAGATGCTAGGCGTATCTTCTTCCGCATCGAAGACTGAGATCCGGCGGGCGTTCGTGAAGCTGGCCAGGGCGCTTCATCCCGACGTCAATCCCGATCCAGCTGCCAGCGAGCGTTTCAAGCACATTACCGAAGCCTATGATGCCGTCATCGCATTGGCAGATGACGATGGAAAGTCATCGACGTCCTCATCGTCGCAGCGCACCGACACACATCCCGAATATGGCACATTCAGCGTGTCCAGACGCGGTGAGGATATTCAGATTACGCTCCTGCTTTCCCTGCAGGACACCTTCGTCGGCGCCGAGCGGGACATCACTATCGCAACTACGGAAGTTTGCGATTCGTGCAGAGGGAAAGGGTATATATCAGAGCGGCTTTCCGCAAGCATCTGCGAGATGTGCCTAGGCACCGGGGTCGTATTCGGCACCGCGCGCTGCCCGATGTGCGGGGGGTCCGGCGGCTTTGGCCTGACTCGGTGCAAAGCATGCGAGGGAGAGGGGCGTCATCCGGCGACGCGCAGCATGTCTTTGCAGATCCCTGCAGGCATATCAGCCGGCAAAAAGCTTCATTTCCCGGCGGACGGCAATGCCGGTATTCGGGGCGGCGAAGCCGGAGACCTTGATGTTACAGTGAAAATCAAGCCTGACAGGTTCTTCACGCGCGAGGGCGATGATTTGATCTGCGCGCTGAATGTCAGCATGTCGGACGCCATACTCGGCTATTCCATTCCCCTCGCCTCCTTTGATGGCGACATCAACGTAGTCATCAAATCAGGCGCTCAAAGCGGAGACATCATCGTATTCCCGGATCGCGGCTTTCCTCATTACAAAACCGGCGTCCGCGGCGATCTGAGAGTGGTGCTGAACGTCAGCACGCCGAAAGGCCTGACCCCGAAAGAGCGGCAAATGATCGAATGGTTCCGAGACATTCGGTCCCATGACACTTCCGGAGTCGTCGCGCTTAGCTCGGCGAACTGGATGCGACCTCGTGAAGAGGCGCGCTCAAAACCTCCACGTCACAGTTTGAAGCCATAGCCGTCCTGCCCGTCGATAGGCGGCCCATCCATAGGTCTCGGCGCAAGGAGATGCCGGAACGTCTCCGGAGCCGGCACGGCATCCGTCACTGGAGACGGCTCGTGGCCATGCCCGTGAACTGCGAACCAGCCTATTGCAGCGTTTCCGCGATCTTCGCCGCCGCGCGACGGGCCTCGATTCTCATCAGTCCCAGATTGCTCGGCGAAGGGCATTCAAGAGCCAACACCGCCGAGTCCCCCACCGGGCAGATCACCAAATATCCGAGCTGGCCATGGAAGATGCATTCTGCCAGCGGGCCTATCGAGGTGCGCTCCGAGACGCGGCCGCCCAATCCGAATGCCGTGGCAGCCATGGCAGCCACCTGCTCGGCCTCATCTGCCGGAAAATCATGGACGATGGGCAGACCGTCCTCAGACGCGACCATCACCCCCGCCAATTCTGGGGTTGAACGTCGAATATCCGCAATCACCTCGGTAAGAACATCCTGCAGACCCATGACCATATACCTTTCACCATGTGCAATACACATTTGCCCTCTCAACCATACAACATGAAGCCATCAACACCAGCAGGCCACATTCACTTTATTTCGCGCCAACCCTGCCGGTTGCCGGCCGACCGCCCGAAGCCAAGGCCGCTGCGCTCCCACCGTTGTCCTGACAGCCGGTCAGGCACGTCCGAGGATGCGCTCGATGCTCGCTTCGGGGACGAGGTCGAGTCGGCGCAGGAGCTGCGCGTTGAGCGCGACGACGATTGTAGACGCAGACGTGAGGACCGCGCCGATGCTCATCGGCGGCACAAATCCGATTGGCGCCAAGATTCCGGCGGCGAGCGGCACGGAAACGAAGTTATAGCCTGCGGCCCACCACAAATTCTGCTTCATTTTGCGGTAACTGGCCCGTGACGGTTCGATCCTCGGCGGAGTGCTGCGCCAGCAGGTGCGGCCCTCCCCAACTTCGATTGCGGCGCCGTCGACAGTGGCTTTCACGTCCGCTGCCGGAGAAGACGAGAAGACCGAAGCCTTAGGCGTATCTCCTTCGTTTGCGCAGCTTCAACGATGGCTCAGGCGAGCGGATGCCCGCTGCCTGCCTCAGCCGCCGCGGCAAGGGCAAGCACCTCGTCTGCTCCGCGTTCGCCAGCAGGCTTAATCGCCGTGACCGCAGCGGAACCGAGCGCGAACCAGAACAGCCATGCGGAATTCCCCGACATGCCCTCCATGCCCGGCATGATCGGTATGGCCGGCGTGCTCTTCGCGGCTGGAGCGATGGTCATGCTAGGGGCCCGGCTTCATGCCCGTGGGCATTGGTGCTGGGATGCCTAGCAGTGCGATCGCTTTCTTCGCCCCGCCCATGCAGTTCTCGGGCAAACTGACGTTCATGCATCACATGCCCGCCATCAGTCTCATCGTGCCGATCACTGCGATCATTGCTCGTGCTCATGCCTTCTATCTCCTTGCGCCTTGTTCATCTGGTCGTCGCACTCGTACGGTCCCTTAGCTGGCAGGCTTGATTTCGCTTTCGACAACCCATTTGTGGTTGGTCATGGTCATGCCGTCAGCGGTGTCATCGAGACGTATACGGTCTCGTCGGCGAAGGACGCAATGGTAGCCTTCGCGCCTTTCATGCCGTGCATGTGGGAGACGGTGAGCATCACGTCGCTCCCTACGGAATACTTCGGCTCGCTGGCCTTCACCATACCTTCGGGCACCGGGCCGCCAGCCATCGGATGATCCCGCCATCATGCCCGCTCTGCCCAATCGATCCAGCAAGCGAGAGCGCTCCCTCGAGCGCTGCTGCAACGAATGCGAAGCGCATTCCCCCTGTTCATATGCACGCCCATTGTGCATTGCTCCTTACCTGTGTCTCCTATGCCGCGCCTCACTCGAGGCGCTCGCCGCGTCGGCCCCGGCCCTTTTTCGGTGCGTCGTGCCGCAATGCGGCAGCGTTCGAATACTGCTGTAGTTTCGCGGCAAGCAATAGCTCGTAAGCCCTTTGATCATTCGATGCCCGGACGTGGCTGCCTCGTCTGCTATCCCTTCGGCATGTATGATTTATGTTCAATATATACCCCTAGGAGGTATTGACCGATACCCCCCCATCCGCTAGGCGCTCAGCAGCGTGTGAACCTATGCAGGCACTCCTGCTACGAGCAATACCGAAGCATATAGCATATTGGCTTCACTGTGCTGTGCTATCGCGCCCGGACAGCCATGCTGCTGCCTGTGGGGAACGCTGTGGCCGAAGGGCCATGCAAGCTTGACACTGACTGTCGATCACACTCCCCCAGCTCCCCTCACCGAGATCGTTGGCAACGCGGGCAGTAGTACGACGATCGCGACCCGAAGCGTTCACGCCTGATCAGCGTGCCGCAGCGCGGGCACGGCCTGCCGGCGCGGCCGTACGCGTTGAGACCGCGCGAGAAGTAGCCGGATTCGCCATTGACGTTGACATACAGGGAATCGAACGACGTGCCACCTTGGTCGAGGGATTCGGCGAATACCTCACGCACAGCCGCAAGCAGCCGATGCAATGTGCGCGTCGCAATGCCACGGCCGGGCCGCGCCCAGTAGATGCGCGCCCGCCACAACGACTCGTCGGCGTAGATGTTCCCCACGCCGGAGATCAGCCGCTGGTCGAGCAGCAGCGCCTTGATGCTCGATCGCGATTCTTGCATACGGGCGACGACTATGTCTTCGTCGAACGCCGGTTCCAGCGGATCCGGCGCGATGACGGTGACACTGCCAGGCACCAGCCGGCCGCGCCCATCGTCAGCAAGCGTTTCGAGCGAAAGCCGGCCGAAAACGCGCTGATCGACAAACGACAGCTCAATAGCCCGCCCGTCTGCCCGTACGAGCTGCAGCCGGGCGCGCACATGCGGTCCAGCAAGGGCCAGCGCCACCCGTGACGACCTATCGTCACCGAATTCATCGGCTATCGTGCTTCCTTGCCGCAAATCGCGGGATTGGGCGCAGACCGCCGCGTTTCGTTGCGGATCGACCGAGGGCATGGGAGACACCAGCCCCTGCAACGAATTGTCGGACGTCGCGCAAGTCGCCGGCCCTCGCGTCGCTGCGACGCAATCCCGCAGAAGCAACTGGCCGCTCATGCCCAAGTGCGCCACCAACGCCACGGCTTGCTGAGGCTGAGAGATGCGTCGCATCGGCAGCACGCCGTCGGCAAGCGGCATCCACAGGAACTTCCCGCGTCGAACCACGGCGCCAATCCGCTCTCCTATGAGGCTGCGCGCGAAGTCAGCGCCCGAGGGATGAGGCGCCGCAGGAGCCCCATGCCGCCGCAGTATGCGTTCGTCGATCACATCAACGCCTGTGCAAACAGCACCCATAATATGCGACGCCAGTCCGCGGCGCACGATTTCGACCTCTGGTAGCTCTGGCATGCCCCTACCCTATCGCCCTGCCAATCCTGCGTTCCACAAACATCATCGCTCAGCGAAGACGGGACTCTCAGCCAATCGAAGGCAGGCATGCCCATGCGCCCCTCCCGGCCTGCGAACTACGCTGCCAGCGCAGCACTTCGCGCCCGAGCAGGGGTGCAAAGCCCGGAAACCCGGGGGTACGCATGTCAACATGACTATCGGTCATTCATCCACATGCTGGCACTCTGCGTGGCGTTATGGGATGATGGATAGACGACTCGGCATCGGGGCCCAGCGGCCATCGGGATGCCGACGTCCAACGCACGCTATTCGAGTTATCACCGGGAGGAAACATGACTTTGCACAAGCTTAACGATTTGGATCTTGAGACCATCGGCAGCCAAATCAGCGACCAGACGGACAATCTCAAATCCACGCTGCGCGACGCCGCGCAGAACGCACAGCAGACGGTGCAGGCAAGGAACCCGCTCCCGCTGTCGAAGAAGGAGAAGAAGAGCGTTGGCGACGCACTGGCGACATTCGGTCTCGCCGCAGCCATGCTCTTCCTGGCGTTCCTGTTCTATAGGGCCATCGTCAAATCAGGCGTCAAAGCCGCATTGAAGGAACATGATGAGGATGCGGCGCGGGAATGGGAACATGACCATTACAGCGAGTGCGATCACGCCGACCTGGAGTCCTCCGCGGATGATGAGGACGACGCGCAGGACGACTGAATGCCGGCCATAAGCGGCAGGGCCGCTCTGCGAAAACGCCAGAGCGGTTTGAGATTTCTGTTGCCATGGCATCATTTTCCCGAGGCTCTTCATGGTTGTGCTGTATATGCACTCCTCGGGTTGCTCGTATCCCGCCTATTTAAGGCCGATAGACTCCTACAGCACCTGAACTGTGCCACACATGGCCCAGTTATAATCCAATGCGGCTGTGAAGGCCCTGGTTGAGCCCGGCGCAACCCGGATGGTGGCGTCCATAGGCGTTTCGCGGGTGATTTACGGCACGCGGATCCGATGCGTTTTTCTCAGGCGTCGTGCTGCCGGACTGCTTGCTGCTCATTCGGTAGCTGACCGTGACGAACGCGTCGGATGGCGGGAATGCGTCCCCGGCCTTCGTGTTTATTTGATAATCGGGCGCAGCGGGGCGGAGACGTCGATTTGATGCTTGTTGCCGATTTTGGTGGGGTCATTGATGATTTTGTCGACGACAGCCTTCTTCAAATCCAGCTGTGAGGCGTCACCCCAGATAATGATTCGATCGCCGCCATTCAACTCGGTGGTGATCGAATCCTGGGTCTGGGCGCTGACTGTAGTGATGCTCTGGCGCATCTGGTCGGGCAGGGCGCTGAGGACCTTCAGGGCCTCTCTGACCGCACGGTCGCGAAGTCCTTGGTTTACATTGCCCACTTGGATGACCGGAATGCCTTTGGCCGAAGCTCCGTTGACCGAATTGAGCACCCGTCCTTGGCCGTCGACTGCGGCCAGCGCATTCGCGGTTTTGAGCATGGCGGCAGGTTTGTGCGCCGTCACCGTCACTGCCAATCCCCGGGGGTATTGCTTGCTGGCGGTGGCATCAGTCACGCCAGGTATGGCCTTGAGCTGCGCGGTTACATCATTGCCGGAGACCAGGAACAAGGATTTGCCGGCCTGTTTGGCCGCGATATCGTGCACGCGCTGCTCGCTGACCCATTCGTTGGCGCCGGTTACGACGATTTTCGCGGAGTCCAGCCGGAATACGCTCGAAAACAACATCAGCCAGACCAATCCTAAGACTACGACGAGCCCAGCAACGACGATGACGACGCGCACGGCGAGCACTCGCGCATTGGCGCGGCGCCGTTCCCTGAGCCGCGCATTGAAATCGACGACTTTAGGACGCGACGCGACGCCGAGCGGACCAGCGGTCTCCCGCAGGGTCTTCGCCACGAGATCTTCGGTCTCCAGCTCGCGCGCATCCACGAATTCATCGCTGGCGCTGGAGACCCTGCGGGCTGCGGTTTTGCCCGCGCCGCTGTCCATCCGATCATTTCTGCGCTCCGAATCGCGTGGCCGCGCGGATCGACCCGCACCGCCCGAAGTCTTGCGCACGTCGCGACGTCGCGACAAGGAGCCGCCTGCACCCGAGCTTCTCAGGGGGCCATGCCTGCGCCCACGCCCGCTATCTGAACTCGCGATCCTCCTGGCCATCAGTCCTCGCAGGAATCTCGATGCGCCTGCAGCGCGTGCAGCAGCACCGGCACCATGTCAGTGATGTCGCCGGCGCCGACAGTGAAGATCACATCGCCGTGGTGCGAGCGCATCACCGCCATCTGCGCCGCAGTATGCATATCTTCGACGGCGCGGACCCACTTGGTCGGCGGCTCGTGCGGCAGTCCGGCGGCCGCATCGACGATGCTTGACGCGCCGATGCCGGGGAAATCCTCCTGACGCTCGCGGGCCGGGTAGACGCCGGTCACGATCACGTCATCGGCCAAGGCCAGCGCCTCGGCGAATTCATGGGCGAAGAATGCGGTGCGCGAGAACAGATGCGGCTGGAAAAGCACATGTATATGGGACTCGGGGTAGCGCCGCCGCGCGGCTTCCAGCAATGCCTTGATCTCGGTGGGGTGATGGGCATAGTCGTCGACGACGCTCACCTGTTTCTCACACCCGCGCACTTGGAACCGCCGCGCCGCCCCGATGAAGCCGGTAGCCGCGCCGGCCGCGACCTGCGGATCCATGCCTAGCTGGACCGCCGCAAGGATGGCCGCAGTGGCATTGCGTGCGTTGTGCAGCCCGGGAATATGCAATGCGACCGGCACGTGCATGTCGCCGATGCCGCCAAATACTCCATCCGGAATATGCAGAACGAAACGTTCCTCGCCGCTGCCTGCAGCCTCGTGCTCCGACTCGATGCCGACGAACGCCGCACCGTTGAGCTCCATCCCAGCGATCTTCCGCGTGCCGTAGGCGATGGCGCGCGCAGCCACAGTCGAATCCAGCTCCTGCAGTATGCCCAGTGCGCCGTCGTCATCGATGCTGATGATCACGCGGTCGCGCGCGCAGCCGGCATACTCGACGAATGCGGCCTGATAATGCTCCTCGTCATGATAATGATCGAGATGGTCGGCTTCGGCGTGCGTGACGATCGCGATATCGGGCCGGTATTTGAGGAAACTGCCGTCGGATTCGTCAGCCTCGGCCACCAGCACTTCACCAGACCCTGCATGACCGCCGTCTGAAACGTTGCCGTCGGGACGTTGAATCGAACCGCCGATCGCATAGCTTGGGTCAGCCAAAGCGCCGGCTCCGGCCGTGACGAGAATATGCGCCAGCAACGAGCTGGTCGTGGTTTTGCCATGCGCTCCGGCGACGGCCACCGCGCGCCTGCCATGCATGAGCAAGGCCAGGATATCGCTGCGATGCACAATATGGGCGCCTTGCCTGGCGGATGCGATGATCTCGACATTATCCGGCCTGATCGCGCTGGAATACACCACGGTATGCGCGCCATCGACGTTCGCGGCCGCCTGCCCGATGGCCACTGGGATGCCCAATGATTCGAGCCGCTCGGTTTTAGCATTGGCCTCGCGGTCCGAACCGCTTACCGTCACGCCCTGCTCATGGAGCATTTCGGCGAGCACGCTCATGCCGGCGCCGCCGATCCCGATGAAATGCGTGTGTCCTAGGTCGGCCACCCCCTGCCCGGGCCCGAAGGCTGCGGCGGCCGGATCCAGCCTGATAGCATCGACGTTACCGATATTCCCTGGCATCACACGCTCCTTGCCTGCCGTTGTTGCTCTGACGCTGTTTCGTTGAAATGACACGGTCGTACCACATGGCTTCCTGCTGAACTGACATCTCGTTGAAATGCTCGACTCCCCCCTATTATGGCTGCAGGTCGCCCCAGCGGGCCAAGCCGGCACAGAACACAACCGACATGGGTGCCTGAAACGGCTGTATACGGCAGTCTGCGCGGGATCCCAACGTACGGAATTCTCGCTGAATTGGATTTCACTGAGCAGGCTTTCGCCGCGCCAAGGCAAGTATCTGACGCGCCATGACCTCAGCCGCATCCCGGATCCCATATCCCCACGCCGCCTCGCCCATCATGCGCAGTCGCACGTGGTCAGACAGCAGATCGGGCACATGGGATTTTACCCATTCAGCGGTGAATTCGCGGTCGGGCACCATCAGCCCGCCGCCGGCTTCGACCACCGGCTGCGCATTGAAACGCTGCTCACCGTTGCCGATCGGCAGCGGCACATAGACGGCCGGCAGGCCGATGGCAGCCAGCTCCGAAACCGAGCCGGCGCCCGAGCGGCAGATCACGAGATCGGCGCAGGCGAAAGCCAAGTCGATGCGTTCGAGGTATGGCGCCAGATGATAGTCGCCCAGCCCGGCGTGCGCCGGATCGAGATCGTTGATCGTCTGCTCCCCTGCCGAAGCCGCGACCAGCTGGCACGTCTCCTCGAATTTGTTCCGCCCGGTCAGGTGAATGATCTGCGCGTGGCCGAGCAGCCCACCGGCCGATGTCGCCACGGCATGGTTGAGGCTGGCAGCGCCCAGCGACCCACCAGTGACCACGACTACCGCACGAGCCGGATCGATGCCCAGTTCCCGTGCCGCATCGGCTCGAGCCGCCGCCGGATTCGCCGCGATGCGCTGGCATAGGGCGGCGATCGCCGGGCGCAGCGGCAACCCGACGCGTTGCATCGTGGCGCCGGCGCGCGGCTTCAAGCCGGTGTTTTCGTAGGCCGTGCCGATGAACGCGGCCCAGCGACAGCCAAGCTCATTGGCCAAGCCGGCGCGCGCGTTCTGCTCATGAATCACAATGGGAATGCCCATGTGGTGTGCCCCGGCATACACCGGCGCCGAAGCGTAGCCGCCGAATCCGGCGACGACCTGCGTCTGCCGGCGCGTCAGGATCTCGCGCACGCGCCGGCGCTCCTCCATCCAGCGCCTGGGAAACCGCAAGGCATCAAGATCGGGTCTGCGAGGAAAGGGCACCTTGGCGATCGCGTCGAGCTCATAGCCGGCCTGCGGCACGAGATCATGTTCCAAGCCGACGGCTGTGCCGATCACGCTGATGACGGCCTCATGATCGATGTCGCTGATGGCATCGGCCACGGCGAGCAGCGGGTTGACGTGCCCTGCAGTGCCGCCTCCGGCCAAGACGATATGACGCTGTGTGTTGCTCATAGTTCACGAGTTTAGCGCAGAAGTGCCAGCACTGATTTGCGGGTGGGCGCGCATCATGCTTACGGCCACGCCTGCAGCTACCAGGCACATGATGAGCGAGGAGCCTCCTGCCGAGACGAAGGGCATCGGCACGCCCATCACCGGAAGCAATCCGATAACGACCATGATGTTGACCAGGCCTTGGCCCACGAGCCATATGGCGATGCACACGAGCACCATGGAAACATAGCGGCTTTCGCTTTGCATGGCCACGCTGACCAAACACCATCCCAGCGCGACGAACATGAGGATGACCATGACAGCGCCGATGAATCCGGTCTCTTCGCCGATGATGGCGAAGATGAAATCATTGTGCGCCTCTGGCAGATAGTTCCATTTCTCGCGTGAATTGCCGATGCCTACCCCGAGCAAGCCCCCCGAACCCATTGCGTATTTCGCATGGATGGCCTGGTAGCATTCGTCGATCGCCTGATCCGCCGAGCAAGGCTGGTATGCGGAAAGAATGCGTTGCATGCGGTTAGGGCTGGTGATGACGAACGCGGCGATGAACGCGGCAAGCAGCACTCCCATGCTGAGCAGCCAACGCATAGGGAATCCGCCGATCAGCAGCGCCGTCACGCCGATGAACACCAGGATCAATGCCGTGCCCAAGTCTTTGCCTGCCATGACGGCCATCAGGCATAATGCGAACATGCCTATCGGCAGGCCGTACGCCTTAATGCCGTCTTTGCCGTATCGTCGTTTGGCGAGCTCCATGCCGGCAGGCAGCCAGATGCACAGTGCCAGCTTCACCACTTCGGCCGGCTGCATGGTGAAGACGCCTTTGATGCCGATCCAGCCCGAGTTGCCATTTACGGACACGCCCAACGGCGTCATCGTCAAGAGCTGGAGCCCTATCGCCAGGCAAACGAGCACGAAACCGAAACGCCGGTATGCTTTGACAGGAACGACCATGGCCATGATGCCGAGCGCAAAGCCCAGCACGCAGTACACGCCCTGTGACAGCGCCTGCTTCCATGGCGAGGCGCCGCGTGAGATCATGGTGATCGCCGAGCTGGAGAAGACCATGATCACACCGAAACAGGTCAGCAGTACGACCGCGATGCGAAAACCGTTATAACACCATAACGGATTGGACAGCGCGCGCACACCGCCGAAGCGTTGCGCGCGATGCTCTTCTGGATTCGAAGAAGCGTAACGCGCGTCTGCGGCCAAGCCAGCAGCTTTCGCATCCGTGGTGCGTGCGGTATGCGGAACGGAGCGCTTATTTCGCGCCATGGTCCCGCACCCAACGACGCGACTGATCGGCGAACTGGTCGCCGCGATCGGCGTAAGACACGAACTGGTCCATCGAGGCGCAAGCCGGAGCCATCAGCACCACGTCGCCAGGTTCGGCGAAAGCGGCGGCGGCATCCACGGCCCGTTGCATCACGGTGCCGGCATCCTTCGGATCAATCACGTTCACCGGAATATCGGGAGCCTGTGTTTTCAAGGCTTCGAGCATCAGCTCCTGGTCTGCGCCGATGACGACGGCTGCTTTGATCCGGTCACGTCGATCGGCCACCAGCTGCTCGAATCGAGCGCCTTTGGCCAGGCCGCCGGCGATCCATACGACGCTGCCTGGCGCGAAGCCGGCAAGGGATGCGTTGGCCGCATGGGCGTTGGTCGCCTTCGAATCATCCACGAAACGGATCGACCTGCCACCCTCCGACTGCTGCTCGGCGACCGTTTCGATGCGGTGGCCGCCAGGCGAGAACCGACGCAACGCGTCCAGCGCCGTCGCCAAGTCGGCGCCCATGCCAAGCGTCAGCGCGAGCGCCGCCAAGACGTCGGCGAGCAAATGCGGATAAGGCGTGCCGTCCGGTTCGCACAGATGGGTGAAATCAACTACCGGCGCGACGCGTGTCGCCTGCCCTTCGTCGCCGGCGACGCCGCTCCTGTCGACGATCCAGCCGTCGCATAAGCCCAGCTGCCCGGCCTTCGGCTCGTGCAAGGTGAAACCGACTGTGCGGCACCCGGAGGCTATGTCGGCCTGCGCGGCAAGGCGACTAACCCGTTCGTCGTCGGCGTTGAAGACCAGCGTGCGCGTGACGCCGCGGAACACCTTCGACTTGTCGGCGGCGTAATTCGCCATGCCGCCATGCCAGTCGAGATGGTCGTCAGCGATATTGGTGATGACGGCGCAATCCAGTTCCAGCGACTGCGTGAAATGCAGCTGGAACGAACTGAGCTCCACGCACAGCACGTCGTTGGACGGGTCGATGGCGGCGTGCGAGAGCGCATTGCCGATGTTGCCTACGGCCGGGGCGCGCAAGCCACAAGCGCTGAGCGCGGCCGAAGTCATCTGGGTCGTGGTCGTCTTGCCGTTCGTGCCTGTGATGCCTACCCACGGCGCCGGCTTCCCGGTGCGTTCGTTCGCGGCGCGCAATCGCCAGGCCAGCTCCACTTCGCTGTAGACCGCCACGCCGTGCCGCTGGGCTTCGAGGAGGAACGGCGTACGTGGGTTGAACCCGGGCGAGGTGACCATGATATCGACCTGGCTCCAGTCCACATCGTCGAAGGAGTGCCTATCGGCTTCCGGCTTGCGCTCGTCCACCGTGACAATGCGCCCGGCGCGCCCTTGCAACACCTCCAGGGCACTGCGCCCCGAGACGCCGAGCCCTGCTATGACTATGGTCTTTTCGCTGAGATCTTCCATACCTTCACCTGCCTGTCAATTGTGGTCTGTGCCTGATCAGCTGTTCGACGGCCGGCTCAGAGCAGCAGTCCGGAGCGTCCGGCCCAGTCGGCATAGAACGTCATCAGGCCGAGAAGCACGAACATGAATTCGATCATCCAGAAACGCACGACGACCTTCGATTCGCCCCATCCGAGCAGCTCGAAATGATGGTGGATCGGCGCCATCTTGAATACGCGTTTGTGGGTGAGTTTGAAACATCCGACCTGGATGATGTCGGAGCAGGTTTCGATGACGAACAGCCCACCGATGATCACCGCAAGGAACTCCGTATGCGTGGCAATCGAGAGCGCGGCGAACAATCCGCCCAATGCCAGCGAGCCGGTGTCGCCCATAAAGATCGTGGCCGGGTTCGAGTTGAACCACAGGAAGCCAAAACAGGCCACCGCCGCGCACGCCGCGATAATCGACAGGTCCAACGGATCGGAGACCGCATAGGCGTAGCCTTCATGCCCGGAGCCCTTGAGATGGTAGTTCTCCCAGAAGGCGATGAAGGCGTAGCCGGCGAAGGCGATCATCGAAGAGCCTGAGGCCAAGCCGTCCAGCCCGTCGGCGAGGTTGACCGCGTTGGTCCACGCGGTCATCAGGAAGTTGACCCAGACGACGAAGATGATGATCGCCAGCACACTGCCGGCAAATGCGAAATCAAAGAATGGCCGTTCAATGAAGCTCATGCCCGCCTGCGCGCTGGCGAAGCCGGATTTCGTAGGCACGATCAGCGCCAACACCGCGTAGATGGTAGCGAAGATGAATTGCCCAGTGAATTTCGCGCCTACGGACAGCCCGAGGTTCTGTCGCTTGCTCACCTTGGCGAAGTCGTCAATGAAGCCCAGCGAGCCCATGGAGACCATGGCGAAGATCACGAGCAGCGCCGACCACGAGGGCGCGGTGCCGGAATGCAGATAACGGTAAAGCGCCGAGCTGCCCCAGCCGAGCACGATCGCGGCGATGATCGCCAGGCCTCCCATGGTCGCCGTCCCGCGCTTGATGAGGTGGGACTGCGGCCCGTCCTGGCGAATGTACTGGCCGTAGTGGAGCTTGTGCACCAGCCGGATCAGCAGCGGCGTGCCGATGATCACCACGATCAGCGACACTAGAATCCCCAAGATGAGCGAAATCAATGTTGCAACCCCACTTCTCTTCCCTCTGTTCTCTCTGCCGTTGCCATTGCCGTCAGGCCTTGCCTGAGCTCGCGGTCCACTGCTCCGCCAGCTCGTCCAGTTCGCAGGCGTGCGAGCCTTTGAGCAGCACGATCACGCCGGAGTGGGCATGCACCTTGTCGCGCACCGCTCCGCGAGCCTGTTCGATGCCATGCACCAAGTCTATCGAGACGTTTGAACCGCCGCGCTGCTCGCTCTCCCGTGATGCGCCTCGTGCCAAGCCAGCCGCCAGCGCGTCGAGATGCGCATCGGCATCGCTGCCCACGGCGATCAGCGCGTCAATGCCCGTATGCACGGCGTACGCTCCGATCTGTTCGTGCATTGACCCTTCCGAATCGCCCAGCTCGAGCATCGCGCCAAGCACAGCGATGCGGTACACCGGCTCGCCCTCGCCCGGCTGCCATGCGGCGAGGCCGTCAAGCCCGGCCTTCATCGAGTCAGGGTTGGCGTTGAAAGAATCGTCGATGAGGGTGAAGCAGACTCCCGGCTCCTCTTCGACCTGCGAGATGGCCATGCGATGCGGGCTAATGCGTTCCACTCGGCCCAAGCCTCGGGCGATCTGCTCCAAGGACATGCCGAAATGACGGGCGACGGCGGCAGCCGCCAAGGCGTTGGCCACATTGTGCCGCCCGGTCAAGCCCAGCCATACGGTGACGGCCCCGGCGGCATCAGCGTTGTTGCCGCTGCCGCCACCATGGTCTCCTGCCGAGTTGCCAGCGGCCGCCTGCATCGTAAAGCGCGGATGGTCAAGGCCATCGATTTCGATGTTCCTGGCGACGAGCGTTCCGGCGGCGCGCGGACCGGCGTTGCCAACGTTCTTTTGCGGACCCTTTTGCCCGTCCAGCCGTGGAGCGAACCAAAGCACCTCGCCGGGGGCGAGGCTGGCCATGGCCGCCACCCGCGGATCGTCGGCGTTGAGCACGCTCACGCCATGGGGCACGAGCCCGCGCACGATTTCGCTTTTGGCCCGGGCGATGCGTTCCACGGAGCCGAATTCGCCCAAGTGAGCGGTGCCGACCTTGAGTACCACGCTGACGTCCGGCGGCGCGATCGCAGTCAACCGGGAGATTTCACCGACATGATTGGCACCCATTTCCGCAATGAGGAATCTCGTCGCAGGATCCACCTGCAACGCAGTCAATGGCATGCCGATGTTGTTGTTGAACGAGCCGACCGGCGCCACTGTCGGGCCCAGTTCGCCCAGCAGGGCATGCAGCAAATCCTTTGTCGTCGTCTTGCCGACCGATCCGGTGATGCCCACGATGGAGAAATCGCCGGGCAATGCCCGCCGCAGTTCAAGATTGTGCTTGGCCAGCGCGCCCAGAGCCCTCACCGTGTCATCCACGACGATCTGCACAAGCGTGGCACCGGAAACCTCATGATCGACGATCGCGGCGAGTGCTCCAGCGCTCGCCGCCGAGGCGAGAAAATCATGCCCGTCGACTCGTTCGCCAGCGATGGCCACGAATACCGAACCGGGCCGCACTTGGCGCGAATCGGTCGCCACACCAGTCACCGCAAGATCGGCAGGCAGCTCCTGTCGCATTCCATCCGACACCGGCACGATACGGCCGGATACGGCCTGCGCCGCCTCTTGCACGCTCATCGTTATCATCGTTGATCCTCCTACCTTGGTCTTCGCCTG
This sequence comes from Bifidobacterium sp., assembly GCF_022640935.1. GTDB lineage: Bacteria > Actinomycetota > Actinomycetes > Actinomycetales > Bifidobacteriaceae > Bifidobacterium. Next base: position 92,579 of record NZ_JALCCV010000001.1, read on the forward strand.
CGACCATGTTCCGTTCACGTTTTCGTGTGCCGCCTGTCCATGTGCGCGAAGCGGCCGCGCGCCGCACGAGGCGCGACTCTAGCCCAACTCCCGCGAGACACGCAAGGCGCTGCGGATATTGCCCCGACGCACGCCCGCGGCCAGCACCATCGCGATCGCCAGCGAAAGCCGGCGCGTGCTGGCGTCATCCTGTACAAGCGCGCTCTGACGGGAGAGCGCATCGGATTCCTCCGTACGCATAGTCAGCCGCAGCTGCCTGTCAGCGGCGAAGCCGTAATCCTGAGCCTGTTCGGCGACAACCGCCGAGGATGGCGTTCCGGCAGGCGGCGCGGCATCGATGGTGCCGAGCACATCGATGCCGACCGATTCGAGCGCATGCGGCCGCAGCGTCTGCTCATCCAGCGCGATGATGACCGCCGCCGCTCCGTCCTCGCCGCATACCGAAAGCGTATGCTGCACATCGAAGATGCCGATTGGGTGGGCCAGTTCAAGCTGGCGTTCCAACGAGGTCGAACCGGCCGCGCTGATGACGCCGACGGGATTGCCGAGCATATGGAGAAAATCGGCTAGCCGCACCACGCTGGCCTGCACCTCGTCCGCATCGGAACCGCAGATAGCGAATACGGCCAGCATATTCGAAGGACTTCCGGCTATGTCGCTGGCCAACGCGCCGATCTGTGCGGCATCCGGCTCGGCGAACAGCATAGGGAACTGCGCCTGCGCCGCGCTCTGACGCATGGCGTGGGGCACGAGCGCAGCATAGGCCCCGCGCGATCGGGCCTGTTCAAGGCGCTTGAGGTCAACGCTTTCCGAAGGGATATAGAGGCAGCCAGGACGTACCGAGTCCACATCGTCCGCCAAGGCGGTGATCGTCACATCGGTGGCGAAACGTGGCTCGAGATCGAATCCGTAATGCTCCACGAAATACCCCAAGGTCATCCGTCTGCCGACGGATTCGCTCACTGCACTCATAAGGCCAAGCCCCTCCTGTCGAGATCTCACCAATCCACTGGAATAGCACTTTTACGCGGAGTGGACGTCGGCACCTCGTACTTCTGCATAAGGAATTCACCGATTTGCTTGAAGACCGGGCCGGAGGTGAGACCGCCATAGATGCCGTGCGGGTTCTTCATCACTACCGTGATCACGAAGCGCGGGTTATCCGCCGGGATGATGCCCGACCAGTCGCCAATAATCGAAGAGAGGTGCCCGCCTGGGCCCGCTACTTCGGCGGTGCCGCTCTTGCCTGCTATCCGGTAGCCGTCTATGCCGGTGAATTTCTGATAGTGCTCGGCTGATGACTCCATGGCGTCCATCATTTGCGCAGCCACGTCTTCATCGACCACCCGCGTGGGTTGCGACTTCGTCGGGGTCGAGACATGGCCGTTCGCGTCGGTCACCGATTTGACGATCGATTGCTGCTGGCGCACGCCCTTGTTTGCGATCGTGGCGATGGCATTGGTCAGCTGCAAGGCGTTGACGGCATACCCTTGGCCAAACAGCACTGTATTCTGCGTGCGTCTGTCCCACTGCTGCGGGGCCAGGAGGGTGCCTCTGGACTCGCCGGAGAGGCCAAGGCCGCTGCTTTGGCCGAAACCGAATTTGGTCATGAATTCATAGCGCTGCTGATTGGTGTATTTGTCGGCCGCCATCACCATGCCGACGTTGGACGACTGCTCGAGGATGCCCGCCAGCGTCCACTGCGAAGTAGCATGCGACGTGGAATCGTGGAAAACCTGGCCGTTCTTGCTGATCTGATCAGGTACGGTGAACTTATCGCCCAGTTTGCGCTCCCCTGTCTGCAGCATGCCTGCGGCCGAAACGACCTTGCCGACCGACCCGGGCTCGAAGGTCTGGCTCACCGCCTTCGAAACGTTGAGCTTGGCCGCATCCGTCCCGGCCGTGATCTCGTCGCTGTCATCGATCGCCAAGATGTTCCCGCTGCCCACCTCCTGCACAACGGCGAGGGCCCAATCGGCCTGATAATGCTGTTTGGCTTCGACCAGGACTTTCTTGACATACCAGTCCACGTCTGCATTGATGCTCAGCGTCACGTCGCCGCCGTCGACCGCATCCTTGGATTTGGTGACGGTGCCGGGAATCTCCTCGCCTCCGTTGCCCTGTTGGAAGACCTTGTATCCGTTCTCGCCGGTCAGCGTGGAGTTCTCCATCTGCTCAATGCCGGCGACGCCTTTGCCATCCGCGTCCACTCCGCCCAAGAGGGCGCCGATCATCGTGCCGTTGGCGTAGAGCCGCTCACTGCTCAGTTCGCCGTAGACGATGCCGCCCAGGCCGAGCTTGTCGATGGTGCGCTTGACTTCCGGCGTCACATCCCTTTTAAGCACGGCGTAGCGGCTGGACGCACTGAGCTTGGCGCCCAGCTCCAGCGCGTCCATGCCGAGCGCTGGAGCCACGAGCCGCGCCACCGCGGCGGCACCCGTTGTACCGACCGGTTTGCCGTCGATCTCCTGGCAATGGCCCTGGGTATCCGCAGTGCATGTGGTGGGTTTGAAGGTCTGCGCGACCTGCGGATCGGCGACGATGGTATAACGTTCCACGCTTTGGGCCAGCACCGAGCCGTTGTCGTCGAGGATCCTGCCACGCTGCGCCCTAATGGTCACGGGCAGGGTGCGGCTTGCGGTCGCCGCCTGCGCCGTGGATCTGCCGTGCAGCAATTGGATAGAGGCGAGCTGGCCGATGCACAGTGTCGAGATAAGGGCCAAGATGATGCTGATCGACAGGCATCGCGATGCGAACGCGTTGGGCGCCGACGAGATTCGTCCTTTACTCATGTCCGGCTCCTTGGTTTGGTCGGTATCCGCGCAGATCAATTGAGATCGATCCCTGCTGAGGCACCATGCCCATCTGCTGAGCCTTGTCGGGCAGGGAAGCCTGCAGCTCATCGAGCTCGGCCTGATCGTCTTCGACGTCCTGGGTCAGCGTGGAGATGCGGTTCTGAATCTGCGTCTGCTCGAAGGAGTTCTGCGCCATCTGGGTGCGCAGCGCCAGGGAGCCCAGCAGCGAAGCCACGAGAAAGGACACAGCGACCACCACATGCAGCAGCGACATGCTGCGCGCCCGCGTCCAGATCAGGACCCGCGCGAGGCCGTCGCCCATGGCTCCGCGCTGGCCTCTCAAGCCCTTGACGACTGTGAGCTCGGGGCGGCTCGGGGATGCGGGTGTCGTGCGGCCACGCCCTGCGGGCACCGCATTCGAGCGTACGGTTCGTGCCGATGTTGCCATGGTCATCCCTTTCTTGTGCCGGTGCGCGCGCTATTGCTGCGCATGGATCTGCTCTGTGCGAATCTGCTCTGTGCGAATCTGCTCCGTGATCCGGGGCCGTCCTCGTCCAGTCTTCCCCGCGACATGAGCTCGAAACGGCTTGCGAAGCGATCAGGCAGGGGCCTGGTCAACTCCACGCCGCGCAATCGCACGGATGCGGATCTCGGGTTGCCTTCGATCTGCTTGTCGTCCGCCTTGATGGCGCCGCGGGTGAGCGGCCGGAAGAACGGTTGCGCGTCCGGGGGTATCACCGGCAGACCGGCAGGCACATCCGCGTGCAGCCCAAGATTCATGAAGGACTTGACCTCCTTGTCTTCCAAGGAGTGGTAGGACTCGACCACAATCCGCCCGCCGGGCGCCAAATGGAGCGCCGCCTGCGGCAGCGTCGAGGCCAATTTGTCCAATTCGCCGTTGACCTCGATGCGTAAGGCCTGGAACACGCGTTTGGCCGGATTGCCCGCGGGACGGTGAGACAACGGCACTACTGCGTCGACCAAGGCATTGAGCTGGCTTGATTTGCTCAGCGGTTCGCGCTCACGGCGCCTGACGATTTCGCGGGCGATCTGCCGAGAGAATCGTTCCTCCCCATATGCTCTGAAGATGCGCTCGAGGTCGCGTTCGTCGTAACTGGCCAGCACGTGTTGCGCGGTCAAGCTCTGCGAGGTGTCCATGCGCATGTCAAGCGGAGCGTCGTGCGAATAGGAGAAGCCGCGTTCATTCTCGTCGATCTGCAGGCTCGAAAGCCCCAGATCCATGAACACGGCATTCACCATGGCGATATCGCGTTGGGCGAGGACACTGGAAAGCTCGTCGAAAGCGGCGTGAACCGGCGTGAACCGTGCGGCAAATCCGGCTTCGTACATACGCTGCGTGGCCATGGCCAGCGCCTCTGCGTCACGGTCGATGCCGATGAGGCGCGCGGCCGGCGCGGCGGCAAGGAAAGCACACGCATGCCCAGCCAAACCAAGGGTGCAGTCGACGACGATGCTGCCGGGTTCATTCAGGGCCGGAGCCACGAGCTGCACGCATTGCTCGAGGAGGACCGGATTGTGGATCGCAGAGAAATCAGTCATCAGAATTCCACCGCCGGCAGCACGTCATCGGTGATATCGGAATATCCCTGCTCCTGCTCGCCCAGGTACCGCTCCCAAGCCTCCCGATTCCAGATCTCGGCGCGTGTGCCTACGCCGATCACCACGATGTCCGATCCCAAGCTCGCGTAGTCGCGCAGCATCGAAGGCACCAGCACCCGTCCTTGCTTGTCCGGATCCTGGTCGACTGCGCCCGAAAGAAACACGCGCAGATAATCCCGCGCGGCCTTGTTGCCCATCGATGTGCGCTGGATCTGCATCGCGATGCGGCGGAATTCGCTTTGCGGAAGCAGATACACGCAGCGCTCCTGTCCGCGGGCCATGACCATACCCGGCCCGAGCTGGCCGCGCAGTTTCGCGGGCAGAGCCATACGCCCCTTGGCGTCGATCTTTGGCGTGTAGGTGCCGAGCAGGAAGGGCAGTGCCTGCGCAGAAGCTTCTTGCGCACTGTTGCGCGCAGGGTCAGCGGGTGCAGAGGTTTGGCTCTGCGGCATCGGATCATCAGGCATTCCCCACCTCCTTCGCGCTCTTTGACAATGCGACATGTCAGTTGATTCACCACTCTACCCCACTTTTCCCCATTTTCCTCCACAAAATGGCAAAAATACCGATATGCGGCTCCACAATTCCCACAGTCCGCACGCCGCGACCGTCGAAACGACCGCAGCTGGCGCAACCTCGCACAGCGCAGTTCACACAGGGCGGAGTCGTAGGGAGCATGCGGTAAATTTGATTGCCTCAAGTTTTGAAGAAAAGGACGTCAAGCATGTCGAGTTACTCCTCACAGCTGCATGAGGAACAGGCGGCGGTAAGCCGCGCATATCACCGTTTGGACGCTTTGCGAGACCAGGCGCGGGAACGGTTGGACGCCGTGCGCTCCGCCGGCTCGCACGGCTCGCCCACCCAACGCACCGAACGCGACTCCTTCGCCACGATGTATGAGGACCGGCTCGCCCAGCTGCGCGCTGTGGAGGACCGCCTGGTCTTCGGCCGGCTCGACGACGCGCAGGGTGAACGGCGCTATATCGGCCGCATCGGCCTGTCGAGCGAGCGCCACGAGCCGATTCTGACGGACTGGCGCGCCGAGGCAGCCCGGCCGTTCTATGAGGCGACGCCGTCGAATCATGGCGACATCGTGATGCGCCGGCACATCACCTTGAATTTCCGCGATGTGGTGGGCATCGAGGACGAGGTGCTCGACGTGCACTCCACGCAGGTCGATCAGGCTTCCTCGGCCGGCACGCTCACAGGCGAAGGCGCGCTGCTCGCCTCGCTCAGCTCGCGCCGCACCGGCAAGATGACCGACATCGTCGCCACGATCCAGTCCGAACAGGATCGGATCATCCGGGCGCCTCTCGACCGCCCTGTCGTAGTCCAAGGCGGACCGGGAACCGGCAAGACGGCGGTTGCCTTGCACCGTGCGGCGTATCTGCTCTACACGCACCGGCGCATGCTGGGGAACTCCGGCGTCCTCGTCGTCGGCCCGAGCATGGCTTTTCTGCATTACATCGATCAGGTGCTTCCTTCGCTCGGCGAAACAGGCGTAGTCAGCCGCACGATCGCCGATCTGATCCCCGGAGTGCGCGGCGAAGCCTTGGACGCTCCGCGGGGCGCCATGCTCAAAGGCGACCGCCGCATGCGCTCGGTCATCGAAAACGCGGTGGCATCCCGCGAGCGCGTGCCCGCGAAGCTGCCGACCGCACGGGTCAATGGCATCGACGTTCCTATGCGCCGCGCCGACATCGAGCAGGCGCAACTCGATGCGCATCGCACGCGCCAGCCGCACAACAAGGCGCGCGAGACCTTCGTACGCAATGCTTTGAACGCCATGCGGAGTCGCTACGTCGAGCAGCTCGACTACACGCCCGAGCAGGCGGAGCTCTCGGATGTGCTGATGCAGCTGCGCCTGAACGACGATGTGCGCCGCACGCTCAACCTCGCCTGGCTGCCGATGACCGGCCGTTGGCTCATCGACCAGCTCTTCAGCAAGCCTAGACAGCTGCGGCGCTTCGCGCCATGGCTGCGCGACGACGATGCGGCTTCGTTGATTCGCCCGCAGGGCTCGCCACTGACCCGCTCCGATATTCCGCTGCTCGACGAGGCTTTGGAGCTGCTTGGCCCCGATCCCAAGGCGATGGCCCGGAAGGCTGCATTGGACGCCCAACGGAGCCGGGACGAGCAATTCGCCACGGATTCGCTTGCACAGTCGGGCGTCGGCAACGGCATTGTCAGCTCGCGCATGCTGCTCGACGAAATGAATGCGTCGGACGGCGAAGCAGTCGCCCAGCGCGCCGGATCGGATCGCGAATGGACATATGGGCATATCGTCGTGGACGAGGCACAAGAGCTCACCGCCATGGATTGGCGCATGCTCCTGCGCCGCTGCCCTTCGCGCTCCTTCACGATTGTGGGGGATGTGGCGCAGACGGCGGCCATGGGGGGCACGCGGCGCTGGCGCGACACCATGGATCCATTATTCGGCGCCGGACGCTGGGACCTTGACGAGCTGACCATCAACTACCGCAATCCTCAAGAGGTTTCGGCCATCGCCAGCGCCTTCGCCCATCGGGAAGGCTTGTACATCTCCACAGTGAACGCGGTGCGCGCCATGCCGGACTCAGTTGCACGCGTCAGCATCGCCGATCCCAGCCTGCTTAACGAAACCGTGATGCATCAAACGCTCAAACTGGTTTCAGACTTCGTCGGCGACGATGGCACAGGCCGCGTCGCCATTATCGCGCCTAGCGATCGGATCGCCGTGCTGCGCGCCGCGATCTACGAGTCTTTGCGCCAGCAGCTGGATCTCGACCGATACGCCAAGCTCGCCGCTCAGCATTCCTGGGATGAGCAGGTCACGATATGCGACACCGAAATGGTGAAGGGCTTGGAATACGATGCCGTAGTCCTCGTGCAACCCGGCGAGATCGAGGCGGCTGCGCCCGCACGGATCATAGCCGCTTCGGATCTGTATGTGGCGATGACCCGGCCGACTCAGCAGCTGTTCATTGTGCGGACGCGAGAGGACGAAGACCAGCTCCCGCTCTAATATGAGGCACATGCCTAAAGCACTGCTATTGGAGAATATCCATCCCTTCGCCGCGCAATCGCTGCGCGAGCACGGCTTCCAGGTCGAAACGCTGCCTGGCGCGTTGGGCGAGGACGAGCTGATCGAGGCGCTTGATGGCGTCGATCTGCTTGGCATCCGATCGAAAACGACCGTCAGCGCCAAAGTCATAGACGCGCGGCCAACACTGACCGCGGTCGGCTGCTTCTGCATCGGCACCAATCAAATCGATCTCGCACATGCCGGGTCGCACGGCATCGCCGTGTTCAACGCCCCCTATTCCAACACACGCTCGGTCGTCGAATTGGTGGTCTGCGACATCATCTGCCTCATGCGCCGCATTCCCGCGCACACGCATCACATGCGCCACGGGTTGTGGGACAAGTCGGCCACCGGCTCGCACGAAGTGCGCGGCAAGACCCTAGGCATCGTCGGATACGGCAATATCGGCTCTCAACTGTCCGTCGTGGCCGAGGCCCTGGGCATGCATGTAGTCTTCTACGACGTGGAGGAAAAACTCGCCATGGGCAACGCGCAGCGCATGCCCAACCTGCAGTCGCTGCTCGAGATATCCGACGCGGTGACCATCCATGTCGACGGGCGCAGGTCCAATACCGGCTTCTTCGGCGAGGACCAGTTTTCGCAGATGAAGCAGGGCGCGATCTTCATTAATATCTCCCGTGGCTTCGTAGCGGACCTCGGTGCGCTCAAGGAACATTTGGACTCAGGGCATCTTTCCGGCGCCGCCGTCGATGTCTTCCCGGTGGAGCCGAAGAAGAGCGGCGATCCCTTCATCACGGCGCTGGCCGATGAAGACAATATGATTCTCACCCCGCATATCGGTGGCTCGACCCTCGAGGCCCAAGAGGCCATCGGTCATTTCGTCACCCAGCGCCTCTTGGAATATTGGGACCAGGGTTCGACGATGCTTTCGGTCAATTTGCCGCAAATAACGCTGAAATCCTGTGTCTCAGGCGCACGGATCACCCACCTGCACGCTAATCTTCCCGGCAAGCTGGCAGACGTCAATCAAGTGCTGCGCAAGGCCGGCATCAATGTCACCGCGCAATCGCTTGGCACCCAAGACGAACTGGGTTACGTCGTAACCGACGTGTCGACGCGGCCTGACGCGGCATCGCTTGAGGAGCTGCGCCGGATCACCGGCACGATTCGGATGCGCGTCATCGGCTGACAGCCGGTCGACCGGCTGTCAGCCGATATGCCTGTCGTGTTTGAGCTCGGCTATGGCGCTTTCAAAGTCGTCGAGGCCTTCAAAATTCTGATAGACGCTTGCGAATCGCAAGTAGGCCACTTCGTCGAGTTCACGCAGAGGGCCAAGTATCGCCCTGCCGACTTCGTCCGATTTAGTCTGGGCGAGGCCGCGTGAACGTAAGTCTTCTTCGACTTTCTGCCCCAGCAGCTTGAGGTCGTCTTCCTTGATAGGACGGCCTTGGCAGGCTTTGCGTACGCCTGCTATGACCTTCTCTCGTTCGAAGGGCTCAACATTGCCCGAACGCTTGAGCACGAGCAGCATCGTGGTCTCCACCGTGGTGAAACGACGCCCGCATTTCGGACATTCGCGCCGGCGACGAATGGAGTGGCCATCCTCATTGAGACGAGTGTCGACGACCTTAGTGTCGGGATTCTGGCAAAACGGGCAGTGCATGTCAACAAGAATAGCCGGAACTCTGCGATAACGGTCAGCCATCGGGGTTTCTCATGAACTCGCTACAACACGGAGCCGTTCGTTGCGCGATGATTCACCGCGCAACGCTCACCCAATATCTTGCGGCGCAATGTTTCGTTTCATCATGCCGCACCTCATCGAGCGGGAACGAGCAGGCTCTGACCCGGTTGCAACGCGGAGGAGTCCATGTTATTCAGTTTCTTGAGCTCCTGCACCGTGTTCGCGACATTGCCGCCTTCAGGAGTGATGTTTCTGGCATAGGACCAGAGCGTGTCACCAGGACGGACCGTATAATTCACGACCTCCACCGGGCCAGTAGCAGATTGCGCCTGCTGCGGGGGGGCGAGAATGCCCCAGCCCATCCACACTATCGACAGCGCCATGACAGCTGCGGCTATTGTGCGCAGCACATTCGCCTTCGCAGTCGGGCGGATGCCGCTTCCGCTCGCAGCGTTCTTTCGAATACCTTTTCCCCAATCGCCATCGCCGCGTGCCACGGGGGCATATGCTGTTGCCGTAGTCATAGTTCCCAGTGCTCCTTATCGTCCTTACCATTGCGATCGATCGTTACGACTGTTTCGATTGCCGTATCCTGCCGCGTATGTTTCATGCCGCTTCATCCCGCCCGACTCCCTGCAGATCTTCGTTTCGAACATCTGTTCTATCGAACGTATGTTTGATTCTCGCACAGATGTTCGACTCATGCAAGCCGGTTTTCGAACATCTGTTTGATTTCACATGATATCCACGTTATGCTGGGGATATACGACCCGAAAAGGAGCCACTCCATGAGCACGATCCCCTTCGATCCCCGGCGCGGACGTCAACGGGCTGCGACCGGCGGCACAATTGAAGAAGGCACCGCTGAGACCGCCGACACCGTTTCTCTGACCGAACGGCAGCGCAAGGTCCTCGATGCCATACGCTCGCATGTCGCCAGCCGAGGCTTTGCCCCCTCATTCCGCGAGATAGGCGAATCCGCCGGACTGAAAAGCCCTTCTTCGGTCAAGCATCAACTGCAGGTCCTTGCCGACAAGGGCTTCATCCGCATGAGCGCCAACAAAGGCCGCGCCATAGAGCTGGTAGAGGAGTCGGAGGATCTCGGTGCGGCTGCGACGATCCTGCCCTTCACTGGACCCTCCCCACAAGAGCGCGAATCGATTATCGAATCGCGCGACGTGCCGCTGGTCGGGCGCATTGCCGCCGGCGCCCCGATCACAGCCGAGCAGCATGTCGACGATGTGATGAGGCTGCCCGAGCGGCTCACCGGCACCGGCACCCTTTTCATGCTGGAAGTTCATGGCGATTCGATGATCGATGCCGCGATCTGCGATGGCGATTTCGTCGTGGTGCGCGAGCAGCAGTCCGCGGTCAACGGCGATATCGTGGCGGCTTTACTCGACGATGAGGCGACCGTGAAAACATACCGCACCGACAATGGGCACCTGTGGCTGATGCCCCATAATCCCGCTTACTCCCCCATCGACGGCACACACGCCACGATCATGGGCAAGGTGGTCACCGTATTGCGCAAGCTCTGACAGACCAAGGTTGGGCCGGCGTCGCCCTGGACAGGTCCTGCCTTGACAAGCACGGGCTCAGGCCATGAAACCCGCCCATACGCCCATGCCTTCAGCTATGCAGCTCTTGGGCCGAATCGGAAGAATATCCTTTTGGTTCGAGCTGGAAGGTCGTATGTGGAACAGACACCTCGAAGTGCTCGCGCAAACAGAGCTGAAGCTGATCAAGTATGACCCCGGCCTGCTCCATCGTCAGACCGCGATCCACCACGACGTGGGCCATGAGTATCGGCATGCCCGTCGAAACGGTGCTTGCATGCACATCATGCACGGCTACCACGTGCGGCACATGCTCCATATGCTCGCGGACCAGATCGAGATCCAAGCCCTTCGGAGTCTCCTCGAGCAGCACGGCAACCGCCTTGCGCAGCAGCCCGACAGCGCGCGGAATCATGACGATTGCAATAAAGCCGCCGGCGACGGCGTCGAAACCGTTCCATCCTGTGCCCATCATGACGATCGCGGAGACGACGACGGCCACTGAGCCCATAGCGTCGTTCATGACTTCGAGGAATGCGGCGCGCATATTCATATTGTCGTGGGATTGCGCGGACAGAATCGCGATTGATCCGATATTGACAGCAAGTCCCCATATGCCGAAGGCAAGCAGCAGGCCGACATCATGCACCTCGTCGTTTACACTGCCGAACAGCCGCATGCCTGATTCCACCAGCGCGTAGAACCCCACTGTTAGCAGGGCGAGAGCCCCTGCGGCAGCGGTGACCACCTCGAGCCGCGCCCATCCCCACGTCCGCCGATTGCTGGGCCTTCGCCGCATCAGCGCGGCGGTGATCGTGGATGCGGCGAGCACCGCGATGTCGGTGAGCATATGCCCGGCGTCGACAAGCAGCACGAGCGAACCCGTGATGATGGCACCGGCTACTTCGGCAGCAAACATCGTCCCCGTCAGTGACAATGTCAGCATCAGCGAGCGCTGATGACTGTGGCTTTGCGCCGCATGGGCCTCAGCAAGGCTGTCGTGCGGCGCCTCAGCGAAATGCGCCATATGAGTTGCGCAGGATCAGAAGCCGAACCGCGCGGAGGTCTCGCGCAACGTATCGGCGGAACGCTTGAGCGCCGCCAATTCCTTGTCGGATACCGGTGTGTTGATTCGGGAGTTGATACCGGAGCGATTGAGCAGCGTGGGCACGGACATGCATACACCGGAGATGCCATGGAAGTCATCAAGATAGGACGACACCGGCAGAATGCGGTTCGTGTCATTCATGATCGCCTCGACGATGTCGACGCCGGACATGGCGATCGCGTAATTCGTAGAGCCTTTGCCGTTGATGATTCGGTAAGCCGCGTTCTTGACTTCCTGGTGGATCTCCTCGCGCTTGCCAGCATCGAGCGGCTCATGGCCCGGCAACGCCTTCCAATCGCACATCGGCACGCCGCCGATCGTTGCCGAAGCCCACAGCGGGACCTCGGAATCACCATGCTCGCCGGCGATGTAGGCGTGCACGTTCTTGACGTTCACTCCGGTCTGGTCGGCGATGAGATAGCGCAGCCGGGCGGAATCGAGGTTGGTACCCGAGCCGAACATCTGGTTGGCCGGCATGCCGGAAAGCTCCATCGACACCCGGGTGACGATGTCTACCGGGTTGGTGATGAGCATGTAGATGGCGTTGGGCGCCACCTTGATGACATTGGGGATAATCGACTTCATGATGCCGATCGTCGCTTCGGCGAGGTCGAGCCTGGACTGACCTGGCTTCTGGCGTGCGCCAGCAGTGATCACGACCATGTCGGCATCGCGGCAGATCTCGACGTCATCCGATCCCTCGATGGTGACGGAAGGGTAAAAGCTCGAACCGTGCTGCATGTCGAGCACTTCGGCCTCGACGCGATCCTTGGAAATATCCTCGAGCACGATTTCGCGGGCGACTCCGCGCTGCGCGGCGGCAAACGCCAAGGTTGATCCGACGGCGCCTGCTCCGATAATGGCAAGCTTCGTGGGTTTGTTGGTAAATTGAGCCATGTGCTTAAAACCTCTCTTTCCCCGGTACGACCATGGGCGTCGCGCCGCGTCCTACAACATTTCACTTTATCTGCACTCTATGACGTTTCAGCTCGCCGCGACGGCGGGCGCACGCTACGCGAACGGCAGTTTCAATCTGCGAAAAATAAGACGATATCAACGTTTTGACAGGATCTATGCGATGGCGGCGTCAATGATCTTCGAAGCCAGCCGGCTATCGACCCGCGCCACGATGCGGACGCCGTCATCTCGGTATTGGCTCTCGTCAAGCCTGCCATATTCCCGGATTCGAGACAGCAGCGAGCCTTGTGCATAGGGCAGCACAGCCTCGACGCGCACATCGGGCACAGGCAGCAACGATTCGATCTCTTCGCGCAGCGCGGCAATGCCTGCGCCGTTCAATGACGAAACGATATGCGCCTTCGGGTAGAGCGAGGAAAGGCGCAGACGCGTCGCCTCGTCGATGTGGTCGGACTTGTTGAATACTAGGATGCGCGGGATGTCCTGCGCGCCATCGATGTCGGCCAGCACCTCGTTCACCGCGTCTATCTGCGCCAGCGGATCGCCGTACGAAGCGTCGACCACATGGACGATGAGATCGGACTGCGCCACCTCTTCCAAGGTCGATTTGAAAGCCTCGACCAGTTGGGTCGGCAGCCGCCGCACGAAGCCGACCGTGTCGACATAGGCGTACACGCGCCCATCCTTGGACCGAGTGGAACGCACCGCGGTATCGAGCGTGGCGAACAGCGCATTTTCCACCAGTTCGCTCGATCCGGTCAGCCGGTTGGTCAGCGAGGATTTGCCGGCATTCGTGTAGCCGACCACGGCGATCGTCGGCAATCCATGGCGCTGCCGCGAACCTCGCTTGATCTCGCGCGCCGGAGCCATCCTCACGATCTGACGGCGCAGCCGCGAGATTCTGGTGCGGATCACGCGCCGATCCAGCTCGATCTGCGTTTCGCCCGGGCCGCGCGAGCCGATGCCTCCGTCGGCTCCTGCCGCTTGGCCGCCCGCCTGCCGGGACAGGGCAGCGCCCCAGCCACGAAGCCTGGGCAGCATGTATTGCAGCTGTGCCAGCTCCACCTGCGCCTTGCCTTCGCGACTCGTAGCGTGCTGCGCGAAGATGTCGAGAATCACAGCCGTCCTGTCGACCACCTTGACCTTGGCGGTATCTTCCAGCGCGCGACGCTGGCTGGGCGCCAGATCATCGTCGACGATGATCGTGTCGGCCTCGTGCTGCGCCACGATGCCTGCGAGCTCTTTGGCCTTGCCTGAGCCGATGTAGGTCGCCGGATCAGGTTTGAGCCGGTGCTGCAGCATGCCGTCGCACACTTCCGCGCCAGCGGTCTTCGCCAACGCGGCGAGCTCTCTGAGCGACTCTTCGGCTTGCGCCTGCGTGCTGGTCGTGCTCGACCAGATGCCGACAAGCACGACGCGTTCGAGCCGGACTTTGCGATATTCGACCTCGGTGACGTCTTCGAGTTCGCCCAAGCCGGCCACATGCTTCAACGCATTGTGCGATTCGCGCTCAGCCCACTCTTCGCCGCCTTGGTCGGCATCTGTAATATCATAGGATTTGTCAAGCAGAACCTCGGAGCGGCCGGCGAGCACGCCGGTGGCCGTTCTCACGTCGTTGTTGCTGTCGATTTCAGACTGTTGGGTCAATGACACCTCTCACTTTGGAAGTATGGTCTTCTATTATCATCATTCTGGAAGACAATACTGCGGCAGACGGCGCGACTGAGCCGTGGGCGAACCAGGGAGACGAAGGAAGCTATGAGCGTTAAGGACCCGCAGGGCACTGTTTCACTAGGGCAAGGCTCTCAATTCGTAGGCCTGGAAGCACGTCAGGAACAGTATTTCTCCACATCGCCGAATTCGCCCGACGTCCGGCGCACCATCCGCGTTCAGCTGGCCGGGCGCGAAGTGGCTGCGGAGGTCTCGCACGGCGTGTTCTCCGGCAATCGACTCGATCTGGGCACCTCCGTGCTGCTGCGCCGCGCGCCCAAGCCGCCCACGCACGGCGACCTGCTCGATCTGGGCTGCGGCTGGGGGCCGATCGCGCTGACGCTGGGCCTGCTCTCGCCCGCGGCGACGGTCTGGGCCGTGGACGTCAATCGGCGCGCACTGGAATTGACACGCGACAATGCAGGCAGCCAACAGCTGATCAATATCCATGCCGTTGAACCCGATGAAGTCCCCGACGAAACGCTATTCGACGCGATCTGGTCCAATCCCCCGATCCGCGTCGGCAAGGAGGCATTGCATGAGCTGCTCATGCGCTGGTTGCCGCGCTTGTCGGGCCACGGCGCCGCTTATTTGGTGGTCCAGCGCAACCTCGGCGCGGATTCGCTGATTCCTTGGCTCGCCCAAGCGCTGGGCGGAGGATATGCTGTGTCGAAATACGCCAGCGCAAAAGGCTATCGCGTGATCGAGGTTGTGCGCCAGGCATGAAATACGAGTATCCCCAAGAACTGCCGGTCAGCGCCGCGCACGACGAGATCGCCGCAGCCGTTTCCGCTTCGCAGGTCGTGATCGTCTCGGGCCAGACCGGGTCGGGCAAGACCACGCAGATCCCGAAGATCCTGCTGGAGATGGGTCGCGGCACGCATGGCCATCAGATCGTGCATACGCAGCCGCGCCGCATCGCCGCGCGCACGGTCGCCGAACGCATCGCCTCGGAGATGGAGGTGCGGCTGGGCGACGAAATCGGCTATCAGGTGCGCTTCACGGACGCCAGTTCGCCCAAAACCCGGCTGCGCATCGTTACCGACGGCATCCTGCTCGCGCAGATCCAACGCGATCCACGCCTGAGCCAGTACGACACGATCATCATCGACGAGGCGCATGAGCGCAGCCTGAACATCGATTTTCTGCTCGGCTATCTGACCTCCCTGCTGCCACAGCGGCGCGATCTGAAACTCGTCATCACCTCGGCGACCATTGATTCGGTCAAATTCCAGCATCATTTCGAGCAGGCGTTGCACCGGCCGGTTCCGGTCATCGAAGTGTCGGGACGCACCTACCCTGTGCAGATCGTCTACGAGCCGTTGGGCTCTGCGCCTGCGCTGATGCGCCACGTCCCCGGATTCGAACATCAAGCCTCCGACGATATGGGCGGTGGCACGTCCCGTCCAGGACACGCAGCAGACGCGGATATGGCCATGGCAGTGGCCCGGGCCTGCGCCGAGCTGGTCATCCATGCAAGCCATGAGCGCGGGGCGCGTGACATCTTGGTCTTTGCCTCGGGCGAACACGATATCCGCGAGTTCGAAACCGCATTGCGCCGTCATTTCGGCCCTCGATCCGATGACATGCGCCGCGGCGACGCTATCGAGATCATGCCACTATTCGCGCGACTGTCGTCGAAAGAGCAGCATAAGGTTTTCGAACCTCACGCGCACCAGCGCATCGTCATCGCCACGAATGTTGCCGAAACCTCGCTTACCGTGCCCGGCATCCGCTACGTCGTCGATCCTGGGACCGCCAGGATATCGCGCTATTCCAAATCCGCGAAGGTGCAGCGACTCCCGATCGAACCGATTTCGCAGGCCAGCGCCGACCAGCGCTCAGGCCGATGCGGGCGCGTGGCCGACGGCATCGCCATCCGTCTGTATGCCAAGGACGACTACGAAACCCGGCCTCGCTTCACCGAGCCGGAGATACTGCGCACTTCGCTCGGCGCGGTTGTGCTGCATATGCTCTCGGTCGGCGTGGCGAAAAACGCCGGCGATGTGACGCATTTCGGCTTCATCGACCCGCCCGACGTCAAGGCGGTGTCCGACGGTTTCACCGAGCTCACCGAGCTCAGGGCCGTCGCCCGCAGGCATGGCGAGATGACGCTGACGCGCACCGGTCGTCAGCTGGCCCGCATCCCCATCGACATCCGTCTAGGGCGCATGCTCATCGAGGCCGCGCACGCCACCACGCCGAACACGCTGGCGGCTGTATTGGTCATTGTAGCGTTTCTCAGTCTGCAGGACCCGCGCGAACGCCCCGATGAGGCGCACGAAGAGGCCGACCGGATCCACAATCGCTACGCCGACCCATCCAGCGATTTTCTGACCGCCTTGAATCTCTGGGACCGGGTGTTCCAGGCGGACGGCAACCCGAGCAATGGCGCGCTGCGGCGCCTGTGCAAAACCGAGTACTTGAGCTTCCTGCGGCTTCGGCAGTGGCATGATCTCGTCACGCAGCTGGGCGATATGTGCCATGAACTGAAATTCACGCTCGGCGAGCCGCAGCCCGCGTCGCGGCCCACGCTGGACATCCGCCAGCTACCGCTCAATCAGCAGGGCGCGCACAGCCTATGCTGCTCATGGGACGCGCAAGGCATCCACACCGCCATGCTCGCCGGGCTGCTCTCGATGATCGGGATGCAGGTGGTGCGCGAGCCCAAGGCATCGGAATTTACAGGGCTCAAGGGTGCGGCAAAGGCACGCGCGATGAAACGCGCTGCAAAGCGGTCGCATAACGACTATCAGGGCGCACGAGGCACACGGTTCGCACTCTTTCCCGCCTCCGCCGTCGCCAAAACAACGCCGCCGTGGGTCATGAGCACCGAGCTGGTTGAGACCTCGCGCCTATGGGCGCGCTATTCCGCCGCCATCGATCCAGCTTGGGCCGAGCCGCTGGCCGGAAGCCTGACCCGGACCACATATGCGGAGCCGCACTGGTCGGCTTCGCGCGGTGCCGCGGTAGCCAAGGCCAAGATCCTGCTCTACGGGCTGCCTATTGTGCAGGACCGCACCGTGCAGTGGGGGCGCATCAATCCAGTTGAGGCGCGGGATTTCCTGATCCGCCAAGGCCTGGTCGAGGGCGACATCCAGCAACGGTTCTCCTACGACGATTTCGTGACGCACAATCTCGATGTGCTGCACGACGCCGCCGAAGACACCAGCCGCACGCGCCAGGCAGCCGCCAGCGTGAGCGACGAGGACCTCTACGACTTCTATAGCGCGGTGATCCCCACCGACGTCACCTCGCTTGCCGATCTGGCGAAATGGTGGAGACTCGAGCATGACAGGCATCCGCAGCTGCTGGACTTCGACCCGGAGGCCGTCGAACGGCTGCAGACCGGCGGCAGCGTGAGTTTGGCCGACTATCCCGACCGTTGGCATGCGCTGGGCACGGACGGCACGGCGTTGGACTTGAGGCTGAGCTATGTATACGATCCGCATGACCCGGCCGACGGAGTGAGCATACATGTTCCTATCACCGCATTGTCGCGCCTGCGCCCCGAGCAGTTCACTTGGAATGTTCCCGGCCTGTTGGACGAGCTGATCGTGGCGATGATCAAATCGCTGCCCAAGGCACTGCGCGTGCAGTTCGTGCCGGCTCCTGACACGGCGCGGGCGATTCGCGCGTATATCGACGACCATTACCCCGAGCTGCCCGGCTCGGGCGCGGATGGCCAGCCGAATATTCCGCCAGCGAAGGCGCAGACCGGCATAGCCAGTTGGCCTGATTTCACGCATGTATTCACCGAGGCGGCGATCCATGTGGTCGGCGCGCAGATCCATCCGCAGGTGTTCGAAGGGGACCAGTGGTCGAAGCTGCCGGCATACCTGCGCATGAATTTCGTCATTGAGAAGCCACATCATGCCAGTTCGCCTGGCCGTCATGGCGCGCATCTCCCCCGTTCCGCGAACCCGGTAACCGTGCTGGGCTCGGGGCGCTCGCTGGTCGAACTGCAGCGGCATTTCGCGGCGCAGGCCGAGGCCTCGGCCCGGCTGGTCGTGCGTGGCCAGGCCCAGTCGGCCGGTGCGCAGGGCAGGCTGGTCGAACAGGCGAATCTGCTGCACAAGGCCGGCGCCACCACGCAATCACGCGCGACGATGCTCTGGCAGGGAGCATTGGACAGGCTGCGTCTTCCCAGCGAACGCATTTCCTCACGCTGGCTGGGGACCGAGGCGCTGATGCTCGCCTCGGCGCCATACGATTCGACCAAGGCACTGAGCGAGGACCTGCAATTGGCTGCCGTCAAGCGGCTGCTGCCCGACATCGATCAGCTGGACGACGACGATGCTCTGGCGCAGGCCGTGGCCGGCGTTGGGCAGGTGTACGAGGACACGGTCTATGCGGTGGCACGCGATGTGACCACGATCCTGAAGCGATATGCCGAAGTCGACAAGGCGGTATCCGGCCCGGCCGACCTGCCGATGCTCTCCGTGCTGCAATCGGTGCGCGAGCATATCGCGTCGCTGGTACGCACAGGCTTCATTGGCGCCGCTCCCCCGGATGCGCTGGGCTCCTTCGAGCGTTATCTCCATGCCGACCTGCTGCGCCTGAACAAGGCGAAAACCGACAAGAACCGCGATGTGCGCTGGGCTTGGGAGGCAGACGAGGCCCGTCAGCTCGTCGAACGCTTCCACGGCAAGGCGAAGGCCGAGCCTGCCGGCCCACGCCATGAGACAATGGGCAAACGTTACACCGCTGCGCGCTGGCTGCTCGAGGAATTCTATGTCTCCCTCTGGGCGCAGGAGCTCGGCACCGCGAAGCCTGTCAGCTTGCGACGGATTGGGAAAGCGCTCGAGGGATAGGCGCCATGGCACGCGATTCCCTCTGGTGGCGGCGTTCGGCCGGATCGGCGCGGCGCTCACACGATTCACATCAGGGCCGCCGCCAACGGCACGGTTGGCGGCGGCGCCGCAGGCTCGGGGGCAAGCTGCACCGCCGCAGGCACTCGAGGATCGCGCGCATAATCGGCGGCATTATGGCGGTGGCGTGCGTGCTGGCTGTGGGTTTAGGGCTGGCACGATTCATGCAATGGGAATATGAAATCAGCGCGGTCCAAGGTGAACAGGATGCGGTGGCCCGACGATACGGCTTCAATCCAGGCAATATCATCTCCGACGGCCAGTTCTTCAACGGCAATGCGATGAGCCGAGCAGAGATCCAGTCCTTTCTCAACGTCCACGGGGCATCGTGCTCGGGCGGCCGCTGCCTTAAATCCAAGACCTTCGACACCGTGGATCGGCCTGCCGACAATCTGTGCGACGCCTACACAGGGGCCAACGGCGAGTCGGCCGCCGCAATCATCGACAAAGCGGCTCGGGCATGCGATATCAGCCAGAAAGTGCTGCTTACCATGGTGCAAAAAGAGCAGCACCTCGTGACCGCGGCCGCTCCCACCGATTTCCAGTACAAGGCGGCGATGGGCCTGAGCTGCCCGGACTCCGCGGACTGCGACCCGGCATATGCGGGATTCTTCAACCAAGTCTATGGCGCGGCACGGCGCTACCAGTATTATCGCGCGCACGCCAAAAACTATCGATACCATGCCGGAACCTTGAACTATGTGGCCTACCATCCCGATAAGGCCTGCGGAGGCAGCACGGTCTACATTGAGAACGAGGCCACCGCGCTACTATACGTTTACACGCCCTACCAGCCGAATTCGGCTGCGCTGCGCGCCAATACGGGCGATTCTTGTTCGAGCTACGGCAACCGGAATTTCTCCCTCATCTACCGCAACTGGTTCGGCGACCCCGGCCGTTGAACCACTGGGCCAGAGTCTACAACGGCTCTGCCGCGGCGCGACGGTCGTTGCCAGCGTCCAGTTGCCGTTTGAGCATCGTGGCGGTCCCGACAGCCAACAATGCGAAAACGGCCCCGGCAGGGCCCAGCCACAGCAGCCCGGCACGATCATTGACCAGTCCTCCAGCGGCCGATCCGAGGGCGATGCCGGTGTTGAACGACATCGAGTTGAGCGAGGATGCAAGATTGAGGGAACCGGGATGCGCGGATGATGCCACATCCATATAGAGCACCTGAGAAGAGGCGTTCTGCAAATACATGAGCATACCCAACACCACCAAGGCGACCGCCCCATACCAAGGCGCGATGCCAGTCAAAGCAAGCGAACACAGCACCATGGTCTGAAGCGCATAAACCGGCCGGATATGCGTCAGCGGCTCGATGCCACGTCCCCGGCTCGCAAGGCGGCCGCTATAGAGGTTGCTCCATAGGCACGCAACGCCGAACACGACAAGGCCGAAACTCAGCAAATGTTCCGGCATGTGGATCTCATCACGCATGATCGGCGTGAGATAGGTGTAGAACACGTAGCTCGCCGCCGCGCCGAACACGACATCAAGCACGCCCAGCTGGATGCGCCGATCAAAAAACAGCCGGAATTGGGCGAGGAAACCAATGCGCATCGTGTGGCTGTTGCGTGGCAGCGCCACGAGCATCAGCACGATGACGGCCACAGTCAGCAGGTCGATGAGATGAAACGACCAACGCCAGCCGAACGTGTTCGCCACCCACGTGCCGACGGGCACGCCGAGAACGGAGGCGATAGAAAAGCCGGAGAACACCCAGGAGATGAACATTGTGCGGTAGCGTTCGCTGGTCACATCGGGAGCGTAGGTCATCGACAGCGCCACAAGCGTGCCTGAAACCAGCGCGATGACGACGCGTGACGCAACCAGCATGGCAAAAGACACGGCGAACGCGCACATGATATTGCCCGCCAAGAACACGAGCGCCAATGCCAGATGCGTGGCGAAGCGCGGGAAACGGCAGCTCAGGGCCGATCCCAGCGGCGTGGCGGGAGCATAGACAAAGGCGAACAGCGAGACGAGATTGCCCACTGACACTTCGCTGACCGACAAGCCGTGCGCGATGTCGGGCAGGATGCCCACGATGATGAATTCGCTCATGCCTAGGATGAAGCTCAGCGCCACGAGCGTCAGCACCGGAAGCGTGAAGAAGCGTTCGCGTCGGCCGCTTCCAGGCGCGAGCGACCCAGCGCTAGCACTCATACCGTCTGTCCCACTGCGCTTTCTCCCTCTCGGCTGCATGCTTGCCAACGCCGTGGCTACAGCTTCGGCAGGAACTTCTTGAGCTCGTAGGCGGTGACCTGACGGCGGTAATCTTCCCATTCGCTGCGCTTGTTGCGCAGGAAGTATTCGAAGGCGTGCTCGCCCAAGACGCCCGCCACGAAATCGGATTTCTCCATGATTCTCAGGGCTTCGTCAAGCGATTCCGGCAGCGGCTGAATGCCCATCGCCTTGCGTTCGGCATCGGTGAGCTCCCAGACGGCGTCGCTGGTCGGCTCGCCAAGCTGCATCTGCTGCTCGATGCCGTCAAGCCCTGCCGCAAGCAGCACGGAATACGCCAGATACGGGTTGGCGACCGGGTCGAGCGCACGGAACTCCATGCGAGAGGAATTGCCTTTGCCCGGCTTGTATTGCGGCACGCGCAGCAGCGCGGAACGGTTGTTGTGGCCCCAGCACACGTAGCTCGGAGCCTCGTTGCCGCCCCACAGGCGCTTGTAGGAGTTGACGTACTGGTCTGTCACCGCGCAGATCTCGGAGGCATGATACAGGATGCCAGCGGCGAATTGCCGCGCGATCAGCGACATGTTGAATTCTTGGCCCGCCTCGTAGAAGGCGTTCGCGTCACCTTCGAACAGACTCAGATGCGTGTGCATGCCCGAGCCCGGCTGATCGGTGAGCGGCTTGGGCATGAAGCTGGCATGGATGCCGCGCTCCAAGCCAATCTCCTTGATCACCGTGCGGAAGGTCATGATGTTGTCAGCCGTGGTCAGGGCATCGGCGTATCGCAAATCGATCTCGTTCTGGCCGGGACCGCTCTCATGATGCGAGTATTCAACCGAAATGCCCATCTGCTCGAGCATGTTGACGGCGGCTCGTCGAAAGTCCATCCCCGGGCTGCGCGGCACATGGTCGAAGTACCCGCCTTCGTCGATCGGCGTGGGCGCCTTCGACCAGTCCTCCTGCTGTTCGAAGAGGTAGAACTCGATCTCCGGATGCACGTAGAAGGTGAAGCCCTTCTCCTTGGCCTTGGCCAGCGTCGTTTTGAGCACGTGGCGCGGGTCTCCCAGCGACGGCTCGCCATCCGGGGTGAGGATGTCGCAGAACATGCGCGCGGTGCCTTGCGGACCATCCCGCCACGGCAACACCTGGAAGGTCGATGGGTCAGGGCTCACGATCATGTCGTCCTCCGACACTCGCGTCATGCCTTCGATCGCCGAACCGTCGAATCCCAAGCCTTCTTCGAAGGCCGCTTCCAACTCGGCGGGCGCGATGGCCACGGACTTCAACGTCCCCAGCACATCGGTGAACCACAATCGTATGAAGCGTACGTCGCGTTCCTCGACCGTGCGCAACGCGAACTCTTGCTGCTTATCCATATGGCATATGCTCCCATGCGTTTATTACGGCGACTTAACGCGTGGATGCGCCGTGTCGCCGACCTGATTTTCCCATCAGGATTATCTGCTCACGATTGTCTGTTCAGGCCCCGACGATGCCGGCCGAGGACATCATCCGCAAGGCCTGCTGCAGGCTAAAGGCGCGCGCATACAACGCCTTGCCCAGAATCGCGCTGTCCACGCCGAACGGCTCCAACTCGTCTATCGCGCGCAGGTCGTCCAATGACGATATGCCGCCCGAGGCCGTGACTTTGGCGTCGGTGCGCTGCGCGACTTCGCGCAGCAGGTCGAGGTTCGGCCCACTCATCATGCCGTCGCGCGTCACGTCGGTGACCACATAGCGCGCGCAGCCAGCCGTATTGAGCATGTCCATGGTTTCGAATAGCTCGCCGCCTTCTTTAACCCAGCCGCGGGCAGCCAGCGTATGCCCGCGCACATCCAGCCCGATAGCCACTTTCTCGCCGTATTCGCCGATAGCGCGCTTGGTCCAGTCGGGATTCTCCAACGCGGCGGTGCCAATGTTGACACGGGCCGCGCCGGCGTCGAGCGCGGCCTTGAGGCTCTCGTCGTCGCGCATGCCGCCGCTCATCTCGATATTGACCTTGCCGCCGAGTTCGGCGACGATCTCGCGCAGCCGGGCACGGTTGTCGCCCGTGCCAAAAGCCGCATCCAGATCCACGAGATGGATCCACGAGGCGCCGGCCTCAACCCATGTGCGGGCAGCCTCCAGCGGGCTGCCGTAATCGGTTTCGGAACCGGATTCGCCCTGCCTCAAGCGCACGGCCTTGCCCTCACGCACGTCGACGGCCGGAAGAAGCGTCAGCATATCGCCATCCTTTCCTGCAGATTGCCTGCACAGTATTGTCGCGGTGTTGTTCTCATGTGTTGCTCCCGCAGTGTCGTCCATGCAATGTTCAGAAAGTCGCCACCCAATTGCGCAGCAGCTGGGCGCCCGCCTCTGCTGATTTCTCAGGGTGGAACTGCGTGGCTGACAACGCCCCACGTTCGTACGCCGCCACGAACCTCGTTTGGCCATATTGGCACCACGCGACGCGCTGCGGCGCGCCGCCGAAGTCGATCTGCAGCGGCGCGCCGTCAATCGGCTCGGCCTGCGCCGCCGCATATGAGTGCACGAAGTAGAAGCGCTCGTCCGCTATGCCGTCCAGCAGCGTCGTGCCGTCGGGGGCCTGAAGCGTATTCCAGCCCATATGCGGAATGACATCGGCCTGGATGCGTTCGACGGAGCCGCCGATCAGGCCCAGGCCTTGCGCCTCGGCGCCGTTTTCATTGCCTCGTTGGAACAGGATCTGCTGGCCGACGCAGACGCCGAGCACGGGCCGACCGGCCCGCAGCCGGTCATAGATGACCCGGTCTCCCCCGACCTGCTTGAGACCATCCATGCACGCGGCGAACGCGCCTACGCCCGGCACCACGAGCCCATCGGCCTCCAAGGCCTGGCGATGGTCAGAGGTCAGTGTCGCGTCGACTCCGATGTTGGCGAGCGCGCGCAGCATCGAGCGCACGTTGCCGAATCCGTAATCGAATACCACGGCTGTAGTCATAAGCTGCTCCTTGTCGTTTCCTGCGATGATATCGCAGCGCCTGGCGTTATTGGATGCTCGAACTGCCGCGGCCGAAGCGCGTATGGTCGGCGATGACTTTCATCGCCTGGTCGCGGCTCAGCGCCCCCGAATCGATGCTGTGCAGCCCTTGGGCGCGCAAATCCTCCAGGTTTGCGATGCCCAGCATAAGGTCTTCGACGAACCCCGGCGTGGAGGCGAAGAGAATCGGCGGCGCGAAGGTCTGTCCCGCTTCGCCATGCAGGTAAAGCGTCGATTCGAGTTTGTCCGCCCGATTCACCGCCAGCACCGCAGCCATGCCTGAGACGACTGTGGTGAGGTCCTTGGCCGCTGACTCGGGAGCATCGCCGTCGAGATTACGCAGCACGGCCACCGCGCCCTGCTCCGAGCCTATGCAATCGGCCGCGATGTCGGCGAGCTGGCAGAACGCAGCAAGCAGCCGGGCCGAAGCGAGCCGGGTGATGAGCGCAGCGGTTTTCGCCTTGTCGCCGACCAGGCCCTTCAGCTCCTCGTCGAAGTCGTCGCCGGCAGATGTACCAGCGCCCCCGTCAACACCGTCATCTGCACCTTGGCCAGCGCCCTTGCCAGTGGTATCACTGTCGTTCGGCAATTCCGGCTGCCCGGGCTCCTGCCCGTCGAATTCCTTTTCGAATCCTTCCAGCGCAGCCTGAAGCTCCTCGTCGCTGAAATGCACATCGTCGAAATCCCCCTGCGGAGAGCCGCCATCATCCGGCGTGGCGTCGTCGGCCATCACAGCGCCCCTTTCGTGCTCGGAATGCCTTTCACCCGCGGATCGGGCTCGACGGCGAAGCGCAGCGCACGAGCCAGCGCCTTAAACTCCGCTTCGGCGATATGATGGGGGTCGCGCCCGGCGATAAGCTGCATATGCAAACAGATGCCGGCGTGGAAGGCGATCGATTCCATGACGTGGCGCACCAACGACCCGGTAAAATGCCCGCCGATCAATGCAAACTCGAATCCTGTCGGCTCCCCTGTGCACACGGCGTAGGGACGGCCCGAAATGTCGATGACCGCCTTGGCCAACGCCTCGTCGAGCGGTACAGTCGCATCGGCGAAACGACGGATGCCCCGTTTGTCTCCCAGCGCCTGCTTGAGCGCCTCTCCGAAGACGATGGCGGTGTCCTCGACGGTGTGATGCACGTCGATGTCGGTGTCCCCCGAGGCTTTGATGCGCAGGTCGATAAGCGAATGCTTGCCCAAGGCCGTCATCATATGGTTGAAGAACGGCACGGAAGTGTCGATGTCGGTCGCACCGGTGCCGTCGAGATCGAGGCTCAGCTCGATATTGGATTCACTGGTCTTTCTGACGATGCTGGCCGTGCGTGCCATGGATTTCCCTCCCCGGTTCGCAGTCGTTCCCCTCATCCGCATGCTGCCTAAGACGGATTCAGACGAGGGACATGCCTACTGCCGTGCTGCTGTTGCTATACTTTTCAATGCCCGTTTCAACTACTCTGCCCGTTCCACTATAGGCAGGACTTCGGTCAACGCCTCGCGGAATCGCGCCATCTCCTCGTCTGTGCCCATGCATACGCGCAGCCAGCCGTCCGGCCCGACCACGCGGATGAGGACGCCTCGGTCCAGCAGCTCGTCGAAGATGCGCTCACGATCATCGAAGCGGCCGCCGAAAAGCAGGAAGTTCGATGCCGAAGGCGCGACTTGGAGCGCCTGACCCTTGTAGCGCAGGGTCTTAAGCCAATGTGCCGTCTGCTGACGGATGTCGCGCAAGTGCAACACCCGCGCAAGCTGCTCGTCGGTATGCTCGAAGGCGGCTAGCGCGGCCGCCTGCGTGACGGCAGAAAGATGATAGGGCATGCGCACGATGCGCACGCAGTCGATGATGCCTTGGGATGCGGCCAGATAGCCCACGCGCGCGCCGGCGAAGGCAAAAGCCTTGCTCATCGTGCGGCTCACCGCAAGGTTCGGGTGCTGGCCGATCAGGGTAGCCGCCGAGGGGACGCCCGGGTCGCGGAATTCGATATAGGCCTCGTCGACGACGACGATCGGGTGCACGCCCTCGTTCGCGCCGCTGACCGGGGCCTGTTCGCAAGCCTCAAGAATGCGCCTGAGATCATCCATCGGCAATGTCGTGCCGGTCGGATTGTTGGGGCTGGTGAGCACCACCATCGAAGGACCGACATCTCGGATCGCTGCGATCGTCGCGTCGACGTCGAGTGTGAAATCCGCGTTGCGGTGCGCCAAACGCCATGCAGTGAAGGTGTCGCGCGCGTATTCGGGGTACATGGAGTAGGTGGGATCAGCGCCCAAGGCGGTCCGTCCCGGGCCTCCGAAGGCCTGGAAGAGCTGGAGCATGATCTCGTTGGAACCGTTCGCGCCCCAGAGTTGCTCGACCTTCAGCGCTGCTCCGGATTCGCGGGCCAGATAATCGCAGAACGCCTGCCGCAGCTCGGTATGCTCGCGGTCGGGATACCGGTTGAGCGTCGGCGCGATGGCCGCGACCCGTGCGGCGATCGCCTTGACGACGCCCGGGTCGGGCGGATACGGGTTCTCGTTGACGTTCAAGCATACCGGCACGTCGAGCTGTGGAGCGCCGTACGGCTCCTCCCCGATCAGATCGTTGCGCAGCGGCAGCGACGCTGGAATGGCATTGCCTGGACCCTCGGATGCGCTCATCGCAGCCCCGCCTCGCGTTCTTGATCATTCAGCGTCGCCTTGTCATACGGATCGTCGACGAAACGACTGAGCACGCATTCGCCGTGCGCCGGCAAGTCTTCGGAAACGGCGAAGGCGTTGATTCGGGCGGCGAGTTCTTTCAGGCCTCGTTCGTCGTATTCGATGACTTCCACGGGTTTGAGGAAGGTATGCACACCCAGACCTGAATCGAAGCGGGCTGTGCCGCCGGTCGGCAGCACGTGGTTCGAGCCGGACATGTAGTCTCCCAATGGCACCGGCGAATACGGGCCGCAGAAAATGGCCCCGGCGTTCGTGATGCGTGGCACGACGGCGTCCGGGTCGGCGGTCTGGAGCTCCAGGTGTTCGGCGGCGTATGCGTTCGCGGCGGCCACAGACTGGTCGAGGCCGTCGGTGAGAATGACGCCGGACTGGCGGCCGGTCAACGACGTAGCCACACGCTCGGCGTGCTCGGTGCGCGGCACGCGATAGTCGAGGTTCTTTTGCACGGCGGCGGCAAGCTCTTCGCTGTCGGTGATGAGCACGGATCCGGCGAGTTCGTCGTGCTCGGCCTGGCCGATCAGGTCGGCGGCCACCCAGCTGGGATCGGCGTCTTTGTCTGCGAGAATCGCGATTTCCGTTGGCCCGGCCACAGCGTCGATGCCAACCATGCCGGAGACCATGCTTTTGGCCGTGGCCACGAAGATGTTGCCCGGGCCGGTGATCTTGTCGACCGGATCGCACAGGATCTCGCCGTCCTGAGGCTCTGATCCGCGCGCACCGTATGCGAACATGGCGATGGCCTGCGCCCCGCCGACCGCATAGACCTCCGTGACGCCGAGGATCGCGCAAGTGGCCAGAATCGTCTTGCTCGGCAGCCCTTCGGCGCTGTCTCTGCTCGGCGGCGTCGCGATTGCCAAGGAACGCACGCCGGCGGTCTGGGCGGGCACCACATTCATGATGACCGAACTCGGGTAGACGGCCTTGCCGCCCGGCACATACAACCCTACGCGGTCGATCGGGATCCAGCGTTCGCTCACGCGCGCGCCATCGGCCAGGTCGGTGTGAAAGTCCTTGGGCACCTGCGAGGCGCCGACCGCACGGGCACGACGCACCGATTCCTCGATCGCCGCCCGTACCTCAGGGTCAAGTTCGTCAAGGGCCTGCTGCATGGCCTCGACCGGCACGCGAAGGTTCGTGGGGCGGATATGGTCGAATTTCTCGCCGAAATCACGCAGCGCCGCCGCGCCTCTTGCTTTGACGTCGTCGAGTATCGGGCGGACCAGCTCGGAGGCTTCGCCCGTGCCCATTTCGGCGCGCGGCATGGCTTCCAGCAGTTCGGCTCGGGTCAGACGCCTGCCGCGCAGGTCGATGATTCGCATAGTGTTATCGCTCATACCGCTCCATGGTAGCCACACCCCATGCACACGGCGTATCGACGCGTCGCATTGCATTCGCATCGTGAGATATGTGACGTGCTTTCCGATCGTCTCGCTGCTGCGGCACAGGCTGCCTCACCGTGCTGTCGTCTTCCTCGATCAGATCGGCCGGCCCTTGGTCTGGTTGAAGATCCATAGGTTCTATACCGGCGCTATCCCTATGCCGACATCGTGCGCTGTCTCTCGGCTTCAGTGCTCCATGTTCCCGACGCATGGCATACCGTTCTGCATGCGCTGGTGCCTATCGCGTCCATCGGCGTCGTCGTCTGCGCCGCGCGCACATGACGACCGGCAGATCGGTCGAGGGCACCTTGGTGGCCACGGCTGTGAGGCCACGCGAACAGTGCCTACGCCACGTCGTTATGAGCATCTGCCTCGGTTTGTGCATTCTCAGCTGTGCCCAGCGCACGCTCGACGGCAATATGACGGCGCACAGGGGTGGCAACGATCAGGTATGACACCCAGATGGCCAGCGCCCAGAACGGTATGCCCATAAGCAGGCGTGCCGTGCCGAGCCAAGTCACATGGTTCGTGACGTACAGCGGCACCTGTATGAGCAGCCGCAACGCGAAAACGCCGATCCACAGGGCGCTGATGATCGCATAGGCACGCGTCAGCTCGCGATCGGAACGCCAGCCGTGCAACCAAGCACGAAAATGCCCAGTGGGCAACGATCTGATGAATTCGAGCACCAGACCGAGTCCCGGTATCCGAACCGCCAATGAAACGGCAAGCAGCACAATGGAAACAGCATTCGTCAGGAAACCGAACAGATAATAGTCCCGCGCCTCATTGCTGCGCCACGCCCAAATCAGGCAGATGCCGACTGCGGCGACGCCGCTGAGCGCGCCCAACGCCGATTGGCGCTGGACCAGACGCACGAACACCTGGACAAGGGCGAGCGCGGCGGAAACGATGACGGTCAGGCGCACGTCCTTGGTAATCACGAACAGCACGATGAAGACAACACCGGGCAACATCGACTCGATAACGCCGCGCGGGCCGCCTATCGCATCGATGACGGAAAAGTCGTCGTCGCCCTCGGATTTCGCCAGCGCGGCCAAACCGGTGCGTTTGCCATAGCGCTCATGTTCGCTCACTGGCATGCGCGCCCTTCGTCTGTGCCGCTGGATTCACCCGGGCTGGGCAGAGTCGCCGATCTTGTCATTCCGGCTGAGTCCGTATCATCCGCTGAATTGATTATGTCCGCTGAACACGCCGAATTTGCCGCCTCTGCCAGGATCATCGGACTTCGGAGAACATCGGCCCACGGGCGAGCGTGGTCTTCACTTCGGTCTGCTGGTCTGAATCGAAGGGGCCCTTGGGGCGCGTCGGAATCGAATTGTCGCCAGCCTCGGTATCGGCGTCCGTTTTGGCCTTGGCTGCCTTGCGCTCGGCTGGTGCGACAGGCGGATGCATCGGGATCAGGTCGCGCGGCGCGAGCGGCTCCTCGCCGCGTTCGACCACGATATCGGCGAAGAACCCATCCAAAGCCTTGGTTTCGGCGTCGTCAAGATGCGTGGCGGCCTTGCCCGAGAAGATGCCGCGCAACATCCAGCGCGGACCGTCGACGCCGACGATGCGCGTGGTCACGCTTTTGCCACCTTTGACCGATACCGGCAGCGCGAGCTCCATGCCGAACACGCCCGGGCGCTCGGAGGCCTTTGCGTTCGAATCGAGCAGATCGCCACGCACATCGTCCCACAGCCCCAGCGTCTTGGGCGCTGCAAACGCCTCGATCTCCAAACTGGATGAACCATAGGTGATCGTGCAGCCAAGCACCTGTTGGCTGCTGCGGCTCGCCTTGATGCGCAGCTCGATGCCCTGCAGGAATGGCAGATAGAATGCCCCGAGATCAAGGTAATCGTCGTAATCGGGTGCCTCTTCCTCATTGACATCCCAAGGCCCGTATTCTTCGCCGCGGCCTTCGTAATCGGTGCTCGGCTCCTCGGGGAACGAGGGTTCGTCGATGGCTTCACTAGTAGATTCACCGACGGGCTCGTCCGCAGATCGATTCGACGTCGCCGCATCGTCAATGCCGGCGTCGCGAGACTCATCGTCGGCGTCCTTCGCCGCATTCTGAGCCCTCTCGTCGCCGGCCTGCGGATCATGCCTCTTCCTGCCGAAGCCAAACAATCCCATGATTCCTCGTTTCTTACGGTTGCAATCGAGTTAAGCCTAGCACCCGGCATTTATCATTCAGCGCCGCCGTCATCAACCAGCGTCCACGGGCCAGAGCCCGTCAGGCAACGCTCGCTACGCAAGGTTTATTGCACGTGTTGGGTGCCTGCGCAGGGTTATTACCCGCAAACCCTTCTGCTGGTACCTCATACCGGCTATCGGCGCTCCGCCAAGTATCCGGCGCCCAGCACCGGTCGAGCGCCTTATGCAAGATGCCTTGCATCGAGTGCCAGCCCGGGCGTTCACATGTTGGACTCACACGTCGTAGGTGACGATCAGCGGCGCATGGTCGGACCAGCGAGCCGCATAGCTTGGCGCTTTGTCGATGACGAATCCACGCGCAGATTCGGCCAGCTCCGGCGTGGCGAACTGATAGTCGATCCTCCAGCCCACATTGTTGTCGAAGGCGCGGCCACGCTGGCTCCACCACGTATAGGGACCTTGGATGTCACCGGCCAGAGTGCGCATGACATCGACGAAATCGTATTCGTCAAGCCATTTATCGATATAGACGCGTTCGGACGGCATGAAGCCCGCATGTTTGAGATTGGCCTTGGCGTTCTTGATGTCGAGCGGCGTGTGTGCGATGTTGAAATCGCCGCATAGCACGGTCTGCCTGCCGCCACGGGCCGCTTCGTCGCGCAGCTCGCCCATCCGTACGAGCATCTGGTCGAGGAAACGGAACTTCTGGGCCATTTTCAGCGGATCATCCGCATCGCCTGAATGCACGTAGACGCTCGCCACCGTGATCTCGTAGCCTTGCGGCGTCGCGACGTCGGCTTCGATCCACCGCCCGGTGTCCACGTCTTCTTCGAGCCCCGGCAGCCCGTAGCGCTGCGCGACCACCGGCAGATCGGAAAGCAGTCCCACTCCGGCGCGCCCCTTGATCTTGCATACCTCGTTCATACGCACCAGCGCGTCCGGGGAAGCCACCTTGTTCTCTTGGGCATAACGCCCGGCGAAATCATCGAAGATCGGCTCGATTTCGGTCTGCGGAGCACGCACCTCCTGCATGCACCACACGTCGGGGGTCATGGCGCTCACCCAATCGGAGACGCCCTTGCGGTTCGCGGCGCGCAGGCCGTTGACATTCGAAGTGGCAATAGTGATGGTCATAACCCCCGACCCTACACCATGAGCGCGCGCATGCCACAGCGGCCGGATCTATTTTCTATGTCGCCGTTTCGGGCCGTTGAATGCGGTTTTCCCCGTTGCGTGACGTGTTTTTCGTTGCGTGGCGTTTTCGCCGGAACCGGAATGGCGTTTTTCAATGGTGCTTATTTTCTGAAAACATCACGCGGTAGATCAATACATCACACGACGGGGAACTACCGCACCCGACAAGCGAATACGCCACACAACGGCAACACAACGAACGACAGGGGTGAATCCAAAGCATCAGGCACAAAATATAGAATCCCAAGCATTACATTCAAAACCCGAAAACGCACAGCGCCCGGTCGTGCGAAATGACCGGCCGGGCGCATGCGGCGCAGGGACAGGCGAAACCACTCAGAGCGAATCGATTCGAGCCACCAGCCCGCGGTGCTCCGCCGACGCGCCGCGAACCGGAACCGAATACGCTCAGTCCAAACCGAGAGTCAGGTTGCCGCCGGGGATGGCGTCGAGCAAGTCGCGGGTGTACTGCCGCTGGGGGTGGTTGAAGACCTCGTCGGTGGTGGCGTGTTCGACAAGCCTGCCGTGTTGCATAACGACGACCTCGTCGGCGATCTGACGCACGACGGCCAGGTCGTGGGTGATGAACAGGTAGCTTAAGGATCGTTCGGCCTGCAGGTCGTTGAGCAGCTCGAGCACTTGGTTCTGCACGAGCACATCCAAAGCAGAGACGGCCTCATCGCAGATGATGACGTCCGGGTTCAGGGCCATGGCGCGCGCGATGGCGATACGCTGGCGCTGGCCGCCGGAAAGCTCACTCGGGTAGCGCTGCATCACGGAGGCCGGCATCTTGACCATGTCCAGCAGCTCGCGCACGCGGCTCTCGCGGCTTTTGCGCTCGCCGATATGATGGATGCGCAGCGGCTCTTCGATCGAACGAAAGATCGAGTACGTCGGGTCGAGCGAGCCATAGGGGTTCTGGAAGACCGGCTGCACATGGCGCCGGAAATCCAAGAGTTCCTTGCCTCTAAACCCAGAGATGTCTTTGCCCTCGTAGGTGACGGTGCCGTCGGTCGGCTCCAGCAACTTGAGCACCATGTTGGCCACAGTGGATTTGCCCGAACCGGACTCGCCCACGATGGCCAGTGTCGTGCCGCGCTTGACGGAGAACGACACGTCGTCGACCGCCTTGAACATCTCCTTGTTGCGCGGGAGTTTAAACTCCTTGGTCAGGTGCTCGACGGTGATGATGTGCTCGCTGCGCTCCAGCACGCTCTCGCCCTTGGCCTGATGTTCCAGCAGGCCTTCGGTGTTCTCCCCGCGCTCATGCGCGGAAATGATGCGCTGCGAGGCGAGCGAAGGCGCCGCAGCGACTAGGCGCTTGGTGTACGGATGCTGCGGGTGCTGGAGCACGTCGAGCGACGGCCCGGATTCGACGACGCGTCCTTTGTACATCACGACGATGTGCTGGGCGCGTTCGGCGGCAAGTCCCAAGTCGTGCGTGATGAACAGCACGGCCGTTCCCAATTCATCAGTAAGGGTGTGCAGATGGTCGAGGATCTTTTTCTGCACGGTGACGTCGAGCGCCGAAGTCGGTTCATCGGCGATCAGCAGATCAGGGCGACAAGCCAGGCCGATGGCGATGAGCGCACGCTGACGCATGCCGCCGGAGAACTCATGCGGGAACTGGCGTGCACGCACCGAAGCCTGCGGCAACCCGGCCTCGTCGAGCAGGCCGGCGATACGGTCGCCCATCGAGGAGCCAGTGACGTAGCTTTTGGCGATGGTTCAGGAGGCGTCGTCGGGCACGCCGTTCTTGATGAGATCGTCGGCTATACGCCAACGTGTTTCGGAACCCGGAACCCACTCTTGGCGGAAATACGCCATGGACGCCTCGGCCTGTTCACCCTCGACGCCAGCAGCGGTCAGCGCGGCGGCCGCGGCCTCAAACAGCTGCGGCAATTCGGAAGAACCGACGAATGTCTCGTCGTCGTTGGTCTTGATGGTCACATCGTCGCCCGCGAGCTCTTTGGCCAACTTGGAACGTTTCTCATGCGAAATGTCCATGCGGTTGGCTTTGAGGGATTCCTTGACCTGGCTGCCTATGCGCCACACCGGGTTCAGATTGCTCATCGGGTCCTGCGGCACGAGTCCGAGCTTCTCGCCACGCAGTTTCTCGAAATCTTTGCGCCTGAAGGAGGTCAGCTCTTGGCCTTCGAACCTTATCGAACCGTCGACCACATGGCCTGTACCCGGCAGCAGCCCGAGTACCGCCATCGCGGAAGTGGATTTGCCCGAGCCGGACTCGCCCACGATCGCGACCCATTGGCCAGGATAGACGCTGAAGGAGGCGTCGCGCACGGCGTGCACCGCGCGTTTCCTGTCGGTGGTGAAATCGATTTTGAGGTTCTTCACCTCGAGTAGCGGGCCCTGTTCGCGCTGCAGCGCCTCGAGTTTGCCTTCGCTGTTCGTTGTTGTTGCGGTTGTTGCGCTCATCATTTGATCCTTACGCTCCTCGTGCTCACGCCGTACGGCTCTTGGGATCCAGCGCGTCCTTGACGGCGTCTCCCATCATGATGAAAGCCAGCACGGTGATAGCCAGCGCGGCCGATGGATAAAACAATACCGAAGGGTTGGTGCGCAGAATGGTCTGCGCATTGGCGATGTCGCCGCCCCAGCTCACGGTCGTCGTAGGCAGGCCGACGCCTAGGAAGCTCAACGTGGCCTCGAGCACGATATAGGAGCCGAGCGACGTAGTGCCGATCACGATGATCGGCGCTAATGCGTTGGGGATGATGTGGTTGATCAGATTACGCATTGGCGTGGAACCCAGCGCCGTGGAAGCGGTGTTGAACTCAAGATTCTTCGCCTCCATCACCGCGCCTCGCGCGATGCGGGCGGTCGATACCCAGCCGAACAGCGTCATCACGAGCACGATCTTCCAGATGGAATCGGATGTGGTGAACATCTGCAGCACGACGATGGCGCCGAGCAGGATCGGCAGCGCCAGGAAGATGTCAGTCAGCCGGCTCAGAATCGCGTCAATCCACCCGCCGAAGAAGCCGCCCAACGCGCCGATCACCGAGCCGAGCAGCACGACGAGCAACGTGGCGAGGATGCCGACGCTCAGCGAGGTGCGCGTGCCGTATACGGTGCGGGTGAACACGTCGCAGCCTTGCACATCGAAGCCGAAGAGGTGGGCGCGCGACGAAGGATCGAGCGAATGCTCAAGATCGCAGTAGTTCGGGTCCTGATGCGTGAACACGCCTGGGAACAGCGCCACGAAAACAATGAAGAGAATCAGCAGCCCGGAAACGATGAACAGCGGATTGGTGCGCAAGGTACGCCACGCATCCTGCCACAGGCTGGTGGCGGGAGAGGATTCGTCGACCGAATCGACGTCCTGCAGCGGCGTCTCGTCGATGGGCGCGACATAGCGTTCCTGGCCGGGGAGCGTATCTGCGCGGGCGAAGTCCGGCGCCGCTGGAGCAGCTGATGCGGCAAATGAAGTGTTATCAGACATGATGGGTTTCCTCCTTGCGTTCACGCGTAGCGAATGCGCGGATCGAGCGCCGCATACAGCAGGTCGACGAGCAGATTGGCGATGACGAAGATAAGCACGAGCACGGTGACGATCGAGACGACAAGGTTGCCTTCGCCTTTCAAAATGCTCTGGTAGGTCAGGTACCCGACGCCGTGGATGTTGAAGATCGTCTCGGAAATCATCGCGCCGCCCATCAGCGCGCCGAGATCCTGGCCGAGATACGTCACCACGGGAATCAGCGAATTGCGGTAGACGTGGCGCAGCAGCACGGACTGGTTCGCCATGCCTTTGGCGCGCGCGGTACGCACGTAATCTTCGGACAGGTTCGAGGAGACTTCGGCACGCGTCAGGCGGATGATGTACGCCATCGACACGGAGCCGAGCACCATGGCGGGCATCAGCAGATCGAGGAAGCCGGGGTCGCTGCCTGCAGTCACCGGAAAGATGCGCCATTTGACGCCGAAGAAGTATTGCATGAGGAAACCGGTGACGAAGGTGGGCACCGAAATCAGCAGCAAGGAGAGGACGAGGATGACGGAATCGTACCACTTGCCCTTTTTCAAGCCCGAGATGACGCCGAAGATGACGCCGAAAACCGCCTCGAAGCAGAATGCCATGATGGCGAGCTTGATGGTGACGGGGAACGCCCGCGCGATTTCCGAAATCACCGGCTGGCCGGCGAAGGTCTGCCCGAAATCAAGCGTCAATGCGTTCTTCAGGAAGAGCAGGTATTGAATGAAAAATGGTTTGTCGAGATTGTATTCTGCGCGGATCTGGGCTGCGACGGCTGGATTGACTGGCTTGTCGCCGAACATCGCCTGGACCGGGTCTCCCGGCAGGGCGAAGACAAGCGCATAGACCAGCAGCGTCGTTCCGAGAACCACGGGGATCATCTGTAGGATACGGCGCAGAAGATACTTGCCCATCGGTTGCTCCTATTCCTCTTGACGGACCTTGACGGACCTTCTATATACAGCCTTGCAGCACATACACAGCGCGAACCATGAAGTTCGAAACACGCAACCCGTCGATGCGGTTACGTGCCAGCGTAACGTACTATCGGTTACCGACTGTTTCGACTTCCGCACATAACTGCAATACATCATACGATTACACGATTACACAATTACATACGAATCGGGGAAGGGACAGGCATTGCCCAGCCCATCCCCTCCCCGAAATCATTCATATTCTTGAATATCACAGGACGATCTGTCTGCGGCGGCTGCGTGTGACGATGACCCTCGCATCACGCGGCCATCCATGCCATCGCATGGACTGTTTGCACGATTGGCATGTCTACACGATTTGCACTGTGCCAGCGTCACCTACGCATTGTCGCCGGCCGCCTCTGCCTACTTGGTCAGCTCCGAGTAGATCGGCACGTTCTGCCAGTTCATTTCGAAGCCCTTTACACCCTTGGCAGCCACGCCGGAAGCGTTGCTGTAGTACAGCGGGATGGCCGGCAGATCGTTGAGCAGAATCTCCTGAGCCTGCTGGTAGATCGTGTTGGCTTCATCAGTGGTCGTAGCGGCATATGCCTTGGACAGCAACGCATCGAACGCAGGGTTGCTGTAATCGCCATCATTCGAACCATTGCCATGACCAGCTGCGGAATCAAAGATCTGGTAGAGGTAGTTCTCCGGCGACGGGTAATCCGGCTGCCAGCCGGTGCGGAACGCACCCTTGATGCTGCGCTTGCCGATGGCGTCGCGGAAGTCCTGGAAGGTCGGGACCGGGTTCGTCGACGCATTGATGCCGAGGTTGTTCTTCAGCTGGTTCACGATGGCGTCATAGACAGGCTTGCCGGTGCCGTCAGCGTTGTAGGAGAAGGTGAGCTGGCCATCATACTTCGAGATGGCGTCGGCCTCAGCCCACAGCTGCTTGGCCTTGGCCTTGTCGAAGCTCAAGTTCTCGCTGCCCTTGAGGGAATCGGAGAAGCCCGGGGTCAGCGGAGAGGTGAAATCAACGGCCGGAGTGCCGATGCCGTTGAGGACCTTACTGATGATCGTCTTGCGGTCGATGGCCATGGAGATGGCCTGACGACGCAGGGTGCCTTCTTTGGTGCCGGTTTGGAAATGCGGCAGGTCGGATGGGATGGTGAAAGTCTGGATAACCGAGCCGGCCTTGTTGTACGCCTGCAGGGAATCATCGGTCTGGAAGGTCTTGGTGTCTGCCGGCGGGACGGAATCCATCACGTCGAGGTTTCCGGCCTGGATGTCGGCATAAGCCGAATCGCCGCTGGTATAGATTACGAAGTCGATGCCGGCGTTCTTCGCCTGCACGTTGCCCTTGTAATCAGGGTTCTTGACGATGGAGACGACCTTGTTGTGGTCCCAGGCCTTGAACTTGTACGGGCCGTTGCCGACAGGCTTCTCGCCAAATGCCTTCGGATCCTTGTAGAAGGATTCCGGAAGCGGAGCAAAGCCGCTGTAGCCGACCTTGATCGGGAAGGTCGCGTCGGGCTGGGTCATATCGACGGTGAAGGTGTGATCATCGACGACCTTGAGACCCGAAAGCTGCTCGTCGCCCTTGAGGCCCTTCTTTTGCAGATCGTCATAGCCCTTGATGGTCGAGAAGAAAGAAGAACACAGCTGCGCGTTCTTCGCGTTGGCGGTGTAGCTCCATGCCTTGGTGAAGGACTCGGCGGTCACCGGGGTGCCGTCCGTGAACTTCCAACCATCCTTGAGCTTGATCGTGTATTGGGTCGCGTTGCTGTTCGGCGTGATCGAATCGGCGACTTCGTTGGTGGCATCGCCCTTGGCGTCGAAGGACACGAGGCGCGAGAACAGCAGATCGACGACCTTGCCGCCGCCTGTCTCATTGGTGTCTCCAGGAATCAGCGGATTCTGCGGCTCGCTGTTCCACGCCTTGATGACCACCGGGCCGTTGCTTGCGCTGGCCGAGGCGGTATCGCCGGAACCACCGCCGCAACCGCTAAGCAGCACGGCCAGCGAGCATGCCGCGGCCGCGAAGGCAAAGACTTTCTTCTTCATACGATTTCTCCTTGTTCCTTAAAGGTGCGGCAAGACTCACAACCCACCTGCCGCCTCACGCAAAAGGGGTTGGAGCGACTAGGCACCAACCCCTTTGCTGATTGCGTCCTATTATTGTGCGACATAGCGGAAATTGCAACGACGTATGCAAAGCCAGCGGTACGCGCGTTTTCCAATCAGTCGTACTGCCACCGAATTCGGCATCACTGAGAATTCTCAGTGGAATCGCACAATATCCCCGGTATTTCGCTCGTTGACCCTCACCATAACGGAGTAGCGAAAGGCATTCGTCAAGCCCGAAATCCAGATTTGAATATTACGAGCAGGTTAACTTTTGCCTAATACTCGCATAATGCTCTGCGTGAAACGCGCGGCCGCTCAATGCTGTCATGCGCGGGGAAACGCCTGGCGGTAGCGCGCCTTGAGCTGTTCAATGGAGACATGAGTATAGCGCTGAGTGGTTTTGAGCGAAGAATGGCCCAGCATCTCCTGCACCTCACGCAAGTCCGCTCCCCCGTCGAGCATATGCGTGGCAGCGCTGTGTCGCAGGGCATGCGGACTGATGTCCGGCACTCCGGCCCGGCGGGACTCCTCATGCACGATCTCCCTCGCGATCCGCTGGTCAAGTCTGCCCGAATGCATGCCAAGGAACAGCGCATGACCGGATCGTCTGCCAGCCAGCACCGGCCTGCCTGTGCGCAGCCAAGCTTCCAGAGCGCCGGCCGCTGGCGTACCGAAAGGCACGACCCGTTGTTTGCTTCCCTTGCCAGTGACCTTCATTGTGCGGTTCGCGAACTCTACATCGCGTATATCCAATCCGACGAGTTCCGCCACGCGGATGCCCGTGGCATACAGCACCTCAATGATCGCCGCATCGCGCAGCTCGCCGGCACGCCAGCGTTCGGCCTCACGCCGCTCGGCATCGTGGGCATCGGCTGATTGCGGTTGTATTGGCTGGCCTGGTTGGGCCGGATTATTTGTCCGGTCCGGCCGGTCTCGTCGGCCAAGCGTATCGCGCCGACTGGCCCGATTGCGTTGGCCCGGGCGATCGCGCGGCAGATTCGTCACGGCCTCAGCGCTCTCCATTAACGTTTCGGCCTGCGATTCGCTGAGCACGGCGGGCAGCGTTTCCGGTATCTTCGGCGTCATCAGCGCCGCCGCCGGGTCGGTCGCGATCACATCATGCTCATGCGCCCAAGCGAAAAAACCCCGCACCGCAACGGTCTTGCGCGCCATGCTGGAACGTGCATGCGAGCGCGATTCGAGCACCAGCCACGAGCGCAGGTCTTCGAGAGTCACCTCTCGCAGATCATCTACGCCACGCAAAGCCAGCGCATGCAGGCACTGCGCGATATCCGAAGCATACGCCTTCACGGTATTCGCGCTCACGCCGCGGTTGGCGCGCATATACGCCAGATACCGACTCACCGCATCACGCGGGCCGCCGGCTGTGTTATCGCCTATGTTCATCGCCACACCCGAATCCAAAATCTATGCCTGCCCATGCCATATTGCTCTGCCACCCTATTATGCCGCGTTATCCCGTATCCCGCTTAACGCGGCATACCGCAGCGAACGCAGCCGATTGGCTCGGACATCAGTAATTAGCCAAGCATATCGACTTTGATTGGGCGTATTTCCATTTCCCTGCCCTTGATGTAGGGTGTTTCTAGCTGTTGGGCAGGTGCGCAGAATGCCCGCACCCGCCATCCTGTGTCGTGGCCGACTAGGCTTGGTGTCAAGATTGTTGCCATCCCACGTCTGGCGCCGCAGCTTCACACGCAAGCCTCATAGCGAAAGGGCATATATGCCGATACCGCAGCGCATACCTGCTGGAGCTCGCATAGTCGTGCGCGTTCTCGACGGCGTGGACAGCCAGGACGGCCGCATGAAGTTTCGTGATTTCATCGGCCATGTGCGTTCGTGGGACGGAAAGCGCCTCGATCTGGCCCGTGACGCAGCGGCCAACGGATCGCGGCCGGAGCAGGACGTCAGCCTCGATGCCGATGCGATCGTAACGATCAAGCCGGTTGCAGAGCGGCGCAAGCGGCAGGCAGCCAGGCCGTGACATGCCGAGCCGTATGCATTAGTGACAATTACTCGTGGCAGATGGCGCCAATGATGCAGTATTCGCCAAGCGGCGCATCATTTGTGCCGATTATCTCGGTCAACTGGCAGAAATGATGCACTAGTCCATATTCGGTTGGTGGCGAATCACGACGCGATAATTATCGAGGAGGCGCGTGATTCGTTCCCCCCGCCTCGCCGACTCCAGAAGCTTGCGCTGCCAATGGGCAGGGTCGATATCAAGCGTGGCCTTATGCAACGCCGCAGAACCGCCCTGCGAACACTGCGCTGCCCGTGCCATGGCAGCATGTGCCTTGAAATCGCGGAAGGTCTGGCCTTCGGCGAAATAGGCGGCGATTGCCGTCTCGTCGCCACGGTGCAGGCCGTCGGCGAATTCCAGCAGCCGCGCGGCCAGATGGCGCAGCAGGATTTCGACATTCGTGCGGTCCTCGTCGATCATCGCGCGGGTGCGGTTCGGATCGGTCAGCGCCACCCGGGTCATGTCGCGCCAGCTGCCGGCGGCGAGCGCGGCGGCGATGTTGCGCTCAGGACTGGCGCACAGCTCATTGATCATCGATGTGGCGACGGCGTGCGGCATATGGGAGATCAGCGCGGCGGCACGGTCGTGCGTCACGTCGTCGAGCACGATGAGCTCATTGCCCAGCCCATTGGCAATGAATCGGGCTACGCCGAAGAACCGTTGGTATTGGGTATCCGCGTCGACTGTGACCGCCCACAGCGCGCCATCGTACAGCGCCGGATCTGAGGCTTCGAATCCGGAACGCTCGTTGCCGGCCATCGGATGCGCGCCAACATAGCAGCCTTCCAAGCCGGCCCGCTCGACCTGTTCTCGCACCATGCCCTTGACGCTGCCTACATCGCTCAGCGTGCTCGCCGCAGGATCAATGGCCGGGGCGAGACGGGTAAGGACATCAGGCATGGCCTTGAGCGGGTTGCACAGTATGAGCAGCTCCGGCTTGGCCTGCGCCAAATCCTCCAAGGTCTTCATGCACTGGATGCCGTCGCGGCGGGCCTCCTCGTATGGTCTGGGAGTATGGTTCCATGCCAGCACCTCGTATCCGCGGGCGACGGCGCGACGCGCGAGCGAACCCCCGATCAGCCCTAGCCCGACGATACCAATCGATGTCACCACAACAATTCCCTCCTTGCGGCAACGTTGCGCTGCCAACCCTTCGCGCAAACCGCGGCGAGGGTTCGCGGGGGCACGCTATGCGCCGTCTCGCCCGATTCGGTGGT
Source organism: Bifidobacterium sp. (assembly GCF_022640935.1). GTDB lineage: Bacteria > Actinomycetota > Actinomycetes > Actinomycetales > Bifidobacteriaceae > Bifidobacterium. The sequence continues at coordinate 134,285 of NZ_JALCCV010000001.1, forward strand.
TTCAGCGGTTTCGGCTCGCATTGTGTCACGATGCATGGTGATTGCACCGTTTTGCGATTGGTCGATGTGCAATTCCCCGCCCTGCGTTTCAACATCGGGCATGTCATCATCCTGCGCCGCAACCGTGACTCCGCGCATTCCCCCGGTCGGCAGCATCCACGCGTCCACCGGCGGATTGGGGCGTTCGCGGCGCGGGTAGACGGCCAGCGTCTTGGCCCAATCACCATGCTCGACCACTTGAATCAACGCTTTGCGCAACGGTTCCTGCCAGGGCGCGGCATCGATGGTGGCGATGAAGCTGTAGGTGCCGTCGTGCCCTTTGATGGGCCGGGAGATGAAACTGCTCATATTCAGTCCTGCGTCACGCAGCACGTCGAGCAGATTCGCCAGCACCCCCGGCCCTGTGCTCAGCGGAATGAACGCGATAATGCTTTCGAACTCGGTCACACCCTGCGTTCTGGCCTCTGCAAGCAGGTCAGGGACATCATCGCGGGCCCCAAGCACAAGGAACTCCGTGCGCGCGCCTTGGTAATCCTGTACCTGGGTTGCGAGCGTGCTCAGACCATACAAAGGCCCGCACATTGCCGGCCCTAGCGCGATCCGCCCCGGCTGCAAATCACGGCATGCGGCGGCGTTGGATGTCGCTGGCACCGGCTGCAACTGGTGCTGCGCTATGAAACGTCGACATTGCGCCAGTCCGTGCGGATGAGCGCTGACTTCGACATGAGCCGGGATATCGGCGATGCTGTCGGCAACTGTTTTGCCGTCGCCCTTGGCGCCGTGCACAAAAGCTGTATTGCGCCGGGTCTGCGGCGCATCGCCCCACATGGCGTTGGCGACAGCTGCGGCGGATGCTCCCGACAGGCTGGCCCTGCAAGTGAAGGCATCGAAGCTGATGCCGACGCCGATGCGCGCGAAACCGGCCACACCGTTCGCATCGATCAGCGCGTCAAGATTGGGGACCACGTAGCCTTCTACATTATTCTCCCAAGCGATCACGCCCCATCCTCGGCCGTTTTGCACCATCCGGATGATCTCGGATGCCTCCTCGGCCGCCGCAAGTGCGAAGCCCTGGGGTGCATACGGCCTCAGCATATGTCCGGCATCGACGGCGGCCTGATGAGTGAACGTGCCCTGCGGCCCCAGGTAATACAGTGTGCGCGCTGTCATTGCAGCCCGTTCTCGTCGTCGAATGCACCATGTGCTGCCGCGCAATCGCGTGATTCGCCATTGCCGACTCCGGCATGATTCACGACGTCAGCATTCGCTGCAACGCAATCACGCGATATGCCGTGATCGTCGTCGGGCTGGCCGGCAGCCGTTGTGCCAGTTGCAACTAAAGGCTCGGCAACGATAGTTGAACCGTCGTTTGCGTCATCTTTGTCTTCCGTGAAATCGTAATTCACGCGCCGTTCCGGCATGTGGAACTGCCGTGCAGGCAAGGGCAGCAATGCAACCTGTACGAGAATCATGCCAAAAAGCCAGAGATATCCCACATGCTGGCTGAAATACGGCACAGTGCTGCCGAAACCGATCGGGGTAAGCGCATCCCCGTTGGGATATCCCATCGCGATAAGCCATGCCACAGCCGACGAGGAGATCAGATGCAAGGCAAGTCCGGTGACACCCGAACGCGAGCGGGCGCACCATGTCGATATGCCGACGATCGCCAGCGCCAGCACGAGGCCATACGGAATATTGCGCGCGGCGCCCATGCGGTGCGCGAACGTGCCGATCACTCCGACTCCTGCTCCGGCAAGCACGCAAATCAGCGCGCGAATCGGCGCATTGAACTGATGCGACCACGGCAGATACCTGGCTTGCACATGGTTCACATCGCGATCATCATCCGTACTGCTGCTCTGGGTCATGCCTCCCAGTATGCCCCAGCCGTTGCCCAATTCGGCTGAGGTAAAACGCGCGATATGCGGAAACGCCTCGGAAGACATTCCCGTTAGGAACATCTCCCGAGGCGCAAACCAGTCATATGGTCACAGCAGGCGCGAAACGCAGCCTATTACTTGCTGCCGTCGCGGCGGCGTTGCTTGGCATGCCATTTGTACCAGTCGTCGCGGTCCAGAATCACCTTGCGCACACGGATGGCCTCGGGCGTGACCTCGACGCATTCGTCCTCGTTCGCGAAGTCGAGCGCCTCTTCGAGGCTCATCTGGATCGGCGGCGTCAGGGTTTCGAGCACATCGGCGGTCGCGGAACGCATATTGGTCATGTGCTTGGCCAGCGTCACATTCACATCGAGCTCGTCGGGCTTGTTGTTCACGCCGACGACCTGGCCTTCGTAGACCGGGCTCTGCGGCTCGACGAAGAAGTTGCCGCGCGCCTGCAGACGCTGCATGGCATATGGCGTGGCGACACCCGCGCGATCGGAGACCATGGAGCCGTTCTGGCGAGTCACGATGGTGCCCGCCCAACGGGCGTATCCTGCGGAGATGGAGCTGGAAATTCCGGTGCCGCGCGTGGCGGACAGCAGCGCAGTGCGGAAGCCGATCAGGCCGCGCGAAGGAACTGTGAACTGCAGGCGAACCCAGCCGGAGCCATGGTTGCTCATCGAGTCCATGCGGCCCTTGCGGTCGGCCATGAGCTGGGTGATGGTGCCCATGTATTCTTCGGGCACGTCGATGGTGTCGTTCTCCATCGGCTCGTTGATTTTGCCGTCGATGATCTTGGTGACCACCTGCGGGCGGCCGACGGTCAGCTCATAGCCTTCGCGGCGCATCTGCTCGGCGAGGATCGCCAGCGCAAGTTCGCCGCGGCCCTGCACCTCCCATGCGTCGGGGCGGTCGGTCGGCAGCACGTGAATCGACACGTTGCCGATGAGCTCGTGGTCGAGCCGGTCCTTGATCATGCGGGCGGTGAGCTTGTGATCCTTGCCTTCGGTGCCAGCCAACGGGGAATCGTTGATCGCGAAGGTCATGGAGATCGCGGGCTCGTCAACATGGATCAGCGGCAGCGGCTTGGGATCATTGGGATCGACGATGGTCTCACCGATCATGATATCGTTCACGCCTGCGACGGCGACGATGTCGCCGGGGCCGGCTTCATCGACCGGCGTGCGGTCCAGGCCCTGCGTGCGCAGGATTTCGGTGAGCTTGAAGTTCTCAATGGAGCCGTCCACGCGCGAAAGCCCATATTGCTTGCCTTTGATCAGCGTGCCGTTGTAGATGCGGACCAAGCCCAGACGGCCCAGATAATCTGAGGCGTCGATGTTGGTGACATGCGCCTGCAGCGGCGCGCCTTCCTCGTATTCGGGAGCGGGGATGTTGGCAATGATCGATTCGAACAACGGCTCCAGGTCGTCGTTGTCGGGAAGCCCGCCGTTTTCCGGCACATTGGTCGAGGCGTATCCGGCCTTGGCGGCGCAATAGATCACTGGCAGGTCGAGCAGCGAGTCGAGATCGAGATCGACGCCTTCCTCGGTCACATCCTGAGCAAGCCCAAGCAGCAGGTCGGTGGATTCGCTTACGACCTCTTCGATGCGGGCATCGGGACGATCAACCTTGTTGACGCACAGGATGACAGGCAGCTTGGCTTCCAACGCCTTGCGCAAGACGAAACGAGTCTGCGGCAACGGACCTTCCGACGCATCGACGAGCAGCACCACGCCGTCGACCATGGAAATGCCGCGCTCGACCTCGCCGCCGAAATCAGCGTGCCCGGGGGTGTCGATAACGTTGATCGTGATGCCTTCGGGGTGGCCGTACTTCTCGGCCAGCGGGCCGGTGTACTGCACGGCCGTGTTCTTGGCGAGGATGGTGATGCCCTTCTCGCGCTCCAGATCATTCGAATCCATCACACGGTCAGGGACCTCTTCGCGCTCCGAAAACACATGCGACTGCTGCAGCATCGAGTTGACGAGCGTCGTCTTGCCATGATCGACGTGCGCCACGATCGCCACATTCCGAATATCACCACGTACCGCCATGAAACAACCTCTCTATAATGCCTTGGATGTTGTTGCGTTTCACTTGCCGTTGCATACCGGCCCAACATCGAATGAGTTTCCACCTGTATTTACACGCTATATTTAACCGCAAACCTTCCCTATGGTAGCGAGGCGGCGCGACAGCTGGCGCGAAAAGCCGCTTTGGCCCGGGTTGCGTCGGCTATGGGCATCTGCGATATCGGATTATGCTGTATCGGATCGCACCCGGGACCGCTAATTCTCCAATTCCTTCCCTGCACGCTCGGGCAGGGCGAGCGCCGAGAGGCAGGCGAATGCGAATACCGCGCCGAACACGATGAACGCGATCATTTTGCCACCGCCGGCGATGGTCAGGAACCATGGCACGAGCAAGGGCGCGACGATGGCCGCTATGCGCCCAACCGCGGCCGCGGCGCCGGATCCCGCAGCACGCAGCCGAGTCGGGTAAATTTCCGGAGTCACGGCATACAGCACGCCCCATGCGCCGAGATTCGCCGCGGACAGCAGCATGCCGAAGCCGATCACCAGGGCCGGCGAATCGGCCTGGGCGAAAAGAAACGCGGCGACCGCGGACACGGCGAGAAAAATGCTCAGCGTTGCGCGCCTGCCCCACACCTCGACGAGCCATGCGGCGAGGAAGTACCCGGGAAGCTGAGCCACGGATATGGCCAATGCATAGCCGAATGATTTCGTCAATGAGCCGAATTGGTCGGCAAGCATAGACGGCATCCATGTGAAAGCTCCATAATATGAGAAATTCACGAAGAACCAAGTGAGCGCTATTGCAACCGTGCGTCCGCGATAGCGCTTCCCAAACAGCGCACGCGTGGGCATTTTGGGCAGCGGGACGCCAGTGGGCGATTCCACGGGATCCACGGATCCGGCGGCTTCGAAATACCGCACTGCACGCTCGGCCTCGGCGTCACGGCCATGGGCTTCGAGGAAGCGCACGGATTCGGGAATGTGAATACGGGCCACAATCGCATACAGCAGAGGCAGCGCGCCGATGAGCAGCGCCCAGCGCCATCCCCAGTCGCCAGTGCTGGGAATCACGAAGAACCCTATCGCGGCGGCAACGATCCAGCCCACGGCCCAGAAGGACTCGAGGAGCACGGTCATGCGTCCGCGGTGTTTGGTCGGCGCGAACTCGCTGACGAGCGTCGAAGCAACCGGCAACTCGGATCCCAAGCCCAGACCGATGACGAAGCGTGTGACCAGCAGCGCCGCGAGGCTCCAAGCGAAAGCCATGGCGCCATTGGCCAGACCGAAGATGACCAGCGTGGCGGCGAACACGGTTTTACGCCCGACGCGATCGGCGATGAAGCCGCCGAGGGCCGCGCCGATTGCCATGCCAACGAAGCCGATGGAGAGCACCCAGGAGCGTTCGGCATTGTTCAGCATGAAATGAGGATCAGCGGCGATTGCAGTGACGACGAAGGAGACGAGGCCGACGTCCATCGCATCGAAAGCCCAGCCGATGCCCGAAGCGACCAGCAGCTTGCGGTGCGCCGCATTGAACGGGAGTCGATCCAATCGTTCGTTGCGCGTCAGAGATCGCCCAGCGATTTGGGCGGCATTGTCCGGTTGCACCGGAGCAGGCCCGGCGGTTGGGTAGGATCTGGATGTCATGAGAGCTCCTTGGTAATGTGGCTGTAATCAGTGGCGCGTCTCACGGGTGCAGCCTCAACTGCGGAGACACCGCCGAAAGCACCTCTTCGAGATCGGATTCCGTCACGCTGTTCGCCCTGCGCGGCATAACGCCGAACGCCATGGGACGCTGCCATGCCTCCCGGCTCCCCCGGCCCGATTCCTCGTCGCCGCCGACGGCACCCGAACCATGCCCGTCGCCGTTTGTCTGCACGTCCGCATAGCGGTACAAGGTCGCAGGACGCTGACGCCCATACCGCACCTTTTCGGCTGTGGCTTCAATCCGCTCCGAGGCGAGCATACGCCTGCGGAAATTAGCGAGGTCGATCGAGTTGCCCGACACCGCCTCATAGACCTCGTGTAGCTGGGCCAACGTGAAGACCGGGCCGACCAGCTTGGTAACGATGTCGGGATAGTCGATTTTCGAACGCAGCCGTTCCAGCGCATATGCGATGATGCGGCGATGATCGAAGGCGAGTGTTGGCAAGTCGCCTTCCGCGAACCATGCGACATTATTCGCCTCGCGCAGGTTCTGGGTCTCGACCGTGCCGGCCAAGGCCCAATAGACGACGGAAACCATCGGCAGCCCTTCATGCGAGCGCTGAGAATCGCCGAAAGTGTAGAGCTGTTCGAGGTAGCTGGGGCGCAGATCGGTCGTGGACGAGAGCGCCTCGTACGCTGATTCCTCCAACGAACGATTCGCCTGCACGCTCCCGCCAGGCAGCGCCCAGTCACCGAGAAAAGGCTGGCGCACCCGGCGGACCAGCGGCAGCCAAAGACCCGGTTTGCCGCCTCGTCCCAACGCCAGAATAACTGTGGATACGCCAATCAGCGGCTGCTGCCGGCGCCGCTCGGTCACATTGCCCGATCCCATGCCCTGCCGCCTTTCGCACTCGATCCATTATTTATAGTCATTATGACTATAAATCAGATCGACGTATGACACGCGGGAGCTGGAGTCGTGCAAGATCGCCGGTGCACAGGCGGCGTCAATATGCTGCGCAAAAGCGCCTGTTGCGTTTCCCGACGCGCACTTTTCGGATATCCGCCAAGAACGTGGGTCAGGAGGCGCTCCGCTCTCCATTGCCCCGCTCCGCCGCGGTCTCCTCCGCCTCGCCCTCGTTCATTGCGCCATGCCCCACTTCGTCGTGTTCCATTTCACTAATGGACGGCAAGAACGGTGCCAACGACGGCAGCTGATCAAGCGAGTCCAGACCCATATGCTCCAGAAACAGGCCGGAAGTGATCAGCAGCGCGGCACGGGATTCCGGGTCGACGCCCTCCTCGCGGATCAGCCCGCGCACGATGAGCGAGCGGATCACCCCCTCCGAGTTCACCCCGCGAATGGCTGCAACCTGAGCGCGGGTCACCGGCTGGCGATAGGCGATGATTGCCAGCGCCTCAAGCGCCGCCTGCGAGAGACGTGCGGTCTGGCCATCCGTCACGAACGCGGCGACGACTGGTTCATATTCCGCGCGATTGGCGAACTGCCAGCCGCGCGCGGTATGCCGCAGCTCGAAGCCACGCAGCATGCCTGTCGGATTGCTGATATCTATAGCATTGCCGGAGTCGTCAGAGCTGCTGGTTTCAACGCGATCGGCAGGATTAGCGGCAGCGACATCGTCGGCAGCCTCGTCTCGACCCGCCGCACCTCGCCGACCGTCGTAATCAGCGCGAAGCGCCTCCATCGCCTCGTCGACCTGAGTTTCATCGACAGCGAGCACTCTCGCCAGATCGGCGGATTGCTGCGGCTGGTCAGCGACCATGAGGATCGCCTCGAGACATCCGCGCAAGCCACCCGGGAAATCCTCGACATCGAAATCGACATATTCAGGACGCGCGGGCGGAGTGCTGCGCCCTTGCGAAGCACCGGCGGCCTGGCCCGGTTCAGTGTGCGTTTCCTGCGCTGATTGCACATCAACCTGCGTATCGTCGCTCATGCGAAATCCCCTTCGCTGATCGTCAGATCGGCATGTTCGTCGGCATCCGTCGCCCAACGGATGTACAAGGTCTCGAACGGGCCGGACTGCTTGAATTGCAGCGCGCCTTGCTTGAAGAATGCGAGAATAGCCAAAAATCGTGCGATGGCCTCGATGCGCGACGCCGCATCGGCGCTCAGCTCGGCAAAAGTCATGGCACCCTCGCGGCCCAACGACCGCAGCCGTTCGCGCACAAGCGCCGACTGTGCCTTCAGATCGACCATAGGCACATGCAATTGGTGCAGCGACACCTCGTCGGCAGGCGCATTGGCGAAAACTTGAGCCGCCAGCGCTGCCAAATCATTGGGTTCCAGCGTCCAGATGAGTTCGGGGAGCATGGCCGACACCGCGTCATCCATCAGCGCGGGATGCGGGAATCGCCCGGAATTCGCAGCGAACCGTACGCGGAAGTCGTTCGCGGCCCGTTTGAAAGCGCGATACTGCACCAACCGTGCGAAGAGCAGATCACGTTCGCGCAGCGCCTCAATGCTCTGCTCGTCACGCTCGCCCTGGTCATCACCCGGCAAAAGCGCTGCGCTCTTCGCCTCGACCAGGATCGAGGCGACATCGAGGAAGGCACTGGCCTCATCCATATGCTGGGCAAAAGACATTGGCTGCGCGAACGCTGTCGACCGAACCGTTGGCTCCGGCTGCGCCGCGGACCCTGATAGCGCGGATACCGCTGTCTGCACACACTGCTGCGCCGATGCTTGGCCTAGCCGCCGTACATACGCCAAAAATTCCTCAGTGATGGCTGACAGCGAAAGCTCGGTCAATTCAAGCCGCCTGTTCGCAATCATGTCCAGCAGGACGTCGAAAGGCCCGGCATAGCCCTCGACATCCACATGGAAACCGGGAACCGGCGTCCCCTCGGCGCCCAGCATCATCGCCCTACGCTACAATGCCGCGGGCAATGAGTTCGCGCGCAACCTCGCGATATTCCTTCGCCGTCTTGTGCCCGGGCGCGTAGATCGTGATCGGGGCAGCGGCGACATTCGCGTCGGGCAACTTGATGGAGCGCGATATCACCGAGTGGAAGACCTTCTCCTGGAAGGCTTCGTAGATGCGCTGGAGTACCTCTTCGCAGTGGAGGGTGCGGGTGTACATCGTCATCAGCACGCCGTAGACCTCGAGGCTGGGATTGATGCGCGAACGCACTTTATCGATCGACTGCATGAGCAGCGCCACCCCGCGCAGCGCAAAGAACTCAGCGGCCACGGGAATGATCACGCCATCGGCGGCGGTCAGCGCATTGACCGTCAGCAGGCCAAGCGAAGGCTGGCAATCGATGATGATGGCATCGTATTCGTCGCGGATCTGACGCAGCACGCCGGCCAGAATCTGCTCGCGCCCGACCTCGGTGACCAGCTGCACCTCGGCGGCCGACAGATCGATATTGGCTGGCATGATGTCGAGGTTTTCGAAATCGGTGTGCTGCACGATTTCATGCGGGTCTATCGACGCGTCGAACAGCGCAGTGTAAATCGTGTTGTCGACGGTGTTCGCATTGATGCCTAGGCCCACGGTGGCCGCACCCTGCGGGTCGAAGTCGACGATCAGCACACGTCTGCCGTACTGACTCAGCGCCCCACCGATATTGATGGAACTGGTGGTTTTGCCTACGCCGCCCTTCTGATTGCACATGGCAAGGACACGCGCCGGACCATGCTGGTGCAGGGGCTGCGGCGCGGGAAAGGTCTCATATCGACGACCAAGCAGATCAGTAGGCATGCTGTTCACCTTACCAAGAGGCCTGCTCACTGTTCCTTGGGACGAACTTGCGGCGCCGGTCGCATCGCCAGAGCCACCGAACGTCTCGCTGTTCTCGCCGACGTTGCTGGAGTCGCTGGCGTCACCAGCATCGTTGTCACCGCTAGACGCATTCTTCGCGACCTCACCTGTCTCGGCGGTATCGTCAACGGCCGGAACGCGCAAGGTGCCTCTGACCGGCAGCTGATCCTGCACCGCGCGGCGATACCAAATATCTGATGCATCCGACTGCGCGGCACGCGGCCTGAACGTTTCCTGAGCAGACTCGCCTAACTCGTCAGATTCGGATTCTTCGGGACCCTCAGCGTCCGGCGTATTCCAACGACCTTCGCCCTCCATCGCCCCTCCGTTTCTGCCATATCTCTCGAATCGCTGCCGTGATGCGCAGCGGCCGATCGCAATATCACCGATATATCATAACGCGCGGTATAATCGCACGCCCATGGATGCCGAATGCCATTGAGATCTCACCGCGCCCTGGGATGGGCGGTGAGATAGGTTTCGATGAGGTTTTCAGGGCTGACGTGCGTGTAGATCTGTGTGGTGGTGACCGAAGCATGGCCGAGCAGCTCCTGCACGGTGCGCACGTCGGCGCCGCCCTGGATCAGATGCGTCGCGAAGGAGTGACGCAGGGTGTGCGGATGCAGCGGCCGGTCGATGTGAGCCCGCTCTCCTGCCAGGCGGATGATCTCCCACACGCTCTGACGCGACAGCCGTCTGCCTCGTTTGTTGAGGAATATGGCCCGCCGCTCCGGAGTGCCTTTGGCCTTGCGTTCCAATTCCGGCCGCCCGGCATTGAGATACGCAGTCAACGCTTCCTGCGCATACCGGCCGACGGGCACGAGCCGCTGTTTCGAGCCTTTACCGGTCAGCCGCACGACACGCTCATCCAAATCGATATCGCTCAGATCCGCGCCGACCGCCTCCGAGACGCGCGAGCCGGTCGCATACATGAACTCGAGCAGCCCATGATCGCGCAACACGACCGGGTCCTCGCTGCCACGCATCGCCGCGGCATCCAAAAGCCGCCCGACCTCGTCGATGCTGAGCACATCGGGCAAGGTGCTTGACGTCTTCGGCGCCTTTACCGCTGCTGCGACATCGTCGTCTACCGCATGTTGCATGAGCGCGAACTTGTGGAACTCATGGATGCTGGCGAGCCGACGCGCCCTGCTTCGCGCGCTCTCCCCCGCCGCATCAAGGAACGCGATGTAAGCCTCCACATCATGTTTGCCAATGGCTCTCGGCATGCTGATCTCGCGAGCCCGTAGCCAGTCGACATACCGACGGATATCGGATTCGTACGCCTTCACCGTCGCCCGTGAAAGCCCACGCTCCACATCGATGTGCGCGAGGAACTGCTCAAGCAGCGCATCGAATCCGTTCCGTTCCATACCGACCTATCCTATGCTGCCGCGCTGCACTGTGTGCGCCCACACGGCGCTGCAATGGGTCTGCCATGGGTCATAACGAGCCGCACATATTTTTATTAAGCACATTGTACGATACCGCGAGATTTTTGCGATCGGACACAATACTGTACGAATCACACAAACCGCGCCATTGCAACGTTTCTCTTTGCCCGAGGCGTAGGGTCTACTTCGCAAAGTGCTGAAAAGACGAAAAAAGTGCTTAATGCATGATTCTAGTGCCGAACTAGAGAACATATCCGAGAAAATGATCTCAACAGAGCCGAAGTGAGCAATGAGCCGGCGAACCTTCAGATCAGCCGTATTCCCGAGCGGTTTCGCCCGGCTGACGCGCCTTCATCGGCATCTTCATGAGCCGCCTGAAGCAAATCACCATTTATTAAGCACTTTTTTCGTCTTTTCAGCACTTGCCCAAGTAGACGTGATTACGCCGTAACGATGAAACCGCGGAATAGCGCCATTGTTGGGATCCATTGCAACCGAAGAGGACACTGAATCAGGCGTCTATGCCATGGAAAGTGCTTAATAGATAATCGAGAGGCCTGCCGGATGCCGAGAAGACTCGTATAGCATCAACAACAGTCGCAGGGCTGCAGTCACCAGCCGGTAGGTTTCAGAGATACGGCGCCATCATCACAAAAAAATGCTTCATTCCCGGCGCAGCGGAACAATGAAACCATGTTCCGCCGCGCCGGGAATGAAGCGCATGCGATCTCGCACTCCTGCGGCGTTCATAGCCTTCACGAGTTCGTGGGCAAACGAATCAGCCAAAAGCCAGAAGATGCAAAGGGGCCGGATGCATCAATGTGCGTCAGGCGGAGATGGGGGCGTTGACATCCTCGGGCAGCGCAGACTTGGCCTGCTCCACGATCGCCTTGAAAGTGTCGGCGTCGGAAACGGCAAGCTCGGACAGGGCGCGGCGGTCCAGCTCGATGCCGGCCAACTTCAAGCCTTGCATGAAGCGGTTGTAGGTGATGCCTTCGGCGCGGACGGCGGCGTTGATGCGCTGGATCCACAGCTTGCGGAAGTCGCCCTTGCGCGCCTTACGGTCGCGGAAGTTGTAATTGAATGAATGCAGGAGCTGTTCCTTGGCCCTGCGGTAGGAGCGGGAACGCTGGCCGCGATAGCCGGAGGCCCTTTCGAGAACGACGCGACGCTTCTTATGAGCGTTCACTGCGCGCTTGATACGTGCCATAGTAGTAACTTCTTTCTTTGTCTAGCGTCTATCACTCGTCGCAGTTCAGCGGCCGAGCAGCTTCTTCATGTTCTTGCTCTGCGCAGGTGCGAGCACCTGGTCGGCCTTCAGGGCGCGACGCTTGCGAGCGGACTTGTGTTCGAGGTTGTGTCGCATGGCGCTGCCGGCCTGCATGAGCTTGCCCGAGCCGGTGACGCGGACGCGCTTCTTGGCTGCGGAATTGGTTTTCATCTTCGGCATTGCTGCCCTCCTTGTGCTTGATGCCACCCTGTGGCATCACAATGGTTCCGTCACCGCGTGTTGCCCGATGACTCGCATGATCAGCCGGAGAGCCAACTCCGGCATGACATTTCAATGTGTGGCGCCCCGCATCAGACCTTGTTCACGGCCCTTGGCTTTGGAACGGGAACGGAGTCCTGTTCCGCCGGAGCAGACTTGCCCTGTGCCTTTTCCGCCCCGTTCGCGCCGGTCTTGGCGGCCATGCGCGCCGCCTGACGGGCCTGGCGCTCGGCGCGCGACTGATCGCCGCGGCGGCGCTGCTCGGATTGCGTGTGCACCTTCTTGGCCTTGGGCGTCAGCGTCATGATGATGTTGCGCCCTTCCTGCTTCGGGTAGGACTCGACGGCGCCGAATTCGGCGACCTCGTTCGCCAGCCGCTCCAGCAGTTCGACGCCGCCGATCGGACGCGACTGCTCGCGGCCGCGCAGCATAATCGTGACCTTGACCTTGTCGCCGCCATTCAGGAATCGTGTCACATGGCCCTTCTTGACCTCGAAGTCATGTTCGTCGATCTTCAGGCGGAAGCGAATCTCCTTGATCTCCGCCGTATTCTGGTTGCGGCGGGCCTCGCGGGCCTTGATCTTCTCGTTGTATTTGAACTTGCCGTAATCGATGAGCTTGGCGACCGGAGGCTTTGCGTTCGGTGCCACCTCGACGAGGTCAAGGTTCGCTTCCTTCGCCAGATTCAACGCGACCGAGGTGGCAATGACGCCGACCTGCTCGCTGTTCGGGCCGATCAGGCGCACCTGGGAGACGCGAATCTCGTCGTTGATACGTGGTTCGTCGCTGATAATTACTCCAATCCTTATATTCCTTCGCGGGACCAGATGAAAACTTCGGCAGCGGATTCATGGCACAGCAGCGAAGCGCCATATCAGGCGCATTGCATCGTCGGATGCGAATCGCAACTTCACGGTTCCCCGCGAACCTATTCGCAGCGAACCATCAGCTCTATGCCTTGAACCCGAAGCCATGACAAGCTTCCAGGTGGGGTTGCCCCGCTTTCTTGATTTCTCAAGCCAGTCACCAAGTATATCATGCCCCCGGACAAGAACTCGTAGGCCGTTTTCGACCATCACGGCAGCGAAGCCTTATCGCGCATCGCACACCCACGTATGCATCGGAAGCATGAAGGGCGGGCCTTGATCAATGAAAGAGCGTTGTCGACTGATAATAGTCGCCGAATCCTAGCTTCGCCCAGAAGTCGGCGTAATCGCAGACATCCGCCGGTGCCTCCGAGCCGCGATCTTCGGCTCTTCCTCTCCATGCGAGGTCAGCGATCAGAGCGAGCCTCGGGAGGAGCAACGTGGCGATATCCGCGTCTTCGCGCACCGTCTCCGTCCACAACGCGCCCTCCACGCCGGAGGTCACGATGCCTTCTGCCCTCTCAAGGGAATGGCCTTCCAACACCCGCATCGAATCCTGAGGCTCATAGTTAGGAAAACCTAATGTCTCCATTCGTTCGTTTTGCGCTTGGTCACGGCTGCGTTCAGCGTATTTCCTGTCCAGATACATGAATGACTGGCGCGAATCGACGACATATGCGCCTTTGTCGCGCATACGCCGGGGATCTTCCCGGCACTGCGCGTACATGGCTGCAGCCGCATGCGCGTAAGGCTTGAAAGATGCAGGCCAAGACGCCGCAAGTTCCTCCTCGGAGGCTATATCATCCTGCGTCATCCAGTACTGATAGGCATCCGCGCGAGCATGCGCGCGCGAGGCCTCCTGCCACGCCATCGCCTTCCCGCCTCGTCGGTGCACGTCCTCGATCAGGGCGGTTATCGCCCTATCATAGGCTTCCTGGGCCATACCGAAGACCTCATCTCCCCCAATATGCACGTATTCGCCGGTCGCCAGCTCGCACAAGGCGTCTGTGCAGGAGTCGAAAAAAGCGTCGGCTTGCGGGGCATCCGGAGAAATATAGGAAAGGATGGGGTTGGCGAATTTTTGTTGTGCCAACTGTGGATACACGCTCAGCAAAGCAGCGCAATGCCCTGGCAGATCAATCTCCGGAATGAGGCAGATATGACGTTTCGCCGCATGTGCCTTCAGCTGGTTCAGTTGCAGAGGCGTGAACACATCGGCAAGCATGCCTATTCGATCGAATCCCTTGACGGGAATCCTCCACGACTGATGATCGGTCAGATGAAGATGGAGGGCCGACATGCGATGCACAGCAAGCAGATCGATCACTCTCTCGATGGTTCTCTCTGAAGCCCGGTACCGTGCAACGTCCAGATTCAGCGACCGGTAAGAGTATGCAGGCCCGTCATCATGTTGCGTCGGGGCGGACGCCGCACGCGGTGCGAAGAACGAGCACAGTGCGCGATATGCTCCTGTTGCGGTGGCTGCCGATATGGCAAGGCTGTCCGTATCCCAACGCTGGATGCGAAAACGTTCGTCGGATTCTTCCCGCACCGGACGTATCCCTTTGGCGCATGGCACCTCCAAGCCTTGGACGAGTGAGCATGCAATGGTCAGTGTACCGGCCGGAATGATATCCTGCGCTTCGCGCCCAACTGCGGAGCATAGATCCTCGAAATCGGACCAGGCACGCCGTCCCTCGTCCTCGTCTCCAGCGAAGTTGATATTCACGATTTTCCTTTCATCTATGCATGCGCATTGGCATACCTCAGGCTTGTCGGGTGCCTAGCCTCTGGACATGCTACATTTCATGAGGTGCGGCGGATCGACGATACGGCCTTCCCTAGCGCAGCCGCGATGCGCCCCGCCATCAGATCGATGCCTTCCGGGCCGGGATGCAGTTTATCGACGAGAAGGCCGGCATCGGCAGGACCGAAGAACTCGCGGCCGTCCGCCACCGTCAACTGCGGATCATCGCGCTCTTGGGCGATTGCGGCGATGAGATCGCGGGTGCGTTGAAGGGTGAGGGCGCCTGCATCGTCGGCCACGTTGCGCTCGGCCACGGCATAATTGCCATCGGGCTGCATGACGATTGGCCCGGGGTTACGTTTCTGGATGGGGCAGTAGCAGGCTGTGGAGAGAATGATCGGGGTATGGGGCTGCTTGTCTCGTATCGTGTCAAGGAATCCGTGGAGAGCGGGCACGAAGAATCGCTCTCTCATCGAATCCGCATTCACTATGTTGATGCCGATCGCGCATGTGATGATGTCGGATGGGGTTTCGCCGATGGCTCGGGCCATGCATGGATCCATCTGCGCATTGCCGGAAAGCGAGTAATCCCTGAGATGGAGCCCCAACGCCCTTGCCACCTGCTCGGGCCACCGCCTCGAAGGGCTT
The DNA here is from genome assembly GCF_022640935.1 of Bifidobacterium sp. Lineage (GTDB taxonomy): Bacteria > Actinomycetota > Actinomycetes > Actinomycetales > Bifidobacteriaceae > Bifidobacterium. The sequence goes on from NZ_JALCCV010000001.1 coordinate 149,786, forward strand.
GGTGTCTGGGCGCCGTGCGAGATGGAACTCCCGTAATGCGTCCACCGGATCGTTCCGGGCGCGTCCGCCGGATCGATCGTACGCTGCGATCGCATGCCTATCAATTCGATCAGGCACGTGTGAGGCAGCATGATGCAGAATGTCCCATCGCCGCCGTCTGCGGGCGCCAGGTCGATATGCATCGGCACACCAGGCCTGAGCGAAAATGTGCGGCTTTCCAGGTCGGGAACCAACCTGCCTGCGGATCGGACAGATATATCCGTAATGCGTGTGCCCTGGCCGTCACGTGTGGCCACGCTGAGCCTGTTATCCGCCTCTTCAAGCGCGTATCCGGCCAACGTCAGGGTGGCGGGTGCCGAGATGTGCACATTGAGATGCACTCCGGAAGGGCAGAATTCGTTCCATACGAACCACGGATCACGAATCTGGCTGCGGTACCGACGCGCTATGCGGTGCGGCATGACGCCGCCGAGAGGACCGGGGACGACATCAGCGACGCCATCGAGAAACGCCGTCATCTCAGCGGCGGTGCAGGAATAGGCCATGGCATTCCTTTCGTTGCGACGGCTCGCCAATGATGCTTGGAGAGAGGAGCCGCCAATCTGTCAATTGTCCACGGTCTCGGTCGCGCAACGCAGATCATTGGCCCGGCGCACCATATCGTCAACGTTTTCTTCGCTGATCCCTATACCCCAAGAGGCAAGTTTGATCAGTGGCATCTGCATGAACATCGCCTTCATCTCCGGCGATGGTTCGCCGCCCCCCATGTTCTCGGCGATGCCTTGAACCAATGGATTGATGATCGGTGCCCCGTAAGGGCTCTCACTCCACTCGCCGATGGTCGACATCGCTTCAAGCGACGCGACGTAGCCGTCGCCCGGCAGTTCCACCGTGGCGCTCAGCTGCGTGTCGCGGCTGGAGCGGGAGAGCTCGATGCGATATTGCCCCGGATACTGTCTCCATCTCGCCTGTCTGGTATTCCACGTAGAGAACGCGCGCATGTCCAAGTCAATCGACACTTCTTTACTCTCCCCCGGTTCCAGCTCCACGCGCTCGAATCCCTTGAGCTCATGGGCAGGCCTTCCCGGCTGCCCGCTGGCGACGTAGATCTGCGGGACGTCCGCCCCTCGGCATGAGCCCGTATTGGTCACGGTGAATGCTCCCTGGGCTCCCTGCCCGAGCTGGCTGATGCGCAGATCGCTATAGGAGAACGTCGTATAGGACAACCCGTATCCGAAAGGATAGGATATAGGCAGATCAAGCGTGTCATAATAGCGATAGCCGACATACAGTCCCTCGCCGTAAAGTACCTGTCCGTCGCAGCCCGGGAAATTCAGGCGGCACGGCGTATCGTCTAATGCGCGTGGAATGGTTTCGTTCAAGCGTCCGGAGGGATTGGCCGCCCCGGTGAGCACGTCGGCCATCGCCGCGCCCCCGGCCTGGCCCAGAAGCCAGCCTTCGAGCAGCGCGTCACAGTGTTCGGCCCAATCACCGATGCTGATGACGCCGCCACCGGACAATATGACGACAGTCGGCGTCCCGGTGTCGATGACAGTCTGCAGCAGCTTGCGCTGATCATCGTGCAAATCGATCGAAGTCTTGTCCATCCCCTCGGATTCGTCATTATCAAGGTATCCCACGACGACAATGGCCACCGAAGCTTCCTGCGCAGTCCGCCTCGCCTGCGAGAGCAGGGCCTCATCCACGCGATGGTCGGATTGCACACGATACCCCGGCGCGAACCGCAGCGTTGCCTGAGGCAATGCCTCACCCAGTTCACCCAGCAAGTCATGGACCATCGGAGGATTGACATGCGAGGAGCCGCCCCCTTGGAAGCGCGGAGTGCGGGCGAATTCCCCAATCACTGCGATGGTGTCGGCCGATGATGGGTCGATGGGAAGTATCCCGTTGTTCTTCAGCAGCACCATGGACTCTTGGGCCGCCTTGCGTGCGACCCGGTCATGACTTTCAAAGTCAATCGGCTCTTTGGCCTTGATGCGGACGTCGGCTGTGCGATCCGCCAGAATCCGAATGCGGCTGACAGTTTGGTCCAAGGTATCGATCGAGCATGCGCCCGAACGAACGGCATCCACTATCTTGCTGTCCGTCCCGCTCGGCGGCATCTCGATGTCCAGACCTGCGGCAAGCGCCGATACGCGATCGACGACCGCGCCCCAATCCGAGATCACAACCCCATCAAACCTCCATTCCCCGCGAAGTATGTCAGTCAGCAGCCGGCGGTTCTGGCTTGCATACTCGCCGTTCACTTTGTTGTACGCACACATCAGCGCCCACGGATGGTCCTGCCTCACCGTCGTCTCAAAAGCTGGCAGATAGATCTCGCGCAGCGTGCGCTCGTCAATCTGCGCATTGACGCGGAACCGGTCAGTCTCCTGGTTGTTGGCAGCGAAATGCTTCGGCACTGCGCTGACCCCTTGGGATTGCACGCCACGAACGAATGAGGAGCCGTAAGCTCCCGCTAGGAACGGGTCCTCCGAGGCGTATTCGAAGTTTCTTCCGCCCAGCGGCGAGCGTTTGATGTTCAGCCCCGGGCCCAGCAGTACGCTCACGGCAAGCGAGCGAGCCTCCTGCGCCAGGGTGCGCGCTACCGTTTCGATCATCCGGCGATCCCATGTGGAGGCCAGACCAGCAGCCGGCGGAAAGCAGGTGGACTGCCTGCTGCTGGCGATGCCGAGGGAATCGCCTTCGTCTCCCTGATAGCGCACGCCATGGGGGCCGTCGCTCATATGCAGGGCATCAACCACTCCCTCGATGCCTTGGCTGGTCCAAGTAGTGGCGCCCGAGGTCAGGCTCGCCTTCTGCTCAACGGTCAGCGTTGTCGTTGTCGTTGTCGTCATGATCCTTCTATTCCTTTCCTTCAGCATCATCGTCGCCCGCGTCGTGCCGGCACTCAGTGGGAAGCATGGCACGTCGCGCCCAATCCCCCAGCCAGGACAGCGAGGGCTTGGGGATCCTTTCGTAGGATCCCGATTCTCTGTCGACTGCAGCGAGGCCGAAAGTCGGCTGCCAATTCCCCCACTCATAGTTGTCCAGCAACGACCAGTGAAAATAGCCATGCACCGGATATCCCTGCCCCATCAATTCGCCCACGGCGCACAAGGCGGCCTCGGTGTAGGCGATGCGCTGTTCATCATGAATCGTAGATATGCCGTTTTCAGTGATGACCAGCGGCATCTCAGGCAGCAGACCGTGCACATGCATGAGCGCCTGCGCGGCGGCCTGCGGATAGTATTCCCATCCATTCGACGTCTGCCGGTCGGGCCCGACAGCCACTTTGGCCCCTTGCGCATCGATGACAGTCCGGGTGTAGGCCTGAATCCCGATAAAATCATCTTCCTTTGCCGCCCGAATGAAATAATCCTCGACTTTCGCCGAATACACGGCAGCAGCCGCCTCGCCACCAGCGAGGCTTTGCACGCATTGATTCGCCACGCTCCAGCCCACGGGGACGCCGGGAAGCGACTCGTGCACCAGTGTGGCCGCAAGCCGGTGAGCTTCCACCAGGCGTCTCGCCACGACCGGGTCAGGGTCAGGCAGCAATCCCCCGGGCTGCAACGCGGCAGAGCCTGAAAGCACCGACGACATGATAGCCACCATATTGGGCTCATTGATCGTGACAATGCCTGCGACGCCATCACGCAGCACAGGCAGCACAGCCTGGACATAGTCACCGAACCGGTTGATGGCATCCGGCCCTGCCCAACCGCCTTGCCGGGCGAACCATAACGGCGAAGTAAAGTGATGGAGCGTCACAAAGGGCTTCAGCCCCATGCTCGCGGCAGTCTGGACCATCATGTGATAATGGTCCAGCTCGTGCTCGTCGAAGACTCCGGGTTCCGGCTCGATGCGTGCCCACTCCACGCCGAACCGATAGGCGTTGAACCCATTCTCTTGGAGCAGCCGCATGTCTTGGCGCCAGCGGTGGTATGAATCGCAAGCCATGCCAGACGCTTGGGCGAGAGGAGACCGCTCGGACGTCTCCAAGGCCCACCAGTCGCTATGGATGTTGCTGCCTTCGGTCTGATGCGGTGAGGTGGCAGCTCCGAACAGAAAATCCTCTGGAAGGATGTAGCCGCATTGTTGCTGTGTGCTCATTATGAACTCCTTCTGTGCCGTTGCAGTGCATAGCCGGTCCTGGCTGTGCGCCTCCCGCTATTGGATGCTGGACCAGAAACCGGTCAAGACATGCGCCAGCCTCGCCGGCTCGTCGATTTGCGCGCTGTGGGCCGCGCCTGCTATAGAGATCGTTGCGATGCCCAGGCGGCGCGCCTCGTCATCATAGACGCCCTCGGGCCACACCTTGTCGTTCGCGCCATGGACCGACAGCATCGGGACGCCCGTGCCGCCGAGCTCGGCAGTCACGTCGGCATACGAGCCGAGAATGGACGAAATACCGAGGAGGTTGTCCAAACTGGTCGCATGCGCCCGTAATCGGAACATTTCTACATACGGGTCTGCCTGCACTTCATCGCCGCGCTCGGGGTATGCGCTGCGATAGATCAGCGAGGGACCTATGGAGGCAAGCAGTCCTCGCGCCTTCCTCGTCTCATCGCTCGACGGTATAGGCGTGGCGCCGGTAGAGAACAGCGTCAGCGAACGTACCGACTCAGGCATCCGCAAGGCGATGCGCCGAGCCACAACACCGCCGAAACTATGCCCCACCAAGTCCACGGGCCTGTGCTCTGCACCTAATGTTTGCAGCACCTCGCATGCATCACCCACGAAATCGTCAAGGGTGTAGGATTCAATGCCCCGAGGCGAAGCGGAATCCGCCTGCCCCCGCTGACTGTAGCTAAGCACCGCGCGGCACCCACCGTCATCGAGAGATCTCATCAGCACAGGGAAGAAGTCGACGAAATCCTCTTTCGACCCCGTAAACCCCGGAATGAAAACAGCAAGACGCTCGGCGACCATGACATTGCCAGTGGCCAGTGCAGTCAGGTCGCCCACCGCAGCAGAAATGGCAAATGTCTGCAATCCGCATGCAAGCGTCTGCGGACCAAAAGGCGGCACCTCACACAGCTTTGCCATCGGCAAATGCCCGCGTTGCACTGGCGACATCGGCTGCATTGCTACTTCACACGTCGGATGGGAATGAAGACGAGGATGCCCGCGATCGAAAGCACCGCAGCGCTGATGAACAGCAGCTCGTAGCCCAAGCTCGCAATCAGCGCCGCACCGAGGCCTCCCGCGATGACGCCGGTCAGCGTATTGGTCGTCCCCAAAATGCCCATGTCTTGGGCGGCGTTCTCCTTGTCCGGCAACACCTCGACCATCAAGGCCTGGTCAACCGCTTGGAATATGCCGAATGCCAACGCAGCCAAGGCGGTGTACACATAGTAGAACACCAAGGTCTTGGTAAGCGCCAAGACAATCATGCCGATGACCACGAAAGAAACCGATAGGGCGATCAACGGCTTTCTTTTGTCGAGCTTGTCTGATACGACACCGCCGAAAATGGAGGCAACAGCCCCTACACCAGCCATGATTAGCCCGGCCACCGTGCCGACCGCCGCTGCGCCCTTGATATCGAGCCCATAGTGGTAGCGCAGGATCTGCGTGGCGGTCTGGAGAATGAGCATGATACCGAGCACAACGAAGAACCGGCCGACGTACGCGAGCCAGAAGTCGCGATCCTTGGGCAGGCGGAACCGCGCCGCGGGCGCCTTGTTTGTCTCGATGTCGCCGATTTGCCTGTTGCTGAGATTGGCTCCGGGGATTGCCAGCACGATGATGACGGCAATAATGAGCATCGACCATGGCAGCACGAGAAAGCCCCTGGTGATGTGCTGGGTACCGAAGACCACGATAAGCAGCTGCGTGACGATTGATCCGAGTGCGGTTCCCGCCAACGAACCGAACCCCGCGTAGGCCGATGCACGGCCGAGGAGCTTGGAATGAATGCGATCGGGCAGCAAGGCGTTATAGGAAGCGTAGTAAGTATTCAAACCGGCTTGGAACAGGCAGAAGAACAGCACGACCGGCCATATCGCGCTATAATTCGCGACCGCAAGCCCAATCAGGGCGATTCCCGACGTTATGGCGCCACCGAGGATCCAAGGATTGCGCCGGCCCATCCGCGAACGGGTTTTGTCTGACAAGTGGCCGACGAGAACCGCGAAAACCGCTCCAGTGAATGCGCCGAAGATATTGGTTATGCCAATGGCGCTGTTGGCGGGACCCTCGGGCAGCACAGCCGTGTATGTGAGTGCGAACAACGAGGCGGTGGCGGCCGTAGGTATGGTCGCAAGCAAGATGGCGAACAGGTTCAGGGGACCGAATCACCCGAGTTTGTTCACAAAACGTCGTTCACCGAATTCATTGACTGGCGAGTCGTCGGCGGAGAAGTTGCCCAAAGCCTGTGCGTACGTTTCGGAGCCGGAGGTCTTCGCCGGATCGGTACCGGGATGATTTGGAGTTTGAACACTACTTTGTAAAGTCATATCGTCCTTCTTTATTCAGACATGCAACCATGAGGACAGCAACAACGCCACCTCAAGTTCAGTATGTTACCACATGGTTACTTTTGTGCAACCCGGTTTGCGCGACCACGGCTGTCGCTAGCATGGCATTGATGGGAAAAGGTGTTATCCATGAGTCAGCAATTGCAAGCGGAATCCGGATCGGACGTATCCGGGCACAGACCACATCCGCTGCTCGGCGCCGAGCAGCGGCAGGGTGAGGGGGACACCAAAGGGGAACGAACGCGCAATCGGATTCTCGATGCCGCCCTGAGGCTCTTTTCCAGATCTGGGTCGAATGGCGTCTCGCTACGGGCGATTGCCAAGGAGGCGGACATATCGCATGCAGGTCTGCTCAAGTACTTCGCCGACAAAGACGAGCTGATTCTGGCAGCGATAGCTCGACGGGATCACTTCCCGGCCGCCTTGGAAATCCGGAGTTACAACGATGTCGGGCCAGAGGACTATCTGCCGCTGTTCCTCGAAGCGATCGAGCACAACATGAGCAATCCGGGCGTTGTGGGCATGTTCGCCAAAGTCGCTGCAGAGGCCACGAATCCAGAGCATCCTGCGCACGATTATTTCAAAACGCGGTACGCCCAACTGACCGACAAGCTGGCCCAATCAATCAGGTTCATCACTGGCTGCACGCAATCCGAGGCGCGGGAGCGGGCAGAGGAGTTCATCGCATTCGTCGACGGCATCCAGATCCAATGGCTGCTGCGCCCAGATGAAGTCAATATGTTCGAGGCCGCCAAAAGTTACCTCCATCGGACGGGCCTGCCCGATGGAGGCGACGCCGACCTCAGCGACGAGAAGATCGATTAGCCTCGCCTGACCTCATTGCAATTCCAGCAGGCCTTGGATGCCTCTGGTCCGCAGGATCTCGCGATACGGCCCGGCCTCCCGCGCAATGAGCTCATCGATGGCGTGCATGCCGAGCAGCTCCACCGGCGCCTTGTCATCGGTGAGGATCAGGGTTCCGGACTGCGGTTGCGAGACCGGCTTGAGCCGGCTAGCGGTCTCCCCCATTGCCCATTCGAGGTCGCCATCATGCGTCCGCGCGAACGTCGTGGCCTGCAGGGTGTTGGGTTCGCTCGCCTGAGCGATATCACCAGTCCCGAGGTTTCGAGACGTATCGCCCGATTCCGACTTGTCCGACTCGCCTTCATTCGCTGCGCTCGAGCTCGGCGTTTTCGCGAAGAGCTCGCGGTTGGTCGTGTCCGGCACGTCGGCGGTCAATATATTGCGCCGCCCAAACACGCTGGCGATCGTGCTGGTCAGCGCCTCGTTGATCGACCCTTTGCCGTCCGAGATCATGTTCATATTGACGACCATGACGCCGCCGGGATTGAGGTGCTGCCGCACCATGGTGAAGAACTCGGTTGAGCTCATCTGAAAGGGAATCGTGATGTCCTGATAGGCGTCGACCATGATCACGTCGTAAGTGCCCTTGCCTGCGGCGAGCCAGGCGCGGCCGTCGTAAGTGCTGACCGGAATATCCTGGGGCTCTTTGAAATACTCGCCTGCAAGCGCCGTGATCTTCTCGTCGATTTCGACGCCGGTGATATGCATATGTGGGTAGTACTGCCGCAGCTGGCGCGCATAGGTTCCTGTGCCCATGCCCAGAATCAGCGCGGAACCGGCATGGTCGGCGAGCGCCGGGGCGGCGAGCGCAGTGTCGTAGTACATGCCGGTCAGGCCCGGCTGCTTCATCGTCACCGATTGGACGCCGAAGAGCACGTTGGTCGACAGGATAGTGCGGTCGGACAGGTTCTTGACCTGCAGGTAGTTGTAGATCGACTCGCCCTCGTAAGTCAGCTCGCGTTCCCAGAAGGCGAAGCCGCTCATCGGCGAAGCAACGGCAGAGGCAACGAATATGACCGCGCTGATGGCGCTGGTGACAAGGCGCACTTTCGAAGCGATGAAATACGTGAGTGCGAGGGCCAGCAGCAGCCCTGAAAATAATAGGAAGGTCACGAAGGTGCCGACCGCCGGAATCGTGACGAAGGTCGGCAGAAACGTGCCCAGAATCGAACCGATCGTGTTGCAGGCGCTCAGCCGGCCAACCACCGAGGCATTGTCGTCCAGCGAGTCGGTGGCGAATTTGACCAGACCTGGGGTCACGGTGCCCAGCAGAAACAGCGGCGGCACGAAGATCAGCATGCAGCTGATGAACGCGGCGATCACCAGGAAGTTCGTCGACACCGTGACGATGAGCAGGCCCGAAACCACGATAATGACATATTTGCCCAAGAGCGGAATAAGCGCGATCCACACCGCCGCCATCGTCACCCGCATGTAGAGCTTGTCGGGATTGGGGTCGCGATCGGCCTTGCGCCCGCCCCACACGCTGCCCAGCGCCAAGGCGATCATAATCGTGCCGATGATGATGGTCCATACGATCTGCGAGCTGGAGAAATACGGGGCAAGCAGACGTGAAGCGCCCAGTTCGGCGGCCATCACGGCCATGCCGGAGAAGAACTCAGTGACGTACAGGAACAGCTTCGAGCGCAAGATCGGGCGCTCCTGCATCTGTGGAGTCAGCCCGTGATTCGTTGTAGCAGTCGTGGCGGTCATAATCCCCTCTTTGCTGCAAATGTCAGCCATCGAACATCAGTGTCATCGCGAGCCTATCAGACCGGCGTGAATGCGGGCAGGGGCTCGCGTGCGCTGCAGTGCGTGGGCTAGAGTGGCAGCATGAACCAGGCGAGCCACGTATGCGTCATCTTTGCAGCGGGACAATATTATGGTCCGACGCCGGGCATGCCTGCAGACCTCCTCGCAGGGCATCCTCGCCCCTTGGTGATCGCGGCCGATGCCGGGCTCGACCATGCGCAGGTTGATGGCGTCGCCGCCGACATCGTGATCGGCGACTTCGATTCCGTGCAGGGCAGCGTACCCGATGATGCCCGCACGCTGCGGCTGCCGGCGCAGAAGGATGATCCCGATATGCTTTCTGCATTGAAGGTCGGCTGGAATCGCGGCGCGCGCGAATTCCATATTCTCGGCGGGCTGGGCGGCAGGATCGACCATACGATCGCGAACATCCAGCTCATGGGATTGCTGTCCCGGCACGGCGGCATCGGGTTCCTGTACGGCGAGGGTGCCATCGTCACCGCGATCACCGACGGCGAGCTCGCATTCGAACCGCATGCCGCCGTGCTTGGCGGCATGGTTTCGGTGTTCGCCCAGTCGGACGAGGCCCGAGACGTGAACGAGCCAGGGCTGAAATACCAGCTGCGCCACGCGACACTGACCAACGGCGTGGTGCAGGGCGTAAGCAACGAGTTCCTGCCCGGCATCGCCAGCGCGATCAATGTGCGCGAAGGCACCTTGATCGTGACCTTCCCCATCACGACGCCGATGCCGGTAGTCACGCGCTACCACGAACTCGGCGGCGATCTGGGCCCGCTCGACACCGGAATTTCGCCGGTGCTCGCCGCGCAATTCCGCGATCGCCTGCGATCGGACGAAAAGATGCGGCAATGCGGCGAACAATAAACAGCCAGCCTCCGTCCACGACGCACGGCACGAACCGCATGACACGGCCTGATGCATCCAGGACGCCTGCATTAATACGATCGACCCGATCGACCCGATCGCGTAACTCATAAGAATCCGAAACGCATTCACCCATAATCAATCCGTCCTTGTCTATCAATCAGGAGGTTTCATGGCTGACCGCACTGCAGGCCAACTGCTTTTCATCTGCTATTCGCACTGCTCAACCTGCGCCAGGGCGCGACGCTGGCTGGGCGAGCACGGCATCGAGTTCACCGAACGCAATATCAAAACGGATAACCCCACGAAAGCCGAGCTCACCGCTTGGTACCACGCCAGCGGGCTGCCGATCCGCCGCTTCTTCAACACGTCCGGGCAACTGTATCGCGGTTTGGGGCTGAAAGGTAAACTGCCCTCGATGAGCGACGACGAGGCGCTGGAACTGCTGGCCACCGATGGCATGCTCGTCAGGCGCCCGGTTGTTGTGAGCGCTCACGGCATTTTGGTCGGTTTTTCGCCCGAAGCATGGGGCACGTTGCTGGCAAGTACAGACGGCGGGATAAAGTAGGCACCGTTGATAAACAATGGCCGGGGCGCGCTGGCGCGCGCCCGAGCCTGATTCCCAAGGGAGTATTTTATGACAGTGAAGATTGGTATCAACGGCTTTGGCCGTATCGGACGCCTCGCGTTCCGTCGTATCCTCAAGCTCCAGGAGCGTGGCGGACAGGCCGGTGACATCGAGGTCGCAGCCATCAACGATCTGACCACCCCGTCCATGCTCGCTTACCTGCTCAAGTACGACAGCACCCAGGGATCCTTCCGCCATGACGACGGAACGGCATACGACGTGGCTTCCACTGACACCGCCATCGTGGTGGACGGCAAGTCCTACACGGTCTACGCCGAGAAAGACGCCCGCAATCTGCCGTGGGTCAAGAACGACGGCGTCGAGTTCGTGCTCGAATGCACCGGCTTCTATACTTCCGCCGAGAAGTCTCAGGCCCACTTGGATGCCGGAGCCAAGAAGGTGCTCATCTCCGCCCCGGCAAAGGACGACACCACTCCGACCGTTGTGGCCGGCGTGAACGACGACATCCTGACGGCTGACGACAACATCGTGTCCGCCGGCTCCTGCACCACCAACTCCTTGGCCGCCATGGTCAAGACGCTGGACGAGAACTTCGGCATCAAGGTCGGCTTCATGACCACGATCCACGCTTACACCGGCACCCAGATGATCCTCGACGGACCGCGCTCCAAGAACGGCCGCGCCAACCGCGCCGCCGCCGTCAACACGATCGAGCACTCCACCGGCGCGGCCAAGGCCATTGGCAAGGTCGTTCCGTCCGTGCAGGGCAAGCTGCAAGGCCATGCCCAGCGCGTCGCCGTGCCCGACGGCTCCGTCACCGAGCTGACCTCCGTACTGGAGAAGTCCGCGACCGCCGACGAGATCAACGAGGTCTTCAAGAAGGCGTACTCGGATTCCGAGACCTACGGCTACAACGCCGACGGCATCGTGACCTCCGACATCATCGGCGATACCCACGGCGGCGTTTTCGACCCGACCCAGACCGCGGTCAACGAAGTCGACGGCGTCACCTTGGTGCGCACCGTCGCCTTCTACGACAACGAGAACGGCTTCACCTGCAATATGATCCGCACGCTGATGAAGTTCGCCGAAGTCTCCAAGTGAGCAAAAGGCGTGTGGACTGCGCATTGATTGCAACTCGTCCGCATCGTCGCTGACTGACTGGCCGTAGGCATTCCTGTGTGAGCCTTCGCCCCTGTTGGGCATCGAGTATTATGCTCCCTGCTCGGCAGGGGCGAAGTCGTTTTCGGGCGACGACGCGATGGGCGGCACCTATAGCACGATCCGCTGTACGGATTGGCTCGAATATCGTCTCCATGCGATACAACGAAACCATGTCCAAACGAAACAGGCACGGCGCAGGATCCGGATCAAGAGTCAAGGCGTCCACGCCTGCTATTGCGCAGCTGCGCAAGACCGGCATAACGTTTGAAACCTACGAATACGAGCATTCTGCCGATCATATGGACGATGGCTACGGCATCGAGGCCGCACAACGGCTTGGGCTCGACCCACATCAGATTTTCAAAACCTTGATGGCCGACACCGGCAGCGAACGTGTGATCGGTATCGTGCCGGTCAGTGGGCATCTCGACCTCAAAGCGTTGGCGGCTGCGGCCGGCGCGAAGAAGGTTGCGATGGCGAGCCACGATGTGGCGCAGCGCGAAAGCGGCTACGTGCTTGGCGGCATCTCCCCCTTCGGCCAGCGCACGCGTCATCGCACCGTGCTTGACGACAGTGCCCTGCGCTTCGAAACCATCCTGGTATCAGGGGGCAAACGCGGCCTTGACGTGGGAATCAAGCCGACTGATCTCCTCGCGGTTCTGCATGCCACGGCTGCATCCATCGCCACATGGTGAGGGCAACGAGACCACTGCTTCGTCGAAACCTTTCTCAAAGGTTCCAGTTGCCTTATCCGCTAATCGAGCCTCACTCATCGTGAATATGGCTGCTGGATGCGTTTCGTGAGGAATATCTGCCTCACATAACACGATTTCAGGATTTTTCTCGTCACGTGAGGCGTATTTGCCTTCATACATGTGTTTTCAGGCGATATATACACTCAGTGAGAGCGGCGGAGAAGACCATCGCCCGAGATACAGTAGGAATGCGCATCGTGAGGGATCACGGCTGATTTCAGCCGTGATCCCTCACGATGGCGTATGTCAATGACATAGTCGTATGAAACATAGACATATAAACCGTGTAAACACAGTGCCATATGGCAACAGCGCCATATGAATACCGTCAGCATGCCGGCCGACAGCGGCATGCACATCACGAATCACATGGGAGATGCGAAATGCCTACCAGCCTGCCCCCTCGCTCAGGCCAGCAATATTCATTGCATCATGGTGACTACGCTGCCGTAGTCACCGAAATCGGCGCCACGCTGCGCAGACTCACCTACCAGGGCGATGACGTCATCGTCCCATGGGACTCCAACGAGGCCGCGCCCTGCTGCAACGGGCAGCTGCTGGTCCCCTTCCCCAACCGCATCGAGGACGGCGAATACGCCTTCGACGGCTCGACGTACGAACTGCCGATCGACGAGCACGAACGCCGCAATGCCATTCACGGCTATGGGTACCGCTCGTATTGGACGCTGGAAGGCCTCGAGGAGGATCGGGTGACGCTGTGGTGGCGTGTCCCCGACATGCTCGGCTACCCCTTCGATCTCGTGGTGACAGCCGAATACCAGCTCGCTGACGACGGCCTGCATCTGCATGTCAGCGCTACGAACCGTGGTGGCCGGCGCGCACCTTGGGCATTGGCTATTCATCCGTGGCTTGCCAACGGCTTGGAAGGTTATGGCGACGAAATCGACAGATTGAACGCCCGGTGCCGCGTGACGATCCCCGCCGACACCCATGTAACGGTCAACGAACGTCTGCTGCCCACAGGAACCGAGCCGGTGGACGGCACGAAATACGATTTGCGCGAAGGCCGGCTGCTCACCCAGCAGCCTTATGATGACGCTTGGACCGACGTGCATCATGCCGGCGACGGCACCGTCGCCGCACGGTTCGAACGGCCTGATGGACGTGTGGTCAGCGTCGGCGGAGATGAAAGCATCACCTCGTTCCAGATGTGCACCGGAACCGGGTTCCCTGAGTCCCGGCATCCTTGCGGGGTCGCCATCGAACCGCAGACTGCCTATGCGAACGCTTTCAACACCGGCAAAGACCTGATCGTGATCGAGCCGGGCGAAGGCGTCTCGACCGTGTTGTTCATCAGAGTCGAGCAGCAGTAGCGGCCCTAGTGCGCGGCCGGGGTCGGATGCCGTGTCGAAGGCGAGGGATTGCATTCGGCACGGCAAAACGCGGCGGCCATTACGATTATTCAGTATTGTCAGCGTCTAAGCGATATGTGTCGAAGCGCTGTGCGATAATTCCGTAGGCTAATAACGTTAAGGTAAAGGAGTCCATCATGGGTATGCGCGGACGCAAGCGCAAGGATCGCCGCAAGAAGGCCGCCAATCATGGCAAAAGGCCAAATGCCTGATCCCTGCCCGGCGCAGTGAGCGCCGCAGCATTCATGCAACAACGAATTCACTACGCTGAATTCACACGCAAAAAGCCTCGAAGAACTTGGTTCTCGAGGCTTTTTGCGTACTTCCGCAACACTGGCGACGGCAAAGACGTGACCCCGGCCGGATTCGAACCGGCGACCTTGAAATTAGAAGTTTCCTGCTCTATCCAACTGAGCTACGGGGCCAAACAACAGAACGATACTGTAGCAGCACCTCCGTATCGCAGTCGCAGCCCTATGAAGCCGTCTGCGCTAGGTCCCTGCAATAACGTGCCTCTGCTATAACGTTAGATATGAACGATCATATTGTCGAAACAACCATTGAACAGCCGATCGTTCTGCGCACGCCCAGGCTTGTCTTGCGTCGCTGGGAAGCAGGCAACGAGTTGGAGATCACCGAGGAATACCAGTATGGGCGCAACCCGAAGGTCGCCGAGGCAGGCGGCTGGCCGTCATATGACGATATCGAGGAATGCCGCAGATACCACGATGTCGTGCAGGCGCGCGACCCGGAATGCTTCGCGATCATCTACAAGCAAACCGGTCTGCCGATCGGCAGCATAGCGTTCAAGACAATACCGGAGAAGACTTCGCTTGCGCTTGGCCACGACCCCTCACGCTGCCGCGAGGTGGGGTATTGGATCGGCGAACCGCATTGGGGGCGGGGCTTCATGCCGGAAGCTCTCGAGGCGATGTTGGAGCATGGCTTCGATACGCTTGGCCTCGATATCGTGTACGCGAAGCTTTTTCAGGACAATTCGCGCTCGCGCGCCGTGCTTGGGCGCTGCGGCTTTACTTACGACCATACCGAGTATGGCAATGTCTTTCCACAGCTTCATAGACGCCTAGACGAAGATGCACTTTCGCTCGCCGCCGCAGATTGGCGCAACCGCAAGGAACAACGCCCGCTCGCGCACCGTACCAGCACCAGCGCCTACTGGGGCGCAGACCCGGATACCACATCACGCCCTCAATGCTAGACGGGCACGCGATGCCATGCGATGACTGATATCATCGCATGGCATCGCGTGGTACTATCGAGTTATGGGGACAGGACAGAATACCGGACGCAACGGCAGCAATGGCTCCGGCGCGTGCGATCCCCATGCCGGCGCGCTCACCGGGTTCAACGCTGTTTCCGATGATTCTTATACCGATTCTTTCATTGATGCCGTTCCGCATGATGGGCATGATGCCGTTCGCTACGCATTCGATTCCCGTCCATCCTGCAGGCAGGATCTCAGCTTCGACTATGCGGCGCAAGCCTTCGCCTCGGCCGGGATGGAATGGTCACAACCCGTTCCTGATGACTTCAATCTGCGCAATGCCCATGGCGCGTTCACCAATGTCGCGCTGCTGATCTCTGATCAGAACCCCTTCACCGTCAAATGCGCGGTATTCTCGGATGACACGAAAACCGCGCTCAACGACCGCCTCGAACTGCAGGGGTCGGTGCTGCGGGAGATCGACGAGGCCACGCTGTTCCTCAATCGCCATGACGAGGACGGTGAGTGGCCAGCCCAAGCAGTGCACGAAGCGCTGTCGAATGCATTGCTCCATCGTGATTACGGGTATTCGGGGCCGACTCTGGTCAACGTCTTCGCCAATCGCATCGAAATCGTTTCATTGGGCGGGTTGGTGCAGGATTTGGGAATCAACGATCTGCTCAACGGCATCTGCCAGCCGCGCAACAGCTCGCTCGCACACGTGTTCAATGCGCTGTCGCTGAGCGAAAACTATGGCACTGGCATCCCGCGCATCATGGACACATATGCCGCCAGCCTGTCCAGCCCACAGCTGCGCGTGGGACCGTCCTCGGTTGCGATGATCCTGCCCAAACCGGTGCCCGATCGCGCACAACCGGACTATGGCACTGGAAACGACGGCGACGAGACGCGTCCATCGGATCGCAACGACAGCGAAAAAGGCGCGGCAGCTCGCTCGCATGCCAAACGGTACGCTTTCCCAGCGGCGCGACCCTACATCACCCATGACCATGCGCAGGCGCTGGCTGGAGCGCGCGTCATCGGCGCCATGCCGCTGGCCACGCTGATTCTGGGAGGTTCGCGTTCAACGACTCACCTGGCGGCGGCAGAACAGCCAGCGGCGCAATCAACGTTGGCACAACAGCAGCTCGATAACGAACTCGCCTCATATCCGGTTCACACGCTGGAAGAGGTCACGCTGCATCTTATGGCGGACACAGGCGTGGCGCTCGTGCGCAAGGATCTCGAGCAGCAGCTGGGCCTGAACAAGAACCAAGCCGCATACCTGCTGCGCAGCCTAGCCAAGCAGGGCAAGATCCGCAAGATCGGGCAATCCCGCGCCACACGATATTACCTGAACTGATTTCAGTTTCTGTCCACGCCTACCTATGGCGCCGGGAGCGGGCGCGATCCGCTATGACCCGTTTCGGCATGGCACGCTCTGACATCGCACGGATCTGGCTGTAGTAGCGGCTCTCGCTCAGCCCGTCCACAGTCGGCGTGTTGAGCAGCGTCACGCCATCGAGCCCGCCGGCAGCAGCCACCCGCGCGAGCGTGTCACGATGCCAGGCCTCGTCCAAGAGCGTCGCGACCTGATGACAACCGAGCGAGTACAGGGCGCATACCAACGCATGCCCGCCCCAATTCGAGGTCCCTGCCACAATGAGTTCGCGCGTGGCGACTGCGCAGGCAATCCGACCGCCATCGGTGACGGCGCCTTCGATCGCAAAATTAGCGATGCGTCCCATGCCTATCTCGTTGCCGCCGTCGCCGATGCCGATCGTGTGCAGTCCCAATGACGCCAATCGGCTGAGCGGAGCCGTCCACTGCAGGATATCCACGCCGCGCATATTGCGCGGAATGCCGTCGAGCGCCGGGCCTACACGCTCGATGAATATCGCAGTATCGACAGATTGTTCGCCGATCAAGTGTCTGATTGACTCCAACCAACCGGCAAAATGCTCGTCACGCGGCGCTATAAGCACATGATCGGACGGCAGCACACCCTCAGCCGCCGCATCGACAACCGGCGCACACCACGCGTCGCTGACCAGCCACGCGTCCCCTCCCATGGCCCGCATTGCGGCGCATAGCTCGACCGCGCCCACCGGACCGTCGGATTCTGCGGCCGGACGCTGTGCCTGCGGTATGTAGAAGCCGGTCACCACAAGCGCCTTGCGACTGGCACCGGATGCAAAGCGGCGCGCGACCCGAAACAGATCGCCCTTCACGAAAGTCATCAGCGTTTCGCTGCCACGACCCACATCGCTGGCGGCCATGGTCCGGATGCCCGCCACATCGCGGTAATGCCGCCACATACTCAGCGACGCCCTGAAACCGGAATGACCCGCCGATCGGGGACGCTCAACACCATGCCCATGCCTGCCGCTCATAATACCTCACCAAGTTTCTGATCGAATTCCACGGATTGCCCGGTCTGCGCGAGTATGCGCAGCGCGCCATTACAGGGCGCCGCAACTTGGGTCTCCATCTTCATGGCTTCGATGACGACGACCGGGCTGCCCTCATGCACAGCTTCGCCGTTCTGAGCCAGCCAGCGCACCACGGTTCCCGTGATCGGCGAAACCAGCAAGCCTTCGGATCGGCCGTCAGCCAAACCACTGCCGGAGCCGTCGTGTTCACCGTCCGTCGCCTGCGAAGCGGCTGCGACGCCGCTCGACGAGGCTATGTCTACGGCAAGTTTGCTCGGCAGACCGAGTTCGAGCCGTCTGCCGTCGAGTTCTATCCACGTGCGAGTTATGGTTTCACCGCCCGCACGACTCCCCGGAACGCCGGCGCCCAGCGACTCCGAATCCGTGCGGGGCAGGAATACCTCTTCGATCCATCGCGTGTAGACACCTAAACGTCCGTTGTCTGCTACGAAATCAGGCTCGGCCAGCACGGCCTTGTCGAAGGACGCGACTGTGGGCACGCCTTCGATGCGCAGCTCGGCGAGGGCATGGCGCATGCGCCTGATGCATTCAGCGCGCGTATCGGCGTGGACGATGAGCTTGGCCAACATTGAGTCGAATTGGTCCGATATCTTCGAGCCGGCTGCGATGCCGGTGTCGAAACGGACGCCAGGGCCGCTTGGCGAACGCAGCGCGCTGACGACGCCGGGGAATGGCACGAAGCCTCGCGACGGATCCTCAGCGTTGATGCGGCATTCGATCGCGTGGCCGCGCACACCTGGGTGCAGCTCGGCGACCGAGCCGCCCTCGGCGATGCGCAGCTGGGCACGGACCAGATCGATGCCGCTTACCATTTCAGTGACCGGATGCTCCACTTGAATGCGCGTATTCACTTCCATAAACGACAGCGTGCCGTCGTCTGCGACCAGGAACTCCACCGTGCCGGCGCCTGCATAGCCTACGCGCGAGCAGATAGCCACGGCAGCCGCTTCGAGACGGGTTATCGTCTCGTCTCCCAGAAAGGGCGCGGGAGCCTCCTCGATGAGCTTCTGGTTGCGCCGCTGCAGCGAGCAGTCCCTGGTGCCCACGGCGATCACGTTGCCGGCGGCATCGCCGAGCACTTGCACTTCCACGTGGCGCGGGCGATCGAGGAAACGTTCGATGAAGCAGTCGCCGTTGCCGAAGGCGAGCCGCGCCTCTTGCGTCGCCGTAAGGAAAGCCTCGCGTACCTCGTCAAGCCGTCGCACGACTTTGAGACCGCGTCCGCCGCCGCCATGCACCGCCTTGATGGCCAACGGCAGACCGTATTGTCTGGCGAAGGCCACGACTTCAGTCGGATCGTGCACCGGCGCCGCGGTGCCGGGAGCCATCGGAGCCCCGACCGCGGCGGCGATGGCACGGGCCTGCACTTTGTCGCCCAACGCGCGGATCGCACCCGGACTGGGGCCGATCCAGATCATGCCGGCGTCGATCACCGCTTGGGCGAAATCGGCGTTCTCCGAAAGGAAGCCATACCCTGGGTGCACGGCGTCGGCTTTGGCTTTGCAGGCGACGCGTATGATCGCATCGATGTTCAAGTAGGTCTGTTGCGAGCTGCGGCCGTGCAGCGCGTAGGATTCGTCGGCGAGGTCGACGAATAGCGCGTCGGCGTCATCATCGGCGTATACGGCGATCGCCACACGCCCATCGTCGTGGCAGGCGTGGATGATGCGCACGGCGATCTCTCCTCGATTGGCTATCAGAACCCGCTGCATCATGCTGCCTTCCCCTTGTCCGTCGTATCGCTGAGTTGAATATCATGGTGGTGGATATCGGCAATGTCGCCGTGCTGAGCATCTGGACCATGCTTTTGTACCCGGAAACGGAGCAAGGCCCCGGCAGGCAGCTGGCCCGCGAGCACAAGCGAATCAGCGTCAAGCACGGCGATCACCGGGTATCCGCCGGTCACCGGATGATCGCGCAAAAAGAGCACCGGCTGACCGTTGCCAGGCACTTCGATCGCCCCGGCGAGCGTGCCTTCGCTTGCCAGTTCCGCCGTCACGGCGCGCCGCAGCGGCCGCTGGCCATGCAGGCGAAGCCCGACGCGGTCCGAATGCGCCGTGACCTCCCAGTCCTGTTTCAGGAGATCGTTGACGGCCTGCGCGGTGAACCAGTCGTCACGGGGTCCGAGGGTGAGCGTCAGCTCGGTGACGTCGTCCCGCTGCGGCAGCTGCTGCCACGCGATGCCTGGCCCAGTCCCGGCGCAAGCCTGGGCGGCGCAGGCGAGAAAATCCCCCGCATGAATCGGCCCCGGCCCGATATGCGACATCATGTCGCCGGATGCGCTGCCCAACACCGTGTTGACGGCAAATCCTCCGCGCAAAGCCAGATAATCGCGCAATCCGCTGCGTGGCGCGCCTATTTCCACCTCGTCGCCATCCAGCAGCAGCAACGCCTCCTGACGGTGTATGGCTGTAACCGAATCGTCGCGCCCATACACCGTGATCGGCGCTGGCGCCCCGGCGATGGCGACTACCACGTCCCCGGCGGCAGCGAACCGCGCTCCGCCGCCCGCGATCTCGATGGCCGGCGAGGCTGCAGGATTGCCGACTAGGTCATTGGCCCGATGCAGCGCGATCGGATCCGCCGCGCCCGACCCCGTCACGCCCATATCAGCGGCCGTACGGCCGTCGTCTTCGAAGAGCGCGAGCGCGCCTGGCCGGACTACGCACAGTCCGTGGACAGCCGTGGAGCCCTCCACCCCGAGTGCAACCGTGCCGGGGGTATCTTCCCGGGCAGCGAGAGCAGTGGCCTGCTCAGTGTTCGTATGAACGGCTGCATCAATGGCCTTGCCGCCAGCGTCGCCATTGCAGCCATCAGCGGCAATCCGTTCGCGTACGGCATGGAAGCTGACGCTGTCGCCTGGCCGGACAAGCGCCGGTGGATCATGGTGTTCATCCCACATCGCGAGCGGCGTGGAGCCGATCAGCTGCCAGCCCCCCGAACTCTCGCGCGGATAAACGCCGCTGTACGATCCGGCGAGGCCGACGGAGCCAGCCGGCACGCGCAGCCGCGGCTCTTGCCTGCGCGGAACATCGAATATGAGATCGTCGCCAGTCAGATAAGCGAAACCAGGTGCGAAACCGACGAAAGCAGCCGTCCAAGTGCATGCCGTGTGCCGCTCGACCACTTGCTGCGCGGAGATGCCCAATATGGCGGCGACGGCGTCGAGATCCTCGCCGTCATATATGACCGGCACGTCGATGGACCGTGTCGCACAAGAGGCGTGAGCCTGTACCCCTTGAAGATCGCGAATCGCGCGCTCGACTGACGAGCGCGAAATCTCCAGCGGTTCGAAGCGCACAAGCAATGTGCGCGCCGCAGGCACGATCTCGCCGAGCGGCAGCGGGCGGGGCTCCTCCGCCCGCTGCCGCCGGACCACGGCATCGAACAGGCCCATGGCGTCGAGCGCGTCCTTATCGTCAAGCTCTATCAGCATCGCCGAGGCACCGGCGTTCAGAAACTTCACAGCCGTCCGCCACGTGCGAAAGGTCGCAATGACACACCGTCGGATTCCAAACGTTCGCGCACCGCCTTGGCCATGCCCACGGCCCCGGGACTATCGCCGTGCACGCAGACGGAATCGGCCTCGACACGAATCATCGTCCCGTCGGTGGCTTCGATGCGACCGGTGGCGACGAGCTTGGCGATGCGATCGGCCACTTCGGTCGCGTCATGGATGACCGCGCCGCGCTGCGAGCGTGGAACGAGACGGCCCTCGGGCGTATAGGCGCGGTCGGCGAACGCCTCTCGGAAAACGCGCAGACCAGCGTCGGCGGCGACGCGGCCGACGACTGATCCCGGCAACGTCAGCAAGGCAAGCGACGAATCGACGGCCGCAATGGCGGCGACGACCGCGTGGGCCTGTTGCTCGTCTACGGCGATGCGGTTGTAGAGGGCCCCGTGGGGCTTGACGTATGACACGCCGCTTCCCACGCTTGCGGCGATGCCTTCCAAAGCCGCGATCTGATAGATGACATCGGCCGTGAGATCCCCCGGCTGCTCATCGAGGAAACGCCGTCCGAACCCGGAAAGGTCGCGGTATGCCACATGGGCGCCGATGCACACGTGGTTGGCTGCGGCATCGGACACGGTGCGCAGGATGCCTGCGGGATCTCCCGCATGGAATCCGCAGGCGATGTTCGCACTGGTCACCACGCCGAGCAGGGCCTTGTCGTCGCCCAACGTCCAGCGGCCGAAGCTCTCTCCCATATCGCTGTTTAGATCGATGCTGCTGAGACCGGCGCCGTCTGACCCGGTGCCCTGTGGACCAGCGCCAGCACAGCGAGCATCGCCTGACGCCAGGCGTTCGGAATCCGAAAACGCAGCGGCTTCATCGGTATCCGCTGCCTCATAGCCGTTCATACGCATCGCTGCACCATCCCCTTCATTGCGGGCCCCGACCTTCCTGTTCTCTTACGCCATGTACTGCCGGTCGGGAACATCGGTGATGAACATATAGCCCGGCGCATGAGTGATGGCGAATGGCGGACGCGAAGCCATGACTGCGGCCTGAGGAGTGACGCCGCACGCCCAGAACATCGGAATGTCGCCTTGTTCGAGGATCGGCGCGTCGCCGTAATCAGGGTGCTTGATATCGTCGATGCCGATGCCCGCGGGGTCTCCCACCCATACCGGGGCCCCATGGACGCCGGGATAGCGGCCGGAGATGCGCGCGGCCTCGGCAACTTGGTCCGGCTGGATGCCGCGCATCGAGACGACCATGGTGGAGCTGAATCGGCCTGCATTGGCGCAGCGGATCGATGTGTCGTACATCGGCACATTGGCACCGGCGAGAATATGGCGCACCGGGATGCCGGCGTCCATCAGCGGGAATTCGAAGGTGAAGCTGCAGCCGATGAGGAACGTGACCAAGTCGTCATGTTCGCCCCAGACATCGCGAATATCGTCGCAAGTTTCGGCCAGCTCGCCATCTCTCCATATGCGGTAGCGTCCGATATCGGTGCGGACATCCGCCCCCGGCGCGATCTTCGGCTCGTAGGAACCCGGGTCCAGCACCTCCAGAATGGGGCAAGGCTTGGGATTGCGCTGAGCGAAGAGCAAGAAGTCAAAAGCATATTCTTTGGGCAGGCTGATCATATTGGCCTGTGCGAATCCACGGGCGATGCCACAGGTCGGACGGGCCTCCCCGTTCCTGAACGCCTCGCGCGCCTGTGTCGGCGAGGCGGATGCGTCGAGCGAAATATGTTCCATGCAGCCTGTCTGTCCTTCGGATCGGTGTGATACCTATCATGCCACGCCTTATCACATGCGTGTTACGCGGTATGCCGCAGCAGGACCGGCCGGTCCTGCTTCGCCACTGACTGCCACGCTAGGCGCGGGAAGTTAAACGCAGATTACCATTGGCTGAAACCTGTGTTAACCAGCACAGCCTCGCCAGGGATCGCATTCGCCTTTGCGCCGCAGCCTCGCCGTGCGGCCACGCGCACTGCAATACGTGTCAGGGGCAATACACCCATGACTTGCAAACCGTCGCTCGCCCGACAGCTCCGTGCATGCAACGGAAATATTGGTGCGCTATGTTGCGGTTGCAACCTGATTCACGCAACTGTGGGTTCATGACCGTGATTTTCATGACTTGGTCCGCATCGCGCGAATGCAGGAGACGACATGACGCTGCACGAAAAGGAGCATGATGGACTCGATCATTCTGGCTGTGGGCGACGGCGACGCCCTGTTCGCGCCGCAGGACGCCTCACCGAACGATTCCGGCAAGGATTTGGTTCGCATCGTCGACCCGCATTACCGCTGCGTTTCGCCATTCGACCTGAGCGTGCTGCGCGGCGACGGCATCTTCGAGGCGACCACAGTATGGCACGGCAACCCCATCTCATTGGAGAACCATCTGAAACGCCTATCGAATTCGGCGCGGCTCATGGATATGCCCCAGCCGAATCAGCGCGCCTTCGCAGCCGCGATCGGCGAGGTCATCGCCAAATATGACGATCCGGAACCGGCTCCGCTGCTGCGCATTCTCGTGTCGCGCGGCATGGATCCAGACACCGGCATTGGCAAGGCGAAGTACGGCACGCCAAGCGTATGGATCTTCCTGGATGGGCACGGCACGCTGCATGATTTAACGCCGATCAGCCTGACCGCGCTCGACCGCGGCTATGCCAGTGACGCCACCGACACAAGCCCGTGGCTGCTCAACGGCGCGAAAACGCTGAGCTACGCGGTCAACCAGGCGATGCGTCGCGAATGCAGGCGCCGCGGAGTCGATGACGCCGTGACCTATACGTCCGACGGTTTCACGCTCGAATGCCCGAATTCCTCGATCGTGGCGCAATTCGGCGACCGCATCGTCACCCCTGACCCGCGTATCGGCATCCTGAACGGGACGTCGCAACGCGAGGTGTTCGCCTGGGCGCGGCAGGAGGGGATGAAGATCGAATACCGTAAGCTTCCGCTGGCCCAATTGCGCGAAGCCGACCGGCTTTTCGTCACGCACGGCGGCTGGGCCATCCCCGTCTCCTCGCTGGACGGCCGGCCTCTTGAGGTTGACCTGTCACAGATCAGCGCTATCAACGACGCGATCCATTCCGGCCGCACCCATGACGATGCCCTCTCGATCGGACCGCTGGGGGAATACGAGGTGTAGTTGTTGCTGTCGCTTCCTCTGCACGGTGGGGGAAAGCCTGCCACACAATGAATGCAGCAGGTCGCGCAGACCGCCTTCAGACCCGCCGAGATTGTAAATATTTTTCCTCTTCGTATAATGAAGATAAATTTTTACTTTTCGTATTCCGCCGGCTACCGGCACTGAAGGTGCATGCACATATGAAGGCCACCCTGAAGAACGACACAGCCATCGATCCCCTGCCTGCCACTGAACGGCGGCTCGCCGCATCACTTGATCTGGACGAGATGGACGTCGGGACGATGCTCGAGACGATGAATCAGCAGGATGCACGGGCCGTGCTGGCCGTACGCGAGGCCATACCCGAACTGACCACGCTGGTCAGCCTAGGCACGCAGTGCCTTGGGCAGGGCCATCGCATCCATTATTTCGGCGCTGGAACCTCGGGCCGCCTCGGCATGTTGGACGCGACCGAACTGTACCCGACGTTCAACATCGCGCCGGACACCGTCGTGGCGCACATTGCAGGAGGCCTCCAGGCCATGACCACCGCCGTAGAGAATGCAGAAGACGCTTCCGAGCTCGACGAAGGCGAGGAAGTATCCATTGCGCCGGGCGATCTGGTCATCGGGCTGACGGCTTCGGGATCTACGCCATATGTTTCGGCCGCGCTACGATCCGCGCGGCGGATCGGGGCGAAAAATGCGCTGATCTGCTGCAATCCGGAAGGTGCTTGCACGCGCTACGCCGACTTGACTATCGTGCTTGACACAGGCGAGGAATTCATCGCCGGCTCGACCCGACTCAAGGCAGGCACTGCGGAAAAGCTCGCGCTCAACAGCTTCTCCACCGCAGTGATGGTGCGGTGCGGAAAAACCTGGTCCAATCTCATGGTCTCCGTGTGCGCGACCAACGAGAAACTGCGTGACCGCACACTGCGCATCCTACGGGAAATCACCGGTCTCGATGACGCCGGCTCGCAGGCGGCATTGGCACAGGCACAGGGCGATCTGCGGGTCGCTCTGGTCAGCCAGCTCGCCGCCGTCGACACCGTCCAGGCCCGTCGACGCCTCGATGAGCATCATTGGTCGGTCAAACAGGCCGTCGATGCCTGCGCAACCAAGACAGTCGCCGTCGAAGACGCTCACCATGGCCGT
Organism: Bifidobacterium sp.; assembly: GCF_022640935.1. Classification (GTDB taxonomy): domain Bacteria; phylum Actinomycetota; class Actinomycetes; order Actinomycetales; family Bifidobacteriaceae; genus Bifidobacterium. The sequence continues at coordinate 175,086 of NZ_JALCCV010000001.1, forward strand.
TGAATACCCGTCATCGGGCACCGAACTCGTCTGCGGCATCGACATCGGCGGTTCGGGCTGCCGCGCCCGCTTGGCATACGCCGATATCGGCCATGACGGCCGCCTTGGCGCGCCGCGCCCGTTTGGACGTGATCTGATCGTGCCCCACGGCGTGTCGGCGGATCATCATGACGGCAGCGTTCGTGCGCTCATCGCGCTGGCACACGAACGGCTGGCTGCGCGGTTCGGCGGGCGCATGCGCAACATTCGATCCGTATGCTTGGGTTGCGCCGGCGTCGCTTCGCTGACCCATGATCGAGAACAGCTATGCGCCGACATGGCAACGGTTTTCGACGTCGACTGTGCACTTATCGTCCCTGATTTCATCAGCGCCCATACTGGCGCGCTTTCAGGCCACGCTGGCGTCGTTGCTGCCGCAGGGACCGGCGTCATCGCATTAGGAACCGATTACTTTACCAGCTGGAAACGGGTCGACGGCTGGGGCTACTTGCTGGGCGACTGCGGCTCGGGCTCCTGGATCGGCCGGCATGCGTTGCATATCGCGCTGAACACATACGAGCGACGGCCGGGAGACCAATCGGCGCAATTGCTGGCAGCGGCACAAAAGGCTTTCGGCGAGCCGCGCACCTGGCCGATGCAGATATACCCGCAAGCCGATCGCGCCAGCATCCTCGCCTCCTTCGTGCCGGCGGTGTGCGCCTGCGCTGAAAAGGACGACGACCCTGCCGCGCGCCAATTGCTTGAACGGGCCGGCGCCGAAATCGCCGCAACCGCCATCGCCGCGCTGGATTGGGAGCTGCCTCGACAGGTCTCATACACTGGCGGTATCCTGCTGCACTGCCCTATAGTCCGCGAATCCTTCATCACGCGTCTGCGCAGCTGCCAGCCCACAATACGAGTCACCGCACCGGAGGGAACGCCGTTGGATGGCACTGTCATCCTGGCCAACATGGCATTGCATGGAGACGAGCCGCATTGGCCGGCGGACTGCGCGGTCCATCACGGCGATGATGGCAATTCACCGTGTACGGCCCTTCATTCCAGGCAAACCCAATGTGCTACGATGCGGCGCGTGCCTGCAGAACATTCCTCCTCGGGCGTCCTGTCTCCCGACTGCGATACTCGCGCCGGCCACGTTGCCGACGCCTATCCTGCCAGCGGTCTCTGCGCCGATGCCCGCCCATTCAACAGCCGCATCCGCACGATGCTTGAGGCGGCACGCTCGGCAGGCGGATTCTCGGCTGGTCGATGCCTGATCATCCACCGCGGCACGACGATCGCCGATGCCACCGTGGGCACGCTGGCCGCCTATGACGATGCCGGTCAGCCGATCCCAGCGCATGAACAGGTCGCGGCAGTCGCCGACACCATGTTCGATCTCGCCTCGCTGACGAAGACTTTTTCGGCCTATGCACTGTTGTCCATGGCAGACGACGGCATCCTCGACCTCGACCGGCCACTGGGCGATACACTGCCCGCATGGCGCGAAGGGGACAAACGCATGGCGACGCCCAGACACCTGCTCACACACACCGCAGGCCTGCCGCCAAGCTGGTACGGGTGGCGCGAACCGTTGCGGCACGCCATCCAACGGAGCCACGAAAAGAAAATCCTCGCGAGTCCGATAGCGGATATGCGTGAAGAACTGGAGGATGACATGCTGCATACTCCGCTCGAAACAGCGCCTGGGACCCGACGCAATTACTCCGATGTCGGTTTCAACACGGCCATGGTGCTCGCCGAACGCGTCACCGGCGAACCTTGGCCTGCGCTCGTCAGACATTATGCGTTTGAACCGCTGGGCTGTCACGACGTCACCTTCGCACCCGAGATTTCTCATACCGCAGCAACCGAATATATGCCTGCCCTGTATCGTGGCGTGGTGCAGGGCATCGTCCACGATGAAACCTCCTGGGCGCTGGGAGGCCAGTGCGCGAATGCAGGGCTGTTCGCTCCGGCCGCCGAGGTGGCGCGCTTTGCGCAGGTCTTGCGCAAAGGAAGTGCAGAGCCTGCGTCCCATCAGCTGTGGAACGATGAGCTACCTCGCGTGCTGGGGAGAACCGTCAGCTTCGAAGAGAACGAACTTTACGGGGCCAGCCTAGGCCTGCAGATCGGCGCCACGCATTGGATGGGGGCGGCAGGGACGGCGTCGCGCGGACACACTGGGTTCACCGGCACCTCCTTCCAGATCGACAGGGATCGCGAACTGACGATCGTGCTGCTCACCAACCGCGTCCATCCCTCGCGCACGGTCAATCTCGTCGGCAAGCTGCGCGCGGCGGTGGCCGACGCGACGTTCAACTGGGTTCGCCGGCAATGACTGCGGCACTGCAGGCAGCAACGGACTCTACGAATCCCGTATCCGATCCCGTTATGGCGGCAACGCAAGCTTTTGCAGTTCCAGCGCCGCCAGCCGCCAGCCCAGAACAGAGGACCGGCCTCGACCGCGTCCTGGCCAGCGAATCCCTGCGCACCGCACTCTTCGCATCCCGCCGGATCGGATTCGTGACGAATTTCACGGCCGTCACCAATGACTATCGTCGTGCCGTCGACGCGCTGCTGGCATCGGGCGTCAACATCGTCGCCCTGTTCAGCCCGGAGCATGGGCTGGATGGCATGGCGCAGGCCGGGCACAGCGCGGGACCGCCCGTTGACCCCCGCGTCAATCTGCCCGTATACGACACCTATCAGCTGCCCGATTCACAGCTTGATGGCATGGTGACGCAGGCGGATCTGGACCTGCTAATCTGCGATCTGCAAGATGTCGGCACGCGCTTTTGGACTTATCCCGCGACGATGATCGCCTGCATGCGCGCGGCGGCCAGGGCCAAACTGCCGTTTATGGTGCTCGACCGCCCGAACCCGTTGGGCACCGAGGTCGCCGAAGGACCGGTACTCGACCCGCGCTTCACGAGCTTCATCGGGGCGCTGCCCATACCGCTGCGCCATGGCCTGACGCTCGGGCAGCTGGCCCGGCTCACTGCGGCATACGACCGAAAACATGGCTTGCCAACGCTCGATCCGCAGGTCATCACGGGCGCATGCGATCATCATGGTTTCATAGGTCAAGGCTCGCTGTGGCTGCCGCCGTCACCAAATATGGCGACTTTCGCCACCGCATGCGTCTACCCCGGAACGGGACTGCTGGAGGGGACGAATGTCTCGGAAGGGCGCGGGACAACGCATCCTTTCGAGATGTTCGGCGCCCCATGGATAGACGGCCGGCTCGTGGAGCTGCTGCGTTCGATGCAGCTGCCCGGCGTGTTCGTGCGGGAAGTCTCGTTCATTCCCACATTCGGAAAATACGCGGGCGAACCATGCCGTGGCGGCTATCTGCACGTCAGCGATCCGACGGCATTCAGGCCGGTGCGCACCGGCCTATCGGTGATCGCGGCGCTGGCACGGCTCTACCCGGATGATTTCAAGGTGCTTGCCCCAGCCCGCGCCTCAGCTCCTCCGGCGCTTGACCTGTTATGGGGATCCGGAGCCTTGCGACTGCGCCTGGAACGCCATGAAAATGTGCTTGCACTGGATGAACGCACGATCCTCGATCCCCGTGAAATCTATCCGCAGGTGATTTTCGAGCACTGTTGAATGTCTTGCCCAACCGACCGCACCGCAAGACTGCCCGAGTGGTGTCCTCGCGGATGCACGCTCGTCCGCGCACCGCACGATGACAAAAATTTCCTTAATGTTACGTAATTATGAAACAAATTAACATGACTTGCGAACTTGTCTCTTACCCTGTGGCTAACAGCAATCCTTATTCGCTCTAGGGAGGGTTTTATGCAAATACGACACTGGAAGAAACTACACATCGTTTCCGCGTTGGCGGCAGGGGCCGCACTTCTGTTGTCCGGCTGCGGCGGATCATCCTCATCAAACGCCTCGTCGGGCACCTTCACGACCATCGATGAGAACCAGTCGATCAATGTCAATGCCCCCATCAACCCGTACAACCAAGTGGCGAATATGTTCGTGGGCTATAACAAGGAGCAGCTGGCCTGGTTCAAGTACTCGATATCGGATCCGACCGCCTATGCGCCCGCAATCGCCAAAAGCTGGGACGTGAGCGCGGACGGGCACACCGTGACCGTGCATATCGATCCCAACGCCAACTGGTCGGACGGCAAGCCGGTCACCGCAGATGATGTCAAGGCCTCGTTCGCCCTGTCCATTGCAAATGGAAACTCGCCGGTGACTGTGGCGTCTTCGGACGACAAGACCGTCAAGATCACGCAGCCTGCCACCGTTCAAAAAGGCACTCTGCTTTCGGACACGCTCAGCACAGACGTAGTCCCCGGCTCGTTCTGGGATGCCCAGATCCCCAGCGGCTTCTGGGACGATGTCGCCACGCAGCTGAGCGCCAGCGCCTCGTCCGGCGCCAAGACCAAGGCCGCAGGAAACATCGCCGCCTTCGGCAAGAAAATGACATCGCTCGGGCCCAAGAAGGACATCTCATGCGGGCCGTTCACCCTCGACCGGGTCAATCCGAGCGAGGCGATCCTGAAGAAGAACCCCCATTACTTCGCCGCCTCGAATATCGATCCGACGCAGGTGGTGCTCAAGAGCTACAACAGCAATCAGCAGATCTGGACCTATTTGAAGTCGGGGCAGCTTGACGTCGCCCCATACACCTCCACTTCGGAGAGCATGCTCAAAAGCATCCTGGCGGTGAAGGGCAACGGCACCGTCGAAGGCGTAAGTTTCGTCAGCGCATCGCTGGCCTTCAACCAAAGCGTCAAACCCTTCGACAACGTCTGGGTGCGCCGCGGCATCGCCTATGCCATCGACCGGGCAACGGCCACGAAGATCGGCGAAAGCACCTCTGGATCTCCCTCCGGGCCCACGACCGGCATGATCTCCACGGTCAACGACCTGTATCTCAAGGGTCAGCAACTCGACTCCTATGATCACAGCGCAACGAAAGCCGCTGAGTGCTTCACAAAAGCAGGGCTGAAGAAAGTCAACGGCAAATGGCAGTTGCCAGACGGCAAGCCCTTCACGGTGAATATCCAAGTGGCCAACGGCTTCTCCGACTGGGTCGCCGCGGGCAAGAGCATCACCAGCGACCTGAGCGCCGCAGGCGTCACCTCACAGCTCAATACCTCGGCCGATTATGCAACGTATCTTTCTGATCTGGCGGCAGGAAAGTTCCCTGTCGGCTTCTGGCTGGTCGCCCTTGGACCCAGCGCGTATAACGCCTTCCAGCGTGTGTACGGCAGCTCCAACGGCTGGACGGTCTCCGGCGACACCGCCGCCCATTCGCCGGCGGGCAAGAACGGCAACTGGATGGGCGGGCCCGAGACCGAGCAGGTCGACGGCAGCACCATCGACCCCGGCGACCTCGCAGCCAAGCTGCAATCCGCCTCCGGCTCGCAGCAAACCGATATCGTCAAGCAGCTCGCCGCGCTGACCAACGACCAGCTGCCCATCATCCAGATCTGGGACTACAAGAACCTGCAGTTCGTCAATGACTCGCGCTTCACGAAGTTCCCGTCCAAAGACAATTGGCTGCTGCACAACCAGCCAGGCGTATGGATGCAGTACGGCTACATCAAGAAGAAATGAGCTGATCAGATGCGCGTGATCTCCGGTCTGCGCTACGTGGGCACCAGTCTGCTCAGGGCGCTTCTGACCATATGGGTGGTATGCACCTTCACCTTCTTCCTCGTCAAGCTCATGCCCGGAGACCCGCTGGAAACGGCCTATGAAAGCCTGCTCATGCAGGGCAAGACCCCCCAGCAGGCCCGGGCGCTGACGGCGAGCATCTATGGCTTCATGCCACAGGGCAATGCGCTCCAGCAGTATTGGAATTATCTCACGCAGCTAGCCCATGGCAATTTCGGAACATCGATCACCGCGGAGGGCATCAGCGTCAGCAGCGAACTCGCCTCGGCTGTCTCCTGGACGGTCGGCCTCGTGCTGGCCGGCGTGCTGGTGAGCGCCGCCTTGGGCGTGGTGCTCGGCGTTATCGCCGCCATGAGGCGCGACAGTCGCTTGGGCTCAGGTTTGACGATACTGGGTTCTGTGCTCCACGGCATTCCGCAATACGTCATGGCGCTGATTCTGGTGACGTTTCTGACGGTCAAGTACCCGGTCTTCTCCACCGGGCCAGTGGATGGAGCGCTTGAACCAGGATTCAACGGCCCATACATCGCTTCGCTGATCGCGCACGCCGTGTTGCCGGCACTGGCATTCGCTCTTTCGAGTTTCGGCGGCTATCTGCTGACAATGAAATCCTCCGTGGTTTCCGTGCTCGGCGACGATTTCATCCTCGCCGCCGAAGTCCGTGGACTTTCGAGGCGCAAGATCTTCGCATACGTCGCCCGCAACGCGGTGCTTCCCCTGTTCACCGTGCTCACGCTGTCGCTCGGCTTCATGTTCGGCGGCGCGGTATTCATCGAAAACGCGTTCAATTACCCCGGCATGGGACAGCTGCTCATCAGCAGCGTCGGGCAGCGCGATTATCCAGTGATGAACGGGGCGTTCCTGCTTATCACCGTAGCCGTTATCATCGCGAATCTGCTGGCGGATTTGCTCTACACCGCCATCGATCCGCGCGTGCGCAGAGGAGCTGAGAACCTATGAGCGAGCAGACCGCGTCTTCGCCAGCGATCGCATTCGATCCGCGCCGGTCGCGCACCGGGTTCTTCACTGTGCTCTGGCGCGTGCTCAAGCGCAAGCCGAGCCGCATGTTCGGCGCCATCATCGTAGTGGTGTATATCGCATTCGCATTGTTCGGCAACCTGCTGTATCGCCATATGCCGCCGGATGACAGCGACAATCTCTTCGGCGTAATGAGCCTCGCTCATCCGTTGGGAACCGACTTCCAAGGCGCGGACGTCCTCGCGCTCCTGGTGACGGGCACGCAATACGTGCTGCTCTCGGCCGCCATCGCCTCGATCATCACGGTCATCATCGGCGTGACCATCGGATTGTACGCGGGATTCCGGCGTGGGTTCACCGATTCGCTACTCATGCGCATCACCGACATCATCCTCACGATCCCGAATTTCCCGCTGCTGCTGGTGCTGTCGATCGTCTGGAAGTTCGGTTCGCCGTGGACCATGGGCGTCGTACTGGGCATCACCGGATGGGGCGGACTGGCCCGCGCTGTGCGCGCCCAGACGATGTCACTGGCCAATCGCGGTTTCATCGAGGCCGCGCACAGCTTCGGCTTCCCCACGGCATACATCGTGTTCAAGGAGCTGCTGCCCAACATGGCGCCCTTCGTGGCGATGAACCTGCTCATGGGGGTCACGAACAGCATCTATTCCCAGGTCGGCCTGTTCTATTTGGGTGTGCTGCCGTTCACCTCCTCGAACTGGGGCGTCATGATCCAATTGGCCGTCAACAACGGCGTGACCCTGACCGGCGTGGGCCTGCCATATCTGCTCTCCCCGCTGATCGCGATCCTGCTGCTCACCCTTGGCGTCGTGCTGCTGGTGGACGCGCTTGACGAAGTATTCAATCCCAGACTGCGAGAGAACTCATGACATCGTTATTCACAGGGCTGTTCGCGAAACACAGCGTGCAATCCGAGACTGCACCGGCTCCGCAGCCTGCATCGACGCCGAAAGCCGCATCGCTCCCAGAGCCCGCGTCGGCTTCGCGAACCTCTTCTCACACGTCTTCTTCTCACATGCCTTCCCTGCCGCAGCGCCGTGCAGAACCTCCTCGTGTCACGATTCGTGACCTAGCTGTGGCCTATAAAGTGAACCAAGGTCTGCTGCCTGCTGTGGAAGGCGTCACGCTCACGCTTGAACCGGGCACGATCACCGGGCTGGTCGGGGAATCCGGCTCGGGCAAATCCACGTTGGCCATGGCGTTGCTCAACGCCGTGCAGCCTCCGGGGCAGATCACCCATGGCAGCGTCGAGGTGGAAGGCGTGGGCGATGTGCTGGGCTTCGGCGACAGAGAGCTCCGGGAGGTTCGCGCGGCCACCATCGGCTACGTCTTTCAGGCTGCGCAGGACTCGCTCAACCCGTTGGAAAGGATCGGCAAGCAGGTCCTCGACCTAGGTCGGTCGCATCACGTCAGCGACCTGCGCCAACTGCTGCATTCATTCAGCGCACTACTGTCCGGCATGGGGCTGCCCGCCGAGCGCATTCTCGCCTCGTACCAGCATGAGCTTTCCGGCGGCATGCGCCAGCGAGTGGGCATCGCCTTCGCGCTGGCCCTGCAACCCAGCGTACTCGTGCTCGACGAACCTACGACAGCGCTCGACATGATCACGCAGGCCAACATTCTGAGCATCATCCGCGAGGTTCACCGCACGCAGGGACTCACCACGCTGCTGGTGACCCATGACATAGGCGTGGTAGCCGATATCGCCGACCATATCGCGGTGCTCTACGGCGGCCGGCTGGTGGAAGTCGGCGGCACCATCGAACTGCTCAGGCATCCCTGCCATCCCTATACCCGCGGACTCATCCGGGCGCTTCCCAGACTCACCGGCGATATCGACGCGGCGCAGCCCTTGGCCGGGCGGCCGCCGACGCTCGCTACCTTGCCGCGCAAAGGCTGCGTCTTTCGCGACCGATGCCCGATCTTCCAACGCGACCATGCCGCGATATGCGCCGAGCAGACGCCGCAGATGCGGCGCTCACCAGACGGTTCCACTTTTGTCGCCTGCCACTTCGCCGAAAAGATCGACGCCGAAGGGAATACCGCGGGAACGGATAGCGGCAAGGGCGTTGTAGCGGCTGGCGCGCCGAATACGCCTGCAGCCGCAGGCAAGGGAAGCCAAGAAGGGAATGCGATTCATGATTAGCCTTTCCGGCATCGAGAAGACCTATCGCGTGCGCGGCAAAGCGCTCAGCGAATCCGTGCACGCATTACGCGGCGTGGATTTAGAGATACCCGAAGGGTCGGCGATCTCCATCATCGGCGAGTCTGGGTGCGGCAAGTCCACGCTCGGGCGCATCCTCGCCGGCATCGAGCAGCCCACGGCCGGCACCTTCGCCGTCAATGGCGAGAATATCGATTCGTTCAACGCGAAGCACCGGCGCGATTTCTTCCGCGGGGTGCAACTCATCCATCAGGATCCGTATTCAGCGCTCAACCCAGTACGGACCATCTACGACATCCTTATCGACGTGCTGCACTTGCACGCCCGCATTGCAGACAAGGACGCCGACTGGCCGCAGCGCCGCCTGCTGGAGATCCTCAATCTGGTTGGGCTGGACCCTGAGTATGTGCTCCCCCGCTACCCGCATCAGCTCTCTGGCGGCATGCGCCAGCGCATCGTCATCGCCAGGGCGCTGGCCGTGGACCCGAAGGTGCTTGTCGCCGACGAAGCCGTATCCATGATCGATGTATCCCTGCGGCTCGGCGTCCTGAGGCTGCTACGTACTTTGCGCAGCGAGCTGGGGATTTCCGTGGTGTTCATCACCCACGATCTCGCCTCGGCACGCTACATCGGGCAGGACAGCACCGTGGTCGTGCTGTATCGCGGCTCGATCGTGGAACGCGGGCCTTCAGACACCGTGGTCTCGCAGGCCCCGCTGCACCCGTACACGCAGGCGCTGCTTTCCGCCATCCCCGTGCTGCGCGGCTTGGAGTCCAAGGCTCCCGTTCAAGTGGTGCCCACAGGCATCCTCGATGAACGCAATGACGATACCGGCTGTCTGTTCGCCCCGCGCTGTCCCTTCGCCCAGCCAGTATGTTTCACCGGCCGGCCTCCGCTCGCGGTGCCGGGCAAAGACAGTGGCTTTGGCGCGGCCGACCATGAAGTCGCATGCCTGTTCCCGCAGATACGACAGGTGGTTCCTTTGCGCTCCGATGTCGCAGCCGACAGCGGCAAGGAGGCTGTGGCATGATCACTCGCAACGCATCAGTCGGCGTTGCGTTGCGCACCGCCGATTCGAATAATGCTATGTCATATAACTCAGTATCGGGTGTCGCTGGCTCGCGCGACACCGCGCGATTCGCAATTCGCCCATATCGTGAGGGCGACGAGCCGGCACTGCGCGAAGTATGCGTGCGTACCGGCAAATCCGGCCAGGACGCGAGCGACTGGATTCCCGGCGGCCTGCTGCCCGATATCTATTTGTCGCCATATGTGCAGTATGCCCCCGACTTGGTGTTCGTGGTCGACCAGAACGGCATGCCTTGCGGCTACGCTATCGCAGCCGCGGATACGGCGGCCTTCGTCGCGTGGTACCGGGAGCATTGGCTGCCGGTGTTCTTGGAACGTCATCGGGTCGTCGACCAGTCGGCCAGCGCTGCCGACCGACTGGCGCAGACCGGCCGCCATCCGGAGAATTTTCTGGGACCAGATCAGGATCGGTACCCTGCTCATATGCATATCGACCTGCTGCCCGTCGCGCAAGGTCAGGGCGTCGGGCGCCGGCTCATGCAGGCTATGCTCGCCGAGTTGCATCGCCGCGGCATCCCGGGAGTGCAGCTCGGGGTGGGGGCCGGCAATTCACGTGCACGGGGATTCTATGCGCACCTAGGATTCCGGCCATTGCCGAGCGCGCCGGGCAATCCGCTGCAACTGTGCATCAGTACCGACCATATCGGCACCACGGTCAACACCGGAACAATTCCCGTTGGCACCGGCAGGGAGCAGTAATGTCCATGCCGATTGACAGCCGCCGTGATCGCACCGTGCGGCGCATGGTCTATCGCGTGCTTTGGCCTGGTTTCAACGGGACCACAACGCCCGAGTGGTTGGCACGCGCACTCGATGAGGGCCTCGGCGGAGCCCTGTATTTCGCCCATAATTTCGTTCCCGACGACGCCCAGCAGCCTCGGCGCCTGTCGGATCGCATCCATGCCATCTCTCCCGCCGCACTGCTGGGCGTCGACGAAGAAGGCGGCATCGTCACTCGTCTGGAAGCGGCAGACGGATCAAGCGAGCCGGGTAATGCCGTGCTCGGCCGCGTCGATGATGTCCAGGCCACCTGCCGATCCGGCCAGCGCATCGGCACGCTTGTGGGCAGCAATGGCATCGACATCGATCTGGCTCCGGTGGTCGATGTCAACAGCGATCCGCGCAACCCGGTCATCGGCGTGCGTTCCTTCGGAGCGCACCCGCAATTGGTCGCCCGGCACGGCGCCGCCATGGCACGCGGGATCCAGCAGGCCGGAGTCGCCTGCTGCATCAAGCATTTCCCCGGATATGGCGATGTCGTCAGCGATCCGCATCTGACATCTTCCTTGGCTCACCGCACACCCGAACAATTTCGCAGCATTCATCTGCCCCCGTTCGAAGCCGCGCTCCGAACGGGCGCCCAATGCGTGATGTCAGCCCACATCACCGTGCCGTATTTGGGCGACGATCCGGCGACCATCAATCCCAAAGCGCTGAGCATACTTCGCAAGGAGCTCGGTTTTGATGGCGTTATGATCTGCGACGCCTTGGACATGGCCGCCATCGCGGACACGATCGGCCAACGCCGGGGCGGCGTCGCGGCGCTGCTCGCCGGCAACGATCTGCTGTGCATCGGCAATCCGGCAGGCCACCCCGGGCATGGCGAGGATGATTTCATACGCGTCCGGGACGGCCTATTCGACGCGCTGGATGACGGTAGTCTGCCGATCGAAACGCTGGAACGCGCGGGAAAGAGAATCGAGCGGCTCTCATACTGGCGGGCGCAGCACAACCAGGACTGGCGGGCGCTGACGTCCCCTAGCAGTCGCAACACAGCTGACGGTACTAGGCAAGCTCCATCACAGGAAGGCGAGCAACTGGCAGCGCGTGCGCTGGAAGTCCATGGGGATGTTCGTCTGGCAGCCAGCGGACGACCGGTCATGCTTGTCGACGCGCGCAGTTCACGCTCGCCGGTCATAGGGCCAGGCGCCAACCGTTTCATGCGCGCCTTGAAGGAGCGCGGCCTTGATGTTGTGACGCCGCAGCCGTACACCGGCAATGCTGCGGCCGCCGGTGCGGATGGCGCTGCACGGCTGATCCGGCAACTGTCTGGATATGAGGGCGACATCGTGCTCATCGCCGGGCTGCTGCTCGAAGGCAGCGAAGAATGCGCATTCGTCACCGGCATACTTCATTCGAAACCGCAGGCTGTAGTATTGCAGACAGGCTGGCCGGCCACCGGCGGCGTTGTGGCGGGCCGCATGGTGCGGACATATGGCGATGCGCTGCCCAACGCCCGGGCGGCCGCCGGAATGCTTGCCCCGAACCGCCATGGTTCCGGGTGTTGAGACAACTCAAAACAATCCGAATATCTGCAAACCTGTAGCCATTAATCTCCAGGATCTCCAAGGAGAGCCGTCGTGCCCGAAAACCTTCTTATGCGCCTCAAACAACTGCTCCCGGCATTGCGTCCCAGCGAATCGCGCGTCGCCGAATTCGTGCTCGAGGAACCGCTTTCAACGTCCCGGCTTACCATCAGCGAACTTTCGAGCCGATGCGGCACTTCGCTCGCCACGGTGATGCGGCTGTGCAAACGGGCCGGTTTCGACGGGTATCGCAGCTTCCGGCAGGCGCTGACAGTCGCGGCCGTCGCCGATCAGGACAGGCGCATCGACTTCGGCGTTTCGAACGGCGATATCGATCTGGCAGATCCAGCGGTGGCGGTCTATCGCAAGATGGCGTTCGAAGAGGCTCAGGCCGTGCAAGACACTATTACGATGCTTGACTTCGACGTAGTGGCCAACGTGGTGGAGGCATTGGACAAAGCCCCTCGCATTGACGTGTACGGGCAGGCATCCAGCGGTCTGGCGGCCCAAGATCTGCAGCAAAAACTCAGCCGTATCGGCCGCCCGACCAGCGCGTGGTGCGATCCGCATCTTGCGTTGGTGAGCGCTGCGACGCTCCCCAAAGACTCCGTTGCCATCGCCTTCTCGCATTCCGGGCAGACGCGAGAGACCGTCCGGGCGCTGCGGGCTGCCCGGCAAAGCGGCGCGCTGTGCGTGGCGATCACCAACTACGGCGACTCCCCCATCACTACGCTGGCCGATCTGACGATCACCACAGTGTCGAAGGAAACCCGCTTCCGTTATGCCGCCATGCCGAGCAGGATGGCGCAGCTCATCATCGTAGACGTGCTGTTCATGGGCGTGGCACGCCTTCATCCCGAGGAGACGCAGAACCGACTCGCCAAGACGTTCGCCGCAGTACGCGGCGAGAAGATCGCCGATGTCTCTCAGTTGGATCGATAGCTAGGCTTTTCCGGTCGTCGCTATGTCGCCGTCATGCTATTTTCGGCGTGACCCTGTGTCCGGCGGCAACGTATCGGGTGCCGTGCGACGAGCTGATGAAGGCTATTTCGGTGGGGTCGCGTTCGTCCGGGCGCTGGATGGCATAGAAACCTTGCGTCGTGCGGTGGAGCGGCAAGGTGAGCTGCACGCCGTAGGGGCCATCGTCCTCGTCCGGTTCGATGACGGCCAGTACGCCGGTCGGACCGCCTGCCTTGAATTCCATATGCTCCCCAAGACGCTCATAGGTTCCCAGAATCGCCGCCGCATCCTCGGCGCCGATCGGCGCCCCGTCAAGCTGGACTGTCGGGCGCGGCGCGACGCCTGCCCGCGCCGCCAGCACGGACGTCGCATGCGCCGCCATCTGCGTGCCGGCATCGGCGTTGGTCAGCACCACGATGGCCGTGCGGCGTCGCGGAAAGACCACGACGTTCGCCCGTTGCCCCTCGGTCGCTCCCCCGTGCCCGAAGGCCGGCTCGCTACCCCAGTTCGGCAGCTGCCAGCCCAGTCCCCAGCCATTGTTCTGCACGCCCTGCTCGCGCAGATTCACCTGTTCACGGGTCATCAGCACAGCGCTATCGGCAGACATGATCCTCGCGCCATTGGGCGCCACGCCGCCGTCGAGGAAAATGGAAACAAAACCGAGCACGTCGCCGATCGACGCGGACACCTGTCCGCACGGCCCGGTGCATCTCGGCAGATGCCACAGCTCGGCAGGCTGAACAGGAGCCGGGAAGATCTTCTGATCGATCGCGACGGCACGCTGATGGCCAAGGCATGCCGAATAGCGCAGAACATCCTCCGGCAGCGTCCAGACATGCCCGAATCCCGCCGGCCCGGCAATGCACTTGCGCAGCGCCTCGTCCCAGACCATGCCTCGCAGCACCTCGATTACCCGGCCCAGCACCACGAAAGCCCCGTTCGAGTAGCTCAGCGGCCCGCCCAGCGGCGTACGAGCCGGGAATCGCCCGATATACTCCACGTATTTGGCCACGCAATCGTCGCCGCGCCCCAGCGTATCCGGGAAGGCATCGCCCTCGATGCCGCTGACATGGCACATCAGGTCGCGAATGGTGCAGTGCTCGGTGGTTTCAGGCGAGCCGACTATACGAAAATCAGGCAAGACGTCCTTGACTCGCGTGTCAAGCGCCAGCAGCCCTTCATCGATCAGCTGCATGGCAAGCACTGTGGTCCAGATCTTGCTGATCGAACCGATCTGGAACAGCGTGCCTTCGATCACCGGGTACCCGGTGGCCTGATTGATCACGCCGGACCATGCGGCATCCGCATGCAGTGTGCCTTCCTGCGCCGGCGCGAGCACGCCGACTGCCGCGCCCGGCACGCCGTAGTCCTTGATGGCCTGATCAATCAACTCCTGCAATGCGTCATGCCCGATCAGCGTCGTCTGCCCATGCTTCACCGTATTCGTATCGGCAGTGTTCATATCCACCTTATTCATAGGGCCGCTCCTTGCAACACCTCGTCTGCGGACGGCACCGACATCGCGCCTGATGTCGCATGCGCGCAATGCAGCCGCTGGCATGATCGGCATCATGCGCCCGTGCCTATCGGCCGCAATCAGTATCATGAGTCGGGAGTGATTCGGTATGAAAACCACCCGCCCCCGGCATCAGACGTCACGTTACACGCCGCATATCAACGCGAGTTAAACTCGCCGTCATGCGTCGCATTATGCCGATCCCAGGGGTGATGGCATCCAGTCGAGGAGCTCTGGCCATACGATGCCTAGTCGCTATGGTCAGACAGCCAAGGCGATGCACGCGTCGGTCAGGCAGAAGGAGCAGGCATGAGGCAGTCCCAGATCGACACCGGCAGCGTCGACGCCCGATGCTTCCCGGAGATAGATAGGATGATCCAGTCCGTTGTCGCCGAGGGCAAAGCACCATTCTGCGTATATGGCATCTACGAGCAGGGCGCGCTTATCCACACCAATGGCTTTGGCGCGCCTGAAACGCTGGCGATGCACGACACCTCGGCGCTGCCGGAATCAGTACCTTCACAATCAACGCTGCCCGAATCAACGCAGCGGACGAGCCATGAAACGCCCTACGCGCATATGCGATTCCGCATCGCTTCCATGTCCAAAAGCTTCACTGCGGCCGCCGTGCTCCGACTTGTCTGGCAGGGCCGACTCGATCTCGATGAGCCGGCCGCCACGCTGCTGCCCGAGCTTGCCACGACGAACGCCCATGACGACGACGCGTTCCCGATCACCATCGCCGACCTGCTCTCCATGCGCTCAGGGCTCGCCACGGACGATGCCTGGGCCGATCGGCAGGAATCCATGTCGCACGAGGAACTCCGGCAGCTGCTCGCCCGTGGATTGCGCACCGTGTTCCGACCGGGCGAGGGGTACGAATACTCGAATATCGGCTTCGCGATCCTTGGCGAGGCAGTGCGCACAATCACGGGATCGGAACTGCCGGACTATGTGCGTACGGAATTTCTCGAACCGCTCGGGCTGCAGGAGACCACGTATGATTATCGCGAGGCCGATCCCTCGATGCTCATCTGTGGCCATCACCGTGCCGCTTCAGGGGCATGGGTGTTCGAGGAGTTCACCGCGCCCGGCGCTTTCAGCGCGATCGGCGGAGTGATCAGCAGCGTGCATGACATCGCGCGTTGGAATGCGTGGCTCGGTGCCGGATTTTCAGACAATGGCCTTCCGCGGGAAGGCGCTCTTGCCGAAGACATCATCTTGCCTCGCCGTTTCCGCCGTCTTATGCAGATCGGGCATAACCCGATTCCGCCGATCGCGCGTTCGGGTTCGAACCGGGGCAGACTCACCCGTCGGGCGACGAGCGAATACCAGTCCTATGGATATGGGCTGGTCGTCGAGCACGACGCGCGCTACGGCGATATCGCACACCATTCCGGCGGCTACCCGGGTTACGGCTCGGATATGCGCTGGCATCTGGGGTCCGGCATCGGCATCGTCACTTTGGCCAACGGCCGATATGCCACGCCGGGCGGCGTCGCCTCACAGGCGTTGAGCATGCTGCTGGATTCCGCGTGCACACCAATGTCAGGCTCACGATCATCGCATTCGCGGGCGGGCGCGGCAGGCGCGCGCACCATAGCCGGCTCATCGGCCGTTGCAGCGAGAAGCATCCGCTTGTGGCCACAGACCGAAATCGCCATGGGCCGCGTGTGCGCGATGTTGCAGGCCTTGCCGAGCTTCGGCTGCGATGCAGGCGTTTGCCTGCCTGCTTTAGAATCGCTGAGCGATCTGTTCTCGATGAATATCGTCATGGACTCCTCCTTGGAGCAGCGCGCGGCCGAGCTTGCAGCCGTGCTTGTCCAAACCGGCCCCCTGCTCGGCACGAGGCGCAGTCCGGTAGCCGGATTGCTGACCGGCGGAGCATGGCGTGCGAACCGTATGACCAAGTGCAGCCCGGTCGACCGCTCTGCACTTGGCGCTATCGGGGCCGCAGCCACCACTGGGGACCCATCAATTCTCGATATGCCAGGACTTGGCCCGATATACGCTAGCGCCAGAGCCAACGCCACCGGCAATGACCCGACCGCAGCGACTCACGTCGGCCATCACGCCGGCAAGGGCGTTTCGCCGGTCAGACATGACATCGCCGATGGCGAACCTGGTCTGCGAGCCGTTGTGGCGAATGCGGGCGCGCTGACCGCCCAGTCCCCCGCGCAATTATCGTGGACCATGCCCTGCGAACGTCATCCCCTGCGCTGTTCGATCAGGCTTAATCCATTGCAGCCGCCCGAAATCGAGAGCCTCGATTTCGCGGTGGCCGACGCGCCGAAAACCGATGACATCGTGGTCATCGAGCCGCAGGCCCGCATCATCATGGATACCGCCACAGACATCGCCGAGGACGACGGGCAAGGCAGCCTTCGCGAGCCCTTCGCCCGCCAAGGACGACGCAATACCGGCAAACATAGGAACGACAACGTCGGCAGGCATAATGCGGCGCGCGACGACAGCGACGAAAGGGGCCACGCATGACGACAGTCAAGGCGTTGGTGATCGGTCATTCGACAACAGCAAGCCTCCGGCGGATCGGACCATGGTTCGGACAGGCGGGATTGGATTACGAACTTGTGTTCGGCGGCGCCGGATTGCCCAGCAGCCTCGAAGGATATTCGGCGCTGATCGTGCTGGGCGGAGCTCCCCTGCCAAATGAAGACGACCGTTTCCCGTGGCTCGTCCAGACCAGAGCGCTAACATCGCAGGCTCTGGAGCGTGGCATCCCCATGCTCGGCATTTGCTTGGGCGGCCAGCTGCTGGCCTATGTAGGCGGCGGCCTCGTCGAGCATCGCAAACTCCGGCCCGAGCATGGCATGACCACGATCACACTCGAATCGGCGGCCAGGCACGACCCGCTTTTCATCGCTCTGCCGCGGCGATTCTCGATGACGGAGAACCACGTGGACCATATAACCAGTCTTCCTGATCAAGCCGTGTTACTGGCACATTCGGACCGCGCTCCCGTACAGGCGTTCCGTATGGGCGATTGCGCGTGGGGTTTGCAATTCCATCCCGAAGTAGCGGCCGAGAATATCGTTGACTGGGACGCTGAGGAGCAGCGCAGCGTCGAGGCCGATGGCTTCGTTTGGGCTGATATCGTTCGCCACGCACGCGAAGCCGGCGCCGAAAACGCGAGGCTCGCCCAACGTCTCGCCACTCGTTTCGCCGCCATATGCGTGGAAAAAGCCTCAACGCGCTGACCGGGTGCGCATGCTGTCTATGTTCTTCTGCTCACCCAATCAATGCACTGGCCTCGGCGCAATATTACAGATTCGGTCACGATGTCTCTTCCATCTCGAGTCCATCCCGCTCCCGATGCGCTGCGTACGGTTGCAAGTCGTCCTAATCACCGAGCGCAGCCGCGGCGACCGCGCGGATCGCCTCGTGCGCGTCATCCGGCGCGTATCCCCTGGTGCAGACGGCAAGCACGCGCAGATCCGCCGAATCCGGGTCGCCGACGAACGCGACATCGTGCTCGATGCCGTCGACCGAGCCGGACTTCGAGCCCCATGCCACGCCATGCGGCAGCTCGCTCGCTATGACCGCATAGCGCTGCCGGGAGAGCGCCTGGCGCAAAACCTCGATATCGTTATGCGCGGACCAATCGCCGTGCACCGCCGCGAGCATGAGCTTCGAAAGGTCGTCGGTGGTGACCTCGTTGGGCAGACCGCGGTTACGGGCGGCGATGTCCCCGATGAGCCGCTCGATGTGCAGCCGATGCATGCCTTGCTCCTTGCACAAGCGCTGCACGCGAGGAATGCCGATCAGCCCGAGCAGCATGTCGGTCGCCTCGTTGCTGGACCGGTCGATCATCGCGTCAAGCAGCTCCCGCACACTCATAGGGGTGCCGGCTTCGGGAATCTCGTTGTCGGCCTCCTCCGGGTCGTCGGCGAGCGAGAAAGTCCCGCCCGCGGCCGATTCGAACGTATGCGTGGCCGGGACCGTCTGCTTCCAAGTCAGGCGACCGGCTCCGATCTCCTCGATCGCCGCCATCGCCACCGCCAGTTTGATCGTCGAAGCCGCATAGAAGATGCGCTCCCCCGCGCGCCGCGCCAAGGCATTCCCAGCGCTGTCACGAAGCGTGAAACTGATTTGCGGCGTGCCGTCACTGTAGTCGCTGGCTGTGCTCATACCTGTACTTCCCGTGTCTCTTGCATACGCAATGTCCCGCTGAATATCAGTCGCACTCCCAATCATGTCGGATGTCGTACCTGCAAAGCGCGCATAACAGCTGCTTTACACCTCCCCGTGGTAGGCAGGCAGGTGACCCAATCCATCAGGCACAGGTATGGCATCGAGCAAGTTCTTCGTATAGTCTTCTTTTGGATGATTCCAGATCTCCTCGGTGGTTCCCGTTTCAACGATCCTTCCTTGATTCATCACGACTATGCGGGTGGCGATGAGTCGAACGATCGATAAATCGTGGCTGATGAACAGCAGCGAGGAATCCGAACGGGAGGCGACCTGTTTCATCAGGATCGCGGTCTTCGCCTGCAGCGACGCATCAAGCGAAGCGATCGGCTCGTCGCCTATCAGCAGCAGCGGCGAGGTCGCCATCGCGCGCGCTATGGCGATGCGCTGACGTTGGCCTCCGGAGAACTGGTGCGGGAGCTTGTCGGCATCTGAAACATCCATCTGCACCTCGGCAAGCAGCTCCTCCACGCTCGGCACCGCAAACGGACTGATTGCCCGAGCCTCTTCGATCTGTGCACGCACTGTGCGGCGCGGGTTAAGCGAAGCATAGGGATTCTGGAACACCATCTGGATGCGCCGCAGCTCCGTCAGCCTTCGACGGAATCCGAGCGGCGTGATCGGCACATCGTCGAATACGATGCTCCCTGACGTGGGCGCCACGAGCCCGCAGATCACTTTCGCCAGCGTTGACTTGCCGCATCCTGATTCGCCGACCAGTCCCACGACCTCGCCCGGAGCCACCTGAAGGTCGACCCCGCGCACGGCGTGCACCATTCTGCCGCCTACCCTGTAATCGACGACGATATGGCGCAGGTCCAGTCCGGAATTGAACTTGGCAGCGGTATGGAAATCATGCTGTTGCCCCATCTCAGGCCTCCTCGTCGATTTTGCCGATCGCGCCAGCTCCATTGGCCGCGCCGGTTTCGCCGGCCTGGCTGACCTTCGTCGGCGATTCGATCGTTGGAATGCTCGCATCGCCAGCATCCAAGTTCATGTCAACGTTCTCGACTGTGCCGGCATCCCAGGCCGCGTTGCTCGAACCAAGTTCGCCAGCGGCCTCCATGCGCTCTTCGACCTTCGTTGGCAGCGAGTTGATCAGGTCGATGGTGTAGGGATGCTGCGGATGGTTGATGATGTCGTACCGGTCGCCGACTTCGACGATCTTACCCTGGCGCATCACGGCTATGGTGTCTGCCAGCGCGCTCATAACTCCGAGATCGTGGGTGATGAGCAGGATGGTCAGTCCAAGGCGCTCGTTGAGATCTTTGAGCAGGTGCAGGATGCCCGCCTGCACAGTCACGTCCAACGCCGTGGTGGGTTCGTCGGCGATCAGTACGCGCGAATTGCAGCTCAGTGCCGTGGCGATGGCGATGCGCTGCAATTGTCCGCCGGAGAATTGATGTGGGAACCGTTCGAGAGCCTGTTCAGGCTCTGGCACCTGCACAAGTCTGAGCAGTTCAACCGCGCGTTCGCGCGCCTGCTGTTTGTTCAGGTGCAGATGGTAGCGCATGCCATCCGTCAGCTGCCGTTCGATGGACAGCATCGGATGCATGCTCGACGTAGGGTCTTGGAACACCATGGAGATGCGGCGACCGCGATAGCCGTTGCGTTCGCGCTCTTTCATCCCCAGCAGCTCCGTTTCGCCCGCGTATTTGACCGAACCAGTCAGTTTCGCGCCTTCAGGCGGCAAACCGAGTATCGTCATGCCCGTCAATGATTTGCCGGATCCTGATTCGCCGGCGAGTCCGCTGATCTTGCCCGGAGCGATGTCGAGATCGACATGGTCCAGCAGCTTTCGACCATACAATTCCATGGACAGCCCGCGAATCACAATGCCCGCGGCCTTTTCCCTCGAGGCGAACAACGCGTTCTCTTCCATTCTGCGTTCGCTCATGTCACTCCCCCTGCCTGCCGGCGCTGTAGCTGCGGTCGAACCAGTCCCTGACTGCGTCACCTACGAAGTTCTCCGCTATCACGACCGTGAAGATCGCAAGTCCGGGGAAGAAAGCCAACCACCATGATGTCATGCGCATCACGCCCTCAGACACCATCTGTCCCCATTCCGGAGTAGGCGGCGTAGCACCGAGGCCCAGGAATGACAGACCCGAAAGCGTCAGCAGGCAATCGCCCAGATCTACGAACATGAGCACGAAGATATGCGGCAGGATGTTCGGCAGGATGTCTTTGAACAACGAAGCGAAGGAGCTTCGTCCGAGCAGCCTGCCCACAATGACGAATTCGCTGTTGCGGAAGCCTAACACCAGCGAACGGACCAGCCGCGCATAGGTGGGCCAGCTTACGAGCACGACGGCGAGGATAGCGTTCTGGATGCTGGGGCCGAGGGCGGCGGAAATGACCATGGCAAGGATAGTCGAGGGGAAGGCGAAGACCAGATCGGTCAGACGCATGAAGATCTCATCGATTCGGCCGCCGAAATACCCGGCCATGGCGCCGATGAAACAGCCAAGCGCCGAGGAGATGACCACGAGGACGATCGATGAGGGTATCGAGACCCGGGATGCGGCGACAACCCGCGAGAAGATGTCGCGGCCGAGCGTGTCGGTGCCGAACAGATAATTGCCGCCGGGCGCCGCGAGACGCGGGCCGCTCTGGTCCAGCGGGTCATGCGGCTCAAGCAGCGGCGCGAAGATGATGATCGCAATCCACAGCGCGATGATGACCATGCCGATGATCGCCAATGGCGTGCGTAGGCTCTTGGGCACGCCGAAACGACGCTTGGTCATTTTCCGCACGACCTTCTCGGGAAGCGCCGGGCCTGCCGGAACTGCTGCCGCCCCGTTCGCCGGTCTTGCCGTGGCGTCAATGCCCGCTGCCGCCGGGTCTGCCTGCGCGGTTTCATTGGCCGTGCTCATTGGATCCTCACTCTCTGGTCAACGAAACCGGTGATGATGTCGACGAGGAAATTCACCATGATATAGACGACGCCGATGACGATGCCCACGCCCATGATGCCTTGCAGATCCAACGCCATGGTCGCCTTGAAGGCATATTGGCCGAGGCCGTTCCAAGCGAAGATCGATTCGGTGAGCACCGATCCGGTGACCAGCCCGGCGAACAACAGCCCGGTGCGGTTGAGGATGGGGACCGCAGCCCCGCGCAGGATATACCCGAACACGACTTTATGGGAAGGCAGGCCCTTCGCCCGCGCCGCCAGCACATAATCCTGGTTCATGGATTCGAGCACCGCCGACCGCACGAAACGCATCAGGCTGCTCAGGTTGGCCGTAGCCAAGACCAAGGCGGGCAGGCACAGGTGCCAGAGCGCATTGACGAAGGTGGACCAGTCTCCCGCTATCAGGGAGTCGATGGTATACAGGCCGGTGACGTTGGGCGGTGGGGCTACCCGCGAATCAAGCCGACCCGAGCCGGGGAAGATCCCCAGCTCGTAGAAAAGGAAATAATATCCCATGGCGCCAAGCCAGAACGTCGGCACGGACACGCCGCCCAACGACAGCACCCTGATGAGCTGATCGGCAAACCGCCGGTGCCGGAGCGCTGCATACAGGCCGATGAGCACGCCAAAAATGATCGTGAAAATGAAGACGAACCCGCCCAGTTCCAGCGTCGCCGGCACAACGCGTTTGAGATCGTCGAGCACAGGCGTTTTGGTCAGGAACGACTGGCCGAAATCACCATGCAGCAATCGGACCAGATACAGCCAATACTGCTCCCATAATGGCTTGTCGAGCCCAAGTTCGGCCCTGGTGCGCGCGACGGCGGCTGGGTCGTTGGCCTCCTGCTCGCCCAAGATGGAATTCACCGGATCGGCCGGGACAAGATTGGTTAAAATGAAAGTGACGAGCGTGACGCCGAAAACCAGAAACACACTGATCAGGAAGCGTTTGCCGATATACAAGGCAAGAGGATGCCCGATGCGGATCTGCCGCCAGAAGCCTGAAGGATCCGATTCGTCTGGATCATCCTCGCGGCTCTTGCGCATATTTCCTATATTCCCCGCCGTGGGAGATACTGCCTGTGCCGTCATATCACCATTCCTGTCCGCGATTCAACTCACCGTATGGTCGGTGCGAATGCAGCCGGGGTCGCGAGTCCGCATGAACTCGGCGAACTGCGCGACCACAGCGACTCGCGCTACTTTAGCGTAGTGAGATCGAGATTATTCAGCAGGTCGTAATTCACGTCGGTCAGATCCGGACGCGAGACGACATTTGCTCCTTGCACCACCAACGGGACGAATGGGCTACCCTGGTTCAGCCCATTCTGCAGGTCCTGCCATGCCTTGTCTCGATCCGATTCGCCACTCGCGCTCTGCGCAGCCTCGACAAGCGGCATGATGGCGTCGGCCGAGGCGGAAGCGGCCCATCCGCCGGAGGACTTGGCTCCGGCAGTGGTATACCACCCTGCCCGCTTTGATATGTTCTGGTCGGGAGTAAAGACGAAGTAGTCGGAGGGATCGGGATAATCAGCGCCCCATGTGCTCAAGCCTGCCTGGAATTTGCCGGATCGGAAGGTGTCCAACCGGGTCGTGGTCGGCTGGCCTACAAGCTTGATATTGACGCCGAGCGCCTTCATGTCCGATTGGAAGAGCTGTGCGATCTGGGTAGCGGTATCGTCGTCGGACGAATACAGGAAGTTGATCTGCTCGTTGTTGTATCCGGACTTCTTGAGCAGTGCCTTCGCCGCATCGAGATCATACGAATCTTCGCTGGAGCTCTTGAGGGCGCCCAGGAAGGAATTGGGCACCATGCCATAGGCCTGTTCGGAACCCTTGCCGTAGATCGCCACATACTTTTCGTAGTTGACCGCCTTGCGCACGGCGTTCACGAAGTTCACGTCAGCGGCCTTGCCGCCATATTGCGGATCGGAGTTGAACCACAGGAACGTCGTGGATCCGGAAGGCCCGGAGGACACATGCGCCTCGGAGCTCTTGAGATTGGCCGCCTCATCGGAATTGATCGAAAGCGCGATGTCGGTCGTGCCGGCCTTGATGTTCGTCAGCTCGGTGGACGAGTCGACATTGTTCATGACGACAGTGTTGTAACGGGGCTTGTCGCCGTTGAACTTCGGATTGCGCTTGAGCGTCACCTTTGAATCCATTGAAACCGAATCGAACTGGTATGGCCCAGAGCCCGCGGAATGAGCGTTGAGGTATTGATCGGCCTTGTCCTTCGGAGTGAGTGTGCCGCCGTTCGCCTCCACAACGCTTTTCTCTACGATGCCGAGGTTGACGCTCGGTAGAATGTAGGGAATTGCCGGATTCGGCGTTTCGCTGGTCAACGTCAGGCTCGTGTCATCTTTCTTCGCTACGGTGACGCCGTCAAGGTAGAACGACGGATTGCCTTGGATTCCCTGCACACGCTGGTATGAATAAACGATGTCGTCTACGGTGACCTTCTTGCCATCGGCGAAATAATGATCGCCGTTCAACGTCAGCGTGACGACTTTGTTGTCGTCGGAGATTGTGTAAGTGCAGATTTCAGGCTGCGGCTTGCTCATGTCATTGTCGACGAACTTCAGCGCGGACTGATAGACGGCCCTCAGGACGGTCACGGCCGTGGTTTCGAAACTTCTCGCCGGGTCGAGGGTGATGAGGTCAAATGAGCTGTCGACCACCAGTGAATCGCTGTTGCCCGTGTTGGCGGTTGCGCCCTTGGACCCCTCGGCGGCGCCGCACGCGGCGGTAGTGACCAGCATGGTGGCAGCCGCCAGAGCGGCAACGGAAACCTTGCATAATTTACGCAGATAGCCACCAAGGTTTTGTTGGGAATGATTCATATTTTCTCTCCTACAGTCGTGATTCGACAAAATCTTGAAACTGCTCCTGCACACTGTTTGTCTCTTGGCGCACAGGCATAAGCCGATTGAAGACCCGAAGTGTTACCGGCTGATGTTGCGCAAACTATCATTGTGTAACACATTGCGCCGTTATGGTCATTTTCAAGCGTTGCATGCCACATATATATGCAGTATTACGCATAAAGAGCTGCGACGCGCGCGAGCTTTTACATGAATCGTCGTCGGCTACTCCCCCGCTGCCATGAACGCGCGATAGGCGCCGTCATTGGCCTTCAGCACGCGCAAGGCGTTCTTCCAGCCGAGCTTGTTGAGGTCCTCTTCGCTCCAGCCGCGCGAGCGCAGCTCGGCGAAAAGGTTCTGGTATTCGCCGACGTCCGACAACCCTTCGGGCATGGCGTCAGTGCCGTCGAAGTCGCCGCCGACGCCGACGTAGTCCACGCCCATCGCCTCGCGGGCAGCCTCGATGTGATCGGCCACCATGCCCACGGTGACCGCTGGGCGCGGGCCGTGCTCGCCGTTCTCGTACCAGTCATGGAGCTCGGCCGAGACAAAGCCGGGGACGGCGGTGATCATCTGCACGCCACCATTCTCGGCGAGCATGTGCTGCACGTCTTCGGGGACGTTGCGCGGGTGCGGATTGACCGAGAAGCAGGACGAGTGGCTGAACATGACCGGCAGCTGCGAAGCCTCAAGCGCGTCGCGCATGGTGTCGGGCGAGACGTGGGCGAGATCCACGATCATGCCGATGCGGTTCATCTCGGCCACGATCTCACGCCCGCGGTCGTTGAGCCCGTGCCACTTATGCTCGCCGACCGAGGCATCGGCGAACTCATTGGTGTTGTTCCATGTCATCGTCATATAACGCACGCCCAGGCGCGCATATTCGCGCAGCACGGCCATGTT
Source organism: Bifidobacterium sp. (assembly GCF_022640935.1). Taxonomy (GTDB): domain Bacteria; phylum Actinomycetota; class Actinomycetes; order Actinomycetales; family Bifidobacteriaceae; genus Bifidobacterium. The sequence goes on from NZ_JALCCV010000001.1 coordinate 200,644, forward strand.
GTTCGCGATCTGGTGGCCGCCTTCGATGCCGATGAGCGAGGCGATTCGGCCCTCGTCGCGTGCGGCCAGCACATCCTTCGCGCTCGTGGCCAATTTGAACGACCCCGGGTAGCGGGCGCACATGCGATGGATGAAATCGATCTGCTCAAGCGTGGCGATCACGGCGTCGCCGCCCTCGAAATCGCTGTGCACATATGCCGACCAGAACTGGGCCAAATAGCCGCCTCGCCTGAGTTTCGGTATGTCGGTGTGCAACGTCTGCTCCAGCTCCTGATCAATGCCCTCGACGCTGTAACCGCGATTCGCACGCGACTCCCATGGCAGATCGTTATGCCCGTCGATGACTGGGATGATGACTTCGTTCATGTGATGCTCCTTGTGTTGCCTGTATGATCCTGTTTGGATTTGCCATTAGGTTTGTTCAGTCGGTTTTGCCTGTTCCGGATCGGTTCGAGCGCATCGGACTTATTTAGATTCCGGGTATCGCAATACTCGCCCTGCGGCATGCGTCACGCAGACTGAGCGCCGAACCGTATGCGCCGTCGATGACGCTATGGGCGTGGGCCAGGGAGCTGATGATCGATTCCTCGCTGGCGGCTGCCACTGCGCGCAGGCATGTGTCCATGACGTTCTCGTTCAGCCGTTCGCCTTGAGTGACCATGGGTTCATGGCTGCCTTCACGGTCTTCGCCGGCCCAGTGTGCGATGCGGTTCGCCGTGCTGAACGCCACGACGATCTCCCCGCTGCCGTTGCCGATGTAGCCACCGCAGCGCGTGATGCCGACCGTCACCCGTTTGCACAGCCGCAGCAATTGCCTCGAGTCCGCCGGCAGGTCAGTCGCGACCACGGCGACGATGCTGCCTTTGTCTTCGCCGCCTTGTCTGTGTCCGTCGAGATCCGCAGGTTCCGAAGACTCTTCGCGCGTTTCCTGCGCAAGTTCGTGCGCCAGGCTCCTGCCGATCGGCCGGCCGTCGTAGCGCAGGCATTCCATGGACCCGAAATTGGACATCACAAGCACGCCGATGGCGAACTGCCGGCCGTCGAATTCCACGACGCGCGACGACGAGCCTATGCCGCCTTTCAAGCCGAAACATACCATGCCGCTGCCGCCGCCGACATCGCCTTCGCCGAATTCCGGCGCAGCTCGGGCAATCGCCTTCAGTCCGTCTTCGGGCATGACATTCATCGCCCGGATGTCGTTGAGCGTCCCGTCATTGCATTCGAGCACTACGGGGTTGACCGTCCCCGTGCTCACGCCTATCTCCTCGTGCCGGTCCATCGAGTAGCGAACCAACGCGTCGAAGCATGCGCCGCACGAGAAGGTGTTGGTCAGCAGGATCGGCGTCTCCAGGCTGCCCAGCTCCTCGACCTGCACCAGCCCCATGCTTTTGCCGAATCCGTTGGACACGTAAGCCGCAGCGGGCAGCTTGCTGGCGAAGCAGTCGCCCGGCGGAACGATCGCCGTGACGCCGGTGCGCACCGTCCGTTTGCCCGGCACGACACGAATCGCGGTGTGCGGGCCCATGCCGGACTCGGAAGCGGGAGCATGAGACGCGCCTGTTACCCGGCCGGGCGCCGAGAGCAGCGACACATGGCCTACCGTGACGCCTGGCACGTCGGTGATCAGGTTGCGAGAGCCTTTGGGCGCGTGGCACAGTTCGGCATTCAATGCGGCGTTCACTCCCATACGCCGCCGCGTTCCTGCTCGGTTTCGGCGCACGCATAGCGCCGGATTTTCGCGCCGAGTCCGCGCATGCCTGCTAAGACTTCGTCACGCAAGTCGCCGTGGCGCGCCTTGTCCCAATTAGCCAGTATCGCCCAGGTGACGCTTGTCCCCGTCGATTCGGCCCTGACGAGCCCGACATCGCAGCGCACGTCCGACTCGGTGCCGGTCTTGTGGCACAGCCGGAATCCAGCATCGGAAGGCCAATGGGCGAGCGGATCGACGTTGAAGGCGCCGGACGCCATCGACGTGTCGGCGTCGGCGGCAAGCCAACGGATGATCTGCTGCGAAGCTTCGGCGCTGATCAGCGTGCCATGTGCCAGCCGCGACATATAGTCGCAGAGTTCATCCGCGCACCCGCGCGACATGTCATCGGGAGATTGCGGCCCGGGCGGCCGCTCCCAGCGCACTTTGTCGAGCAGATTAGATGTGCGATAACCCAATATTTCGCGAGTGCAACGCTGCACGTTCCCCAGCCCCGCATGCTCCACCAGCAGATTCGTAGCGTAGTTGTCGCTGAACGCGCCGATCAGCACAGCCAAATCGGCAACGGTCCAAGTTCGCGCATTCAGCATGTACAGCAACCCGGAATCCTCCATAGGGTCGTCCGGCCGCTCATAGTCCCTGTCGATCACGTCAACTAGGGAAATGGTCCCCACCTCGGCCTGCCGCATCACTTCGGCCAGCAGGAACAGCTTGCCGATGCTCGCCGTTTTGAGACAATCAGCGGGGTTGAGCGCGAACAGCGTGGAGCTAGGGCTGGGCGTGGGGCCGGAAGCCCTGCCACCGCCCTCGTTTTCGTTCTCCAGGCGAACCTTCGATACATCGCGGATCATAATCGACCAGTGCACATCAGGGTGCATCTCGGGGGTAAGTTCCAGCATGCCAGCAATTGTGCGCCTTGCATGTTACCAACGGGCTACGGGCCTCGCCGCAACCCGCACAACCACACGCGCACGCGGGCGCGGGCGCGGGCGACCGCACACAGGCAAACCCGATTCGACGGAAAGCGGCAGCCGGGATCAGCGTAAAACCATAAATGAAGTTTCTTGAAGTCAAACGTTCGGATTGGTTGATATATGGACACAACGTCTTTGCCATAGGACACGAGAGGAGGCAATTCTGCATTCCTTGGCAGATTCCTGCGTCGCGGAACATGATCGCTGGCATATTGCGGGTTCCGTAACTGAAAATGGTAGGAATCAATTTTCCCGATCGTTGCAATCATCGGAGTTTGCGAATGCCATCAGTTCTGGAACTTGCCAGCGGACGCGCATAGAGCCGGATTTTGCGTTACGCGAGGCGAATATTCCCCCATGCAACGCAAAAAGTGCCCGAAAATCCATTACGTAAGGCTATCACGACTCCGACGGTCCCCAAACAAGCAGGCAATTACGCCCAACAACTGCGATTCATATCGCATATATGCTTCAACACCTTCCCTCTTGACTGCCCAAGGAGCCGCGACCAGCAGAGTAGCCCAACTGTCTGGAGCAGTGCCGCTGCTCAGAGCGCCCAACCTTCTCAAGCAGTTCGACCATTCAGATTCCTTAGCCCAGAACACTGAGGAAGCACCGGGCTGCTCAGGCTTTCGCAGCTGCGAGGCAGCTCAAACGCATCGTCGTCACCCAGTCTACGCAGCACAGACCCAGGCCACTCAGACCCGCGCAAGCGCAATCGCTCAAGCCACATTGCCGTAGACCTGTGATTGTAAGTCTTTGCGGGCGGTCTCCATCGTGGTGATGTCGCCCAGCAGCGTGATCTTCTCCTCGCCGTCGGGCAGTTGCGACATCTTGCGTTTGGCGGAGCCGATGCGGCGCATGAAGCCCATGTCGAGCAGCCGCACGAGCAATTCGGCGGCGTAGCGCTGCTCGGCCGGGCTGGGTGTGCGCAGTTGCACGGCCGCAGCCTGGACGATCTGCCCGTTGCGCATCGCCGAGCCGATCGGGACTCCGGCCGACGAGTTCCCCGAGCCAACTGCAGCGCCCGCAGAGCCGGACGAATCACGCGGGTCAGGTGGCAGCGGCAGCGGCATGACAGCCAGCTCGTTGATGACCTGTTCGAGCATCGGCCCGCCTGCCTTGGTGAGGCTGTGGATCCATAGCCCCTGCGGCTCGTCGTCACTGGGCAATCCGCCAGCGGCGGCCACTACCTGGAAGAGCGAGCGGAACACCGGGGTCATGAAATTCGACAGGCTCAGCCGCGCGAACCACGTATGGTTGATGGCACGAGGCACTTGGATGAGCATGGCCATGAACTGCTGCTCGCAGATGAACACGGCGTCATCAATACGATAATAGGTCTGCTCGTTGGCGTCGCGGCGCTCAAGCGCCTTGCGACGGGCCGGGTTCGCGTACGGATCCTGCCCGCGCTCCCCCAAGCCCGCGAAACCACCGGAACCGCCCGCACCGCCAGCTGCCGACCCACCGTATCGACGTTTCGACGCATAGGCGTCATCGTCGCGCACATTCTGCTGCCGCCGTGCGACATTGACCTCGCGGCGCATGATGTCTAGGTCCACGCCGATGCGGCGCGTCGCCTTACGCGTGTATATGTCCAGCAGCGAGCGATCGCGAATCTGCGCGATCAGCGGGGCAGCAGCCTTGACCGCGCCCATCTGGCCGGTCGTATATGACGTGTCGAAGCGCGCGATGGCGGCATCGATCACGAAATCATACAGCGGCTTCGCATGCTCGATCAGCGAACTCACCGCCTCGTTGCCCTGCTCCAAGCGCAGGTCGCACGGGTCGAGATTGCTGTCGGCGACCGCCACGAAAGTCTGCGAGAGGAACGCCGAATCAAGGGAAAAAGCATGCAGCGCCGCCTTCTGCCCCGCCGCATCGCCATCGAAGGTGAACACGATGCGCGAACTGAGCGACTGCCCTTCCACATTGAGCGGCCCGATGAGCTGCACGGCTCCGAGCGAATCGTCGGAGATGAGCCGGCGCACGATTTTGGCGTGCTCCGCGCCGAAGGCGGTGCCGCAGGTCGCCACGGCGGTGTCGATGCCGGCCAAGTGACAGGCCATCACGTCCGTATAGCCTTCGACGATGACTGCCTGACGTTTTTTCACGATGGCCGACTTAGCCAGATCAATGCCGTAGAGCACCTGCGTCTTGCGATAGAGCTGCGTGTCCGGGGTGTTGATGTATTTCGCGCCGATCGTATCGTCGTCGTACAGCTTCCGTGCGCCGAAGCCCAGCGTGCGCCCAGTGGAGTCGCGGATCGGCCAGGTCGCCCGCCCGCGGAAATAGTCGTAGACGCCGCGCTGGCCCTGGCGCGCAAGCCCGGCATCGAGCATTTCCTGCTGGGTGAAACCCTTGCCGGCCAGGTAGCGCACGAGATTGTCCCAGCCTTGCGGAGCATACCCGCAGCCGAAGCGCTCGCAGTCAGCCTGGCTGAAGTTGCGCCCGCCGAGAAGCTTGCGCGCCGCGAGCGCCTCTTTCGTCAGGATCTGCGAGACGAAGAATCGCTGCGCTTCCTCGTTGGCATCCAGCAGCCGCGTGCGTTTCGATCCGGAATGCTCTTCGCGGCCCGACCCGGCCTCGTAATGCAGTTCGATATGGTACTTGTCGGCCAGCAGCTCCACGGCCTCACGAAAGTCGATGTTCTCCTGCTGCTCGACGTAGCCGAACACGTCGCCACCCAGACCGCAGCCGAAGCAGTGCCAGACGCCCAATGACGGACGCACCGAAAAACTCGGCGTCTTCTCGTCGTGAAAGGGGCACAGCCCTACGTACGTGCCGGTTCCCGAAGGCTTGAGCGTCACAGACGCGGACACGATGTCGTACAGGTCCGCCGCACCGCGCACCTTCTCCACATCTTCCTTCAGGATCATTCCAGCCATAATGCTCCACGATACTCGTTCGTACTCATATAATCCTGTGCCGTATCTCTCATCGCGAATGCACAAACGATCCCTGATGCTCGAACCTCGCCGCATCCGTTGAAAACCAACAGTTCATCAGACGTTCATACACCGGTCGGCAGGAAGCTGCCGAAAACACCTCGCCATGGCCCAAGATGGAAGCATGACAGTCGCGAGCAATGTGAAAACCGCAAGTGATGCATGCAACGCCACCGACATGAATGTTCTGAGCGAAACAGGCCTGTCAGATACGTCGAGCACGCCTGCGGCAACGCCCGCCAAACGTACGCAAATCCTGGGCTATGCCGGAGCCACGCACGCAGCGCCGCCCAACACCATGGAGGCTTTCCAAGCCGCGCTCGACGAAGGGGCGGACGGCACGGAGCTCGACGTGCAGCGTACGAGCGACGGACGGCTGGTGTGCATCCACGATGCCCAGCTGGGGCGCCTGAGCGACGGCCATGGATTGGTCGGCGAGCACACCTATGAGGAGCTGCGCCGCCTCGATTTCTCCAAAACCAGACCCGGGCTCGCTGCCGCCCGCATCGCCTTGCTGGGCGATGCGCTGGAGCTCATGCGCGAACATAATAAATTCGTCAACATCGAAGTGAAAAGCACCGACGTGATCTATCCGGGCATCGAAGCGCAGATCCTGCGTCTCGTCACCGACCTGCACATGAACGAGCAGGTGTGCTATTCCACCTTCAACCATTTCAGCCTGTTGGAATTCACTCGGCTCGACTCCGCCGCCCAGATCGCGCCGCTGTACAACGAAGGGCTCGTGGATCCATGGGCGTATGCCAAGCACATCGGAGCCTCGGCGGCGCATCCCTACTACCGCAATCTGACCGAAGGGCCCGGCGTGCTCAATGGATTCCTCAGATCCGGAGTGACGGTGCGCGCCTGGACCGTGGACGAGCCCGACAGCATCCGCTGGCTCGTGGCGCATCACGTCGACGCGATCATCACCGATGTGCCGGGCGTCGCCAGGCACATTCGAGACGACGGCGAAGCATGACGGCATGGTGCTCACAATGTTCTTTTCGATTTACCGCACGCGCCATCTTCAAACCAGGCATCATCACGAGGAGCAGAAGCAATGACTAATCCCGAAACCTCCGCCACACCGTTTGGGACAGCTGACAGCACCATCCAACTCCTGTCGGCTGAATCAGCAGCGCAGCTCTCCGGTGCAGCGACGAGCCGCGCCAACACGGCTGCAAAACTCGACTACGGGCGCACCTTCTCTATCGGATTCGGCATGCTCGCCATCTCCGCGGCGTGGGCCTTGTACAACGCCTACGTCCCCATCAAGCTCAAGGATCTGCTGCTGCCGACGGCTGTGGTCGGCGCAATCATGGGCATCGATAATTTCTGCGGTCTCACCCTGCAGCCGCTGTTCGGCATCCTGTCGGATTCGGTGCGCACGCGCTGGGGCCGTCGATTGCCATTCGCCCTGTTCGTGGCCCCGATCTGCGCGGTCGCGTTGATGCTGATAGCCATCGCGCCCGGAACTACGCTTACTGTGATCGCCGTGGTGGTTTACGCGATACTCATGTCCACGTGGCGGGCGCCTATCGTGGCGCTGATGCCCGACGTGACGGCTTCCGCCGTGCGCAGCAAGGCCAACGGCATCATCAACTTCATGGGCTCGATCGGCTCGGTGCTCGCCCTGGCCGGAGGAAGTCTGCTGTACAGGCGCTACGGGATGACAGCGGCGTTCGGTGCCGGCGCGATCATCATGGTGCTGGCCATCGTCTCGCTGGTGGTGATGGTGCGCGAACCCCGGGAATACCGGGTGCGTGAAGGCGGCAAGGCGCAGATACCGGGATAACGCCCGGATTTTTGCGCAGATTGGTTGGTGCTTGTTGAAGTAGTGGGGCATGGCTTGTCGCCTGTGTACGATTTCAGTCGCCAAACTATTAACCGCTATGGGAAAGCAGGCGACGATAA
>NZ_JALCCV010000002.1 GCF_022640935.1 Bifidobacterium sp.
AATTCTCCCGGCTGTCAGCCAACAGCCTGACCGCCCGTTCTTTGAACTCCTTGGTATATCTCGTACTCATAATTCCATCATTCCTTATCGAGGGGAAATCAGGAACAAAACCCAGTCCATATCATTGAGTTTGGCCTGAGTGATTTTTTCGTGCATCATGTCATGCCTCCTTCACGGTGAGGTGCACCGTGTTGGCACTCGGTGTGATGGTGAGTGTGGAAGAGTTGTTGAGAGTGATGGTGATAACACCACCGTTGTAAGTCCCCGAAACATTTCCCGTGCTGATGACCGAGTGCGAGAGTCCCGAGACTTTGACCGCGTGTAAGCTGATGGCTCCTCCTGCAAGCACGGCTGACACACTCAGTGAAAGTTCATTGCCTGTCTTGGCGGGGGTGCTTGTCCACACCATGCTGCGATCGTAGATCTGCCAACCACCTGTAGTTTTTGGCTCCCACGAGTATGCGGCGGTCATCTCCTGCTCTGCGGTCATGTCATGTATGAGCACCGCGTATGCGCGTGTAGTGCCTGTGGCTGCTGCTGCGGTGAGGGTGTGTACCGTGTATGCACCGAGCGTGGCGAGCACTATGACGAGGGTTGATATCAAGATGGTGATTTTTACTCTCATGATTCTGCCCCCGTGCGCATCTGCTCTACGAGGTCGGCATTATCATCATTGATGATGCTTTCCACCACCTCATGCGCGGCTTTCAGATGGCGCGGTAGTGATTCAGTGATTTGCTCTACGCTCATCCCGCCGTGATGCATCTCTACGATGAGATTTTTGCGTTCCTCGGCATGGGTTGTGTATGCGTGGGTGCCTGCATAGCGTGCAGAATATTCTGCGGTGTGTCCGGTATTTCTCCACTCTTCCTCTATGAGGTCTTCAAAAATGCCGCTCATGGTGGCACCTGTCTCTGCGCTCATGACCCTCAAGTGCTGTCTTGCCTCGCGCGAGATTTCCAGCCTGATATCGATGTTATCTGTCATCCTTCTTTCTCCTTATGTGATATGGGTGAGGAACCTCATCCATATCACCTATCTAACAAAAGGCGATTTTGGGATGATTTTTGGCATGATTTCGCATGTACACGGGTGCGGGAACCGTGAGTGTTGCCGTGGAACTTCACTGTTCCACTTAAAAGAAGATTATTCTTTTTCCCATTCCGCGTTGAGGAAGCCTTTCATGTTTTCGCCGTGCTCGAATAGTGCGGGGAGTTTCGCCATAGTTTTCTTCTCGAATCCGCTGGCAAGGTGCGCATAATATTCGGTTGTTCTTGCGTCGGTGTGTCCGAGTATCGGGCGTATTTCCTCGATGGTTGCACCGTTCATTACCAGTAGGCTTGCCACGACGTGGCGCATGTCATGCAGTCGCATTCCTGAATCTATTGTGGCGGTCTTTTCGTGCGTCTTGGAATATTTGGTTTTAAGGGTCTTCCAACGTTCCAGTTGTGTCTGCTCTCTGAATGGTGTGCCGTGGTCAGTCATGAAGCATATGCCGTCATAGTCGTATGGCAGATGGAACCTGTTGAAAACATGGTCTTGCTGCCATATGTAGAGGTTGAAGAAGTTTTCTGCCCATTCAGCCGGTACACTGATTTCGCGCCACCGCTTTGAGTTGCTTTTCGTCCATTCCACCAGATGCCATTTACCGGTGGCTGCGTCCCTGTCATACATCTTGCTCACGGTGAGTGTGGTGTTCTCGAAATCCCTGTCAAGAAGGTGCTCGAACGCTTTCCATTCAAGACCGCGTATTTCTCCCGCTCTCAGTCCCAGTGATGCAGCGAGTACCATCCCGTATTCCGTGCTGAGCGTGGATATGTGTTTTCCTGCGTAGTCGAGTAGCCATATACCCATAGCGATGCGCTTGGTGATATGTTGTTCGTTCGCATCCCGTGCCTTGCTGATGTATTTAGGTTTCTCCACCATATCGAGCGGGTTATATTTGATGTATCGCTTTTTGAGGCAAAAATCGAGGAACTGATGCAGTTCGCTATACACCTGATTGGGTAGCCGACCGTGATCGCCCTTGCTTGCCTTTCTGGTGGCTCGTTTGATTGCCTCGCATGCCGTGGCGTCCAGTTCGCTGATGCGTGTGGTCATATATGGTTCGAGATAGCGGTTGAGACGGTCTTTCTTGCGTGTGAGGGTGTTCTGCCGCCGGTCTCCACCCTCCAGCCATTCGTAGTATTTACCCAGCATGGTCTTCACGGTGTTGTGGCTCTTGCCTTCTGGATTTTCGAGATACCGCTTCAGTGCCTTGTCTCGATTTCGTTTTGCCTTGTCTTCGGTGAGTCCCTGCCCCTCGATGATTCTGCCGAAGCGTCCTGCGGGATATCGCGCTATATACGTGTGCCGTGTGTCGCTGTAAAAGATTGTGCCGTCGCCATACATGGCAACACCCTATCATTCTCCACCGATTTCTCCACCGATTCAAAGACAAAGAAAAACCCCGAACCGTTGAAATGCCAACGGTTCGGGGTAGAAAGTGGAGCTAGGGGGATTCGAACCCCCGACCCTCTCCATGCCATGGAGATGCGCTACCAGCTGCGCCATAGCCCCGAACTTCACCTATATGGTTCGTTTTGAACCTTTGATAGGTTATAACACGTCCCTCGTTCCGGCAAACGCGGCGTGTCGAGTGGGCGTCTGATCCCTTGCAATATGGCGAATATGCCTGAGGAGTGTGATATGCCTCTGCAGCTGGGTGCTCGTGGCGCTTGGCATAATGATGTTTGCCAAGCTCGCTTGTTATGGAGAATCGAGCACTTTTTCGCCGCGAGGGGTGGCGAGCCAACCGATCTTTTTTATCTCGCGTCGCTCAGGTCTGGCGGCATGTTTTTCCCATAGCTGGAACTGCGCCCTTTGTCGTAAATTTCATTGTGCGCCGAACGAGTAGAGGCAGCGCACTGCCGCGGCCGCATTGTGCGCCCGGCCGCTACCGTTTCACGAGTGTTTCGGCGAAAGTGTATTCGCAAAATCCTAGCTGCCGGTACAGTGATCCGCCGGATTGCCGACGGTCATCATCGGGTCGATATGATTCCATCCTTGCCTCGCGAGCGTGGTGCGGAACCATGCGATGAGGCGGGTTGCGCAGCCTTGCCGTTGGCGGCTCGGCATGGTGACGACATACGCGAACAACGGGCCGATAGATGTTTCCGTTACGATGTCCGCGGCAATCGGCTCGCCGTTTTCAATAATCGTGCCGCTGGCCTCGGCGATGATTTGACCATATTGCCCGGCAAGGGTTCGGCGCACCCTGCACTCGCCTACGCGAAGTAGAAGCCTTTGAAATCGTACTGGTAGACGCGGTAGATGATGTTCTTCATCACTGACATCTTCCATTGGCTGATCAGATCGCCCTGCGCGTCGTAGACGCCGAAGATTCCGGGAACGCCGGAATCGATCAAAATCGTCCCGTCGTCCAGCTCCTGGGCGCTGCTGACGATCGGCGAGAACGGCACCTTGAAGGATTGCACGAGCTTGTACGTGCCGGCGTTTTCGTCGACCAGGTATTTGTAGTAGTTCGAGTGCGTGCCTTTCGCGAAACTGGTTTAGATGTCGGCGTTGTTCGCACCCCAGTCGTAGTCCGGCCGCGTGTTGCTCATGCCGTAATTGTTGTCGAACATATAGAGGTAGTACTGTCCGTCCGGCAGACTCGGATCCCGCTCGTACGTGATTGTGTGCTGGCCGCCAGTCGCCGGGGCGTCGCCGTCTTGGGCGAGCAGATACTGAGCGAACGCGGTGTTCTTCCAGAAACTCTGCTGGCCGATCATGTAGTCGATGCTCGGGTCGGTTTCAAGCGAGTCGAGCTTGATCGCGGTCGAGGTTTCGCGCGAGCTGACGATGGCGCTGCCGTCGGGCAGCAGCTGGATCGTGTTGAGATGCAGCCAGTCCTTCTTGCCGGCCCCCGGTATCTGCGCTGGCCTCCTGGCTGGCATCCGAGTTTGCCGAATCTCCTGAGGCTCCCGAATCGCTCGAGCCGGACGACGACGTGCTCGCGCCGCCCATCGAGGCGAAGGCCGTGGAGTCCATATACGACTGGTACAGCTTGCCCATGTCGACCAGCTCGCTCACCTTGCCCGAATCGGTGTCGATTTTGATGATCTTGTCCTGCACGGTCTTCTGTCTCTCGTCGGTGGCAAGCACGACAAGATCGCCATTGGCGTCCAAGGCATAGTCATGGTGCAGTATGTAATTGTCGCCGGTGGAAAGGAATTTCTCGATCCTGCCCAGGCTGTTCATGCCGACGATGCATTTGGTGGAGACACTGAAATACATCAGGTCATTCTTGAACAGCAGCCGGTGGGCGCGGTAGAAGAGGATCGGGATCTCGCCGCGCAGCACTCCGTGCGTGTCGTAGTAGAAAAGGTAGTCCTGTTCGTCGCTATCGTTGCCGAGAATCGCGTAGAGACCATTGCCCAAGTCCTGCCCGGTGTTGCGCTTGGTGGCGGTGAGCCGGATCTCCTCGTTCCCTCAGGCCTTGGCGCTGCGCTTGGTAATCGTTCTGGTGTAGCTTTCGCCGTTCTGGTAGGTCACGGTGATGATGACGTTGTTCTGTTCGCCGGGGATCAGCCCGATCGCTTGGAATTCATGGGTGGTCTGGTAGGTGTCGCCGCCGTTCGGCGTAGCTGCGAAATCCGGGTAATCGGTATGCCGAGCGCTTACTCGGTAGCTGATTTTGGCGGGCCTGTCGGTGGTGAAGTAGACGTACAGGCCGGTGGTGCTCGTTCCGTACGGATTCTCCTTGGTGTAGATGCTGTCTTCGGTATGCTCGGACTTGCCGCGATCCTTGGCCAGCGCGTCGTCGGCCTGTTTCTGATAGTCGGCAGTGTAGATCTCGGCCACCTTGTCGTTGATCTTCTCAATTCTGTTCTCGGCCAGAGCCGAGTTCACCGGACCCCAGACGATCGGCACCAGAGCAGCGAGCACGAGGACCGCCACGCCGAATATCAGCGTCTTGCCCGCACGGGTATGCAGCAGAAATCGTCTGAAATGCTGAATGCGTTGCCCAGCGTTGTTCGGAGCATTGTTCTGAGCCGATTGAGACGAGGCCATGACTGTCCTTTCCTGCCTAGTCGATCAGGCAGCGACGTATTTCAAGAAGCGTTCTCAGCCATTCTTACCTTCCAATATGAGGATTTCGCTTGTGGCGAGCTGAACGCAGCCGCAAGGTTGCCTCATACCAGTCATTGAGTATCATGACAACAGTGAGGTAATGCCTGATGCTTCGGAGCGGACGCATGGCAGTCGCTGAGTCGACGGGCACCGGATGGGGGTCATCTTTCGACGTGCAAACGACGGATTTCGGCATCGAATTTCTTTGATCGCTCTAGCCCATTGTGATATCGCGGCGGCCCGCATCGCGCTTCACCTTGTCGATCGCGATCACCAGCGCGACGATCAGCGTTTCCGGCCCGTCGCCGAATACGTTGATTTCGTAGGAATCGCCCCAGGAGAGCCAGCGTTTGCTGATTTGCGCGACTTGCACGCCGCCGCGGGCCACGCTGAAATTCATGTCCCACCAGTCGCCTTCAACATCCAGCCCAACCGCGTCGATCCGGTACCGCGGCCGAAAGAACGAGAACTCCTTGTCGATGGTGGCGACTTGCGCGCCGCCCACGAAGACGCTGAAATGGGGGAGCAGGCTGAGCATGGTCTTCTCCAGGCTGGCTACTTCATTGCCGTATGGGTCGGTGATGGAGAACGACTTGGGAATGCGCAGGAAACTGCCGTCGACCTGATAGCGCACATTGCCGACGGCGTCGGTGACGGTGAAGTGTTCGGCCAGTGAGAACACCTGCTGCTTGATATATAACTGCCCCATATGTGCCCCTGGCCCCTGCCATTGTGCTATTGGTATGCCAAGCCTAGCAGAAGAATGGCCGTGGGAACATTGACGCGAGGCACTTTGATACATTCGGTTCGACGTTCCTTTCCTCGCGCCCTTCCTCGTCATTTCGTTACGCGAATGAGGCGTTTCCCATGAACATGCCGAAGAACGAGACCTGCTCGTTGGTTCGCCACACCAATGAGCGGTTTTGCGTGACGAAGGTACAGACGCCCGCGCCTGCATTGTGTTGTCATCGGCCGGCTACCGGCTGAGCCGCAGATAACGATGCAGATGCCGCAAACCCATCGCATCAAGACCGTCGCCTGGGTCTTCTGGCAACGCATCAAGCCGGCGCTGGGCCTGCGCGGAGTCCAGCCGCATGCCGATGGCGACGAATTCGCCCGGAATCGCCGGGCTCGCCATGGGCGCGATATGGATAGAGCGCCCGACGAGGTTGACGATATACCCTGCGAGTTCATGCGTTTTGGCCCTGCGCGGCTCGCGCACGGTGATGCGTCCCTTCATTCGATAGGCGTCGGTCGGCGGGTTCTCCAGCAGCTCAACCAAGGCCGAAGGTGAGACGGGCCCGGGCAGCTCGACTGAAGCGGAATGTGCGTGATGATGCGCGTGCGGTTGGCTGCCGCGCAGCAGCTGCGCGATGGGCAGCTCGTCCTGCGGGTCCTCGTTCGAGGCCACATCGAAGATGAGACCGGGGTCGATTATGCCGTGATCGGCGAGCGCGAATTGCGCATCGGGGTTGCGCATGCGCACGCGCGCCTCGATGCGCTCGATGATTTCCGTGCGCGACGGCGCGTCGAGCATATCGGTTTTAGCAATGACGATGAGATTCGTGGCCGCGTAGCGAGCCGGCGGATCGCGTTGCATGTCGACGGTATGGAAATGCTCGAGAGCGTCGATCACCTCGACGATGCCGCCGGGGCGGATATGCGGTGCCTTGCTGAAATGGATGATCCGCGACAGCGCGATCGGGTCGGCGAGGCCGCTGGCTTCGATGATGATCGCGTCGAGCCGGAGCTTGGGCCGCGCGAGCGTGGTCAGCGCGTCGTCCAGGCCACCGCCGTCGGGCATGCAGCACAGGCAGCCGCCAAAGATCGACGCCGTCTTGTCGACCTGTCCGGAGACCAGGGCCGCATCGACATTGATGGCGCCGAAATCGTTGATGACGACGCCGATGCGCGCTCCTTCCCGGCGCAGCAGATGATTGAGCAGCGTCGTCTTTCCCGCGCCGAGATAGCCGGTTAGCGTGATGACGGGAACGTTCCATGCAGTGTAACGAGCCAATGAGCACCCTTTCTTCTTACATGATAATCATTCTCGATAGACAAGCGGAAAACCGGGCGCTTCAACGGTCCGGAAATGCCATACAAGGCCGTGTCGAGCATTGCCCCATCGCCAGTGCCAGGCGATGCTGGCCGGTGCTTTCGATACGATAATGGCCGGAAACGGAAACGGAAACGGAAACGCCACTGGTTCGCATGAACATGCGTTTGGGCGGCGCAAGACGGACGATCGCCGACGAATTTCCGACAGATCGCCGACGGGGAAGACAGGGAGACAGGAATGGCGGGAATAGACAATGATCGATGAAGTGGTGTTTTTGCGCCATGGGCGCACATCGTACAATCTGGCGAGGCGGATGCAGGGGCAGATCGACGTCCCGCTCGATATCATCGGGCAGTGGCAGGTCGATCAGAGCGCGTTGGAATTGGCCAGCGCCTACTACTGGGCCAAAGTCTCCCAGCTGGCCCGCAACCCGGAGCGTTTGGCGCAGCCGGGGCCGGAGGCAGTCAAACACAGCGAGATCGAGGAATACCGCGAGGCTCCGGCGGCCGGGCGCACCATGCGCGTGGTGGCTTCCGACCTGTTCCGCGCCCAGCAGACCGCCCATGCTTTCGCCGACATCCTCGGGCTGCCGGTGACGTGCGATACACGGCTGCGCGAACGTAGCTTCGGACGCTGGGAGGGACTGACCCGCGCGGAGATCATGCAGATGGACGCCAAGGCTTATGAGGAATGGAAAACGAATTATTCCGGCGGACAGCGTTATGGCGTCGAATCGTTGGAAACGCTTGGCAGGCGCGGCGCAGACGCGGTCAACGGCCTCATCTCCCGCGAGGGCGGTCGGCAGACGCCGGGCACGCTGGTGATAGTCGGCCATGGATCATGGATCATCGCGACCATCCACACTCTGCTCGGCGAAGACCCGGAGACATCCCGAAGCCTCGATTCCGTGCGCAACGCCTTCTGGTCGCGCATGATGCCGCAATACAGCATCCCCGGTCACCGCGGCGGGCAGGCGGCCCCGGTTTCGTGGAAGCTCGAAGAGTTCAACCACGGACCGGCCATCGCCTCGCGCATGGATTGGGAGAACGGCCCGGCCGAGCTGCGCGGCCCGCATATGAAACTGTGGCAGGTGCTGTGAACCGCCGCTGGCCCGACGACGGCCATGTTCCGGGCGAGGGTCTATCCTTGATACGGTTCGTGCGGGGTGCCGTGCGCAGCCGAACATGGTACGGGTGCAGCGCCGGCGGATGCCGGCTGCACATATGCAACGTTGCCGCGGCAGGATGCGGCATGATCCAACGGAAGGCGGGTGAAAGACATGTTGAGGATGTTCAACACCATCAACGGGTATGTAGAACGCATCGAGAAGATCGAGAACGGCGCCTGGCTGTGTCTTTCCCAGCCGACCGACGTCGAACTGGCGACGGTCGCGCAGCAGACGGGCATAGACTTGGCCGATCTGCGTGCGCCGCTCGATGACGAGGAGCGCTCGCGCATCGACGTCGAAGACGATTACACGATGATCATCGTCGACATCCCCACGGTCGAGGAACGCGGCGGGCGGGACTGGTACGAAACGATCCCATTGTCGATCATCATCACGCAGAACCTGATCCTCACGGTCTGCATGCAGGACACGCCTGTGCTCCATCCCTTCATGGAGGGGCGCATCCGCGGCTTCAACACCTATATGAAATCGCGGTTCATCCTGCAGATCCTCTACCGCAATGCGACGATGTACCTGCGCTATCTGCGCATCATCGACCGCGAAAGCGACCGCCTCGAACTGCGGCTGCGCCACTCCATGCAGAATCGCGAGATCCTCTCACTGCTTGAACTGAGCAAGACCTTGGTCTATTTCACCACAAGCCTGAAATCCAACGAGATCGTAATGGAGAAGCTCAATTCGCTCGCCCGCTTCAAGCAGTACCCCGAAGACGAAGATCTGCTCGATGATGTCATCACCGAAAACAAACAGGCCATTGAAATGGCCAACATCTACAGCAGCGTTCTTGCGAACATGACGGATGCCTTCGCATCCATCGTCTCGAACAACCTGAACAACGTCATGCGAATCTTCACGATCATCTCGATCACGCTGTCGATTCCTACGCTCATCTTCTCGATGTACGGCATGAACTTCCAGAGCGGCATGTCCGGCATGCCCTTGTCGAACAACAGATGGGGCTTCCTGATCGTCGTGAGCATCTCCCTGGCGCTTGCGGCCGTCGTTACCTGGTTCCTGACACGCTCGCGTCTTTTCCAAAAATAAGGCGGCGACGGATATGGCGCACAACGATTTGCAGCGGCTCACACAGTCGCTGCGCGCTGCGCTGGCGCTGGTTTTGTCGATGGCCTTGGGCTTGTCGATGGCCGCCTGCGGGCAGAACGCGGCCATGGCCGGCGCCCCCGACGGGCCGACCATCACCATTGGGGTGGCATTCGACGAGCCGGGCGTCGGCCTGCGGCATGACGGTCAGGATTCCGGGTTCGACATCACCGTGGCGCGTTATGTGGCCCAAGTGCTGGGCTATGCGCGCAAGCAGGTGAACTTCACGCAGATCTGGCCGTCGAACGCTGATTCAACGCTGCGCAGCGGCAAGGCGCAGATGCTTGTCACGAGCCTGCCCATGGACAGCGCCAAACGCAAGGGCGTGCAATCGTCCAAACCATATCTGCTCACCCGGCAGGATCTGCTCATCCGCCAGGATGACCGCACGAGCATCACCGGATTCGCCGATCTGAACGGTAAAGTCGTTTGCTCGGCGCAGGGCAGCGGCGCCACACAGAATCTCAAAACGAAGATCCCCGGAGTCATCGTTCACGAGCGCAACAGCTACCCGCAGTGCGTGACCGCATTGCTGATCGGCGAAGCGGATGCGGTGAGCGCCGACGACGCCGTGCTTTCCGGCCTGGCATCCGCTATGGGCAAGGACTATCTCGCGCTGGTAGGCGATCCTTTGGGCCAGGCGGCGCACGCTGTGCAGGTCAGTTCCGGCGAGAACGAGCTCATCGGGAAAATCAACGACGCTCTCGCCATGATGCGCAGGGACGGCAGCCTCGTCAAAGCGCTTGACGCCCTGCGCGGCGGCACAGGATATGCGAAAGGTGTGCTGCCTGGCAACAGGCGGTGAAATGGCTGCCGGCCCCGTGTCCAGTTGCGTCACGATAATCCTTGTCTATGAGTCTCACTACGAAGAACGAAGCAGCATCCGAGGAATCCGGCGAGCCGGCGTATCGCTACAATGCGCGGCTCGCCCAGGGTATCGAGGACAAATGGCAGAAAGTCTGGGACGAACGTGGCACGTTCTGGGCCGCCAATGTCTCCGGCGACCTCACTGACAGCCGAGGGCGGCACGCCGAGGGTCGGCAGCCGTATTTCGCGATGGATATGTTCCCCTACCCTTCCGGCAAAGGCATCCATGTCGGCCATCCGCTGGGATATCTCGCCACGGATGTGGTCAGCCGCTACCACCGCATGAAAGGCGAGAACGTCCTGCACGCAATGGGGTATGACGCCTTCGGACTTCCCGCCGAGCAGTACGCAGTGCAGACCGGCCAGCACCCGCGCGTCACCACCGAGGCGAATATCGCCAACATGCGCAGGCAGCTGCACCGCATGGGCCTGAGCTTCGACAACCGCCGCACTTTCGCGACCATTGATCCGGGCTATATGCGCTGGACGCAATGGATCTTCTCGCGCATCTTCGACGCGTGGTACGACCCGGAGTTCGTGCGCCCCGACGGAGGCAAAGGGTCGGCGCGACCGATTTCGACGCTCATCGAGCAATTCGCATCAGGCAGGCGGTCGATTCCGGGGCATCCGGGCGCCTCATGGGATTCGTTGAGCAAGGCCGATCAGGCCGATGCACTCAACAATTTCCGGCTTGCTTACATCTCCAAGTCGCCGGTCAACTGGTGCCCGGGACTCGGCACGGTGCTGGCCAACGAGGAAGTCACCGCCGAAGGGCGTTCCGAGCGCGGCAATTTCCCCGTTTTCCAGCGCGAGCTGCGGCAGTGGTCGATGCGCATCACGGCGTACGGCCACCGGCTTATCGAGGACCTCGACGTTATCGACTGGCCGGAGAAAGTCAAGCTCATGCAGCGAAACTGGATCGGCGAATCGCACGGCGCTTCCGTGCATTTCGAGGTCGACGCTCCAGACGGCCCACAAGACATGGAGATCTACACGACCCGTCCTGACACGCTGTTCGGCACCACCTTCGCCGTGGTTTCGCCCGAACATGATCTGCTGCACCATGTGCCGAACGCTTGGCCGGCGGGCATCCCCGAATCGTGGAAGGGCGGCTACGCATCGCCTGTCGAGGCCGTGGACGCCTATCGGACTGCGGCGCAGGGCAGGACTGCCAAAGACCGCGTGGACGAGGCCGGCGAGAAAACCGGGCTGTTCACCGGCCTGTACGCCATCAATCCGATCACCGGGGCCAAGCTGCCGCTGTTCACCGCCGATTATGTGCTGATGGACTACGGCACCGGGGCGATCATGGCCGTGCCGGGCGGCGACCAGCGCGATTACGACTTCGCCACTGCCTTCGGTCTGCCGGTCATCTACACCGTGCGCCCGCTGGACGATTCCGGCGACGAGCTGGCGAATTACGAAGGCAAGGCGCCTTTCGTCTCCCATGACGGCATCGTCATCAATTCGGCTGTCGACGCAACGCATGCGCAAGGCGATGCATTGAGCCTTGACGGTCTGCGCGTCGACGACGCCATCGCCAAAGTCAATGATTGGTTGGAAAAGGCCGGGGTGGGCGAGGCCGAGACAAGCTATCGCCTGCGCGACTGGCTCTTCTCGCGCCAGCGCTACTGGGGCGAGCCTTTCCCCATCGTCTACGACGAGGACGGCGCGGCGCATCTGGTGCCGGACGACCAATTGCCGATTAATCTGCCCGAGGTGCCGGATTACAGTCCGAAGACCTTCGATCCGGAGGATGCGCAGTCCAATCCCGAGGCGCCGCTGAGCCGCAACGAGGATTGGGTCAAGGTCGCTCTCGACTTGGGCGATGGGACGAAGACCTATTACCGTGACACGAATACCATGCCGAACTGGGCGGGTTCCTGCTGGTATTACATGCGTTATCTCGATCCGAACGATGCCGAACACATGGTTGACAGCGACGAATACGGCTACTGGATAGGGCCGGACCACAACACGTATTCCGGTCATATCGGTGGCGTGGACCTCTATGTCGGCGGCGTTGAGCATGCGGTGTTGCACCTGCTCTACTCGCGCTTCTGGCACAAAGTGCTCTATGACTTGGGCTATGTGACTTCGCCCGAGCCGTTCCACAAGCTCTTCAACCAGGGCATGATCCAAGCTTATGCCTACACCGATGACCGTGGGCAATACGTGCCGGCGGACGAGGTCGAAGAAGCGGGCTTTGACGAGCACGGCGAGCCGGGTTTCACTTGGCATGGGCAGCACGTCAACCGCGAATTCGGCAAGATGGGCAAGAGCCTCAAAAACATCACGACGCCGGACTACATGTGCGAGAACTACGGCGCAGATACATTCCGGCTGTACGAGATGAGCATGGGTCCGCTCGATGAATCGCGGCCTTGGAACGTGCGCAACGTCATCGGCAGCATGCGCTTTCTGCAGCGCCTGTGGCGCAACGTCGTGGACGAGACCACCGGCGAGCTGACGGTTGTGGACGGGCGGCCCGATGTGGCCACGCTCAAGCTGCTCAACAACACGATCGCTGATGTGAGCCAGGAGATGGAGGCGATGCGCCCGAACACCGCCATCGCCAAGCTCATCGTGCTCAACAACCAACTCACGTCGTTGGCGGCCGTGCCGCGCGCCGTCGTAGAGCCGCTGGTTCTCATGCTCTCGCCCATCGCGCCGCATATCTGCGAGGAGCTGTGGAGCCGGCTGGGCCACACCGAGTCGTTGGCGCACGAGCCGTGGCCCAAGGCCGACGAGCGCTACGTTGGGCAGGACACGGTCACCGCAGTCGTGCAGATCAAAGGTAAGGTGCGTGCCAAGCTCGCGGTCAGTCCGGATATCGACCCGGCGGAGCTCGAATCCAAGGCCTTGGCTGCGGTCGAATCGCGGCTGGGCGGCAAGAAGCCACGCAAGGTGATCGTCAAGGCCCCCAAGATCGTCTCGATCGTGCCCGCCGATTAAGGGCCTCGAGCCAATGCGGCGATCACGATAGCCAACGGATCAGAGACAGGGATGCCGCTGATCCGTCCTGCGCTCTCATAGATGCCTGCTGCGCATGCTTTGGCACCTGTTGCGTTGGGGTGTGCCGGTTCCCTTTTTGCCTGCATGCTTGACGAAACGGTGAAACACGCCGAGTCATGCGCGGATGATAGATTGAAGTTCCATGGTTAGCAGACAACATGGCAATTCGCAAGAGCACGTCACCAAGCATATTTTCGTCACCGGAGGCGTTGTTTCCTCACTTGGCAAAGGCCTGACCGCCTCGTCGTTGGGCAGGCTGCTGCGCAGTCGCGGCATTCGCGTTCTGCAGCAGAAGCTCGATCCCTACATCAATGTCGACCCGGGCACAATGAACCCCTTCCAGCATGGCGAGGTCTATGTCACGGAGGATGGCGCGGAAACCGATCTCGACATCGGCCACTATGAGCGCTTCCTCGACGTTTTCCTGTCGCAGAAGGCCAATGTGACCACCGGGCAGATCTATCAGTCGGTGATCAACAAGGAGCGCGCGGGGGAGTACCTCGGCCAGTGCGTGCAGGTCATCCCGCATATCACCAACGAGATCAAGAGCCGAATGCGCGCGCAGGCTTCCGACGATGTCGACGTGATCATCACCGAAATCGGCGGCACGGTCGGCGACATCGAATCACAGCCCTTCATGGAGGCGGCACGTGAGGTGCGTCGCGATCTGGGCAGCGAGAACTGCATGTTCGTCCACGTCTCGCTGGTGCCGTACATCGCCGCCGCGCATGAGCTGAAAACCAAGCCGACCCAGCATTCCGTCATGGCGCTGCGCCAGCTGGGCATCGTCCCCGACGCGCTCGTGCTGCGTTCGGATCGTCCGCTCAACCAGGCGATCAAGGACAAGATCTCGCTCATGTGCGACGTCGATCCGCAGGGCGTGGTCAACTGCGTGGATGCGCCGAGCATCTATGACGTGCCCAAGATCCTCTTCAACGAGGGGCTCGATGCCTATGTGGTGCGCGAACTGGGGCTGCCGTTCCATGACGTCGACTGGGCGGAATGGAAGAATCTGCTTGACCGCGTGCACCACCCCAAGCACGAGGTGACGATCGCCATCGTCGGCAAATACATCGATCTGCCCGATGCCTATCTTTCCGTCACCGAGGCCATCAAGGCCGGCGGTTTCGCCAACTATGCGAAGGCCAACGTCAAGTGGGTCGTCGCCGATCTGTGCGAGACGGTCGAAGACGCGCGCAAGGAGCTCGCCGGAGTCGATGGCATCGTGGTCCCCGGCGGCTTCGGCATCCGCGGCATCGAAGGCAAGATCGGCGCGCTCAAATTCGCGCGCGAGAACAAGCTGCCCGCACTCGGCCTGTGCCTCGGCCTGCAAACGATGGTCATCGAATACTCGCGGCACGTCCTGGGGCTTGAGGATGCGAATTCCTCGGAGTTCGAAGGCGAATGCGAGAATCCGGTGATCGCCACCATGGAGGAGCAGAAGGACATTGTTGCCGGCAACGGCGATATGGGCCACACCATGCGCTTGGGCTCCTACCCGGCTGAACTTGAGAAAGATTCGCTGGTCGCGCAGCTATACGGCACCACGCATGTGACCGAACGTCACCGCCACCGCTACGAAGTGAACGTGGCGTACAAGGACCGTCTGCGCAAGGCCGGCCTGCGCATCAGCGGCCAGAGCCCGGACGGCGAACTCGCCGAATTCATCGAGCTGCCGCAGGACGTGCATCCCTTCTACGTCGGCACTCAGGCGCATCCCGAGTTCAAATCACGCCCCACCAAGCCGCATCCCCTCTTCGCCGGACTGGTCAAGGCCGCGCTAGACCATCAGGCTGCACGCTGAGACGCGAAGGCGCGCGAGCCTAGTCGGCGTCTGACGCACGTTGCCAGGAAACCCCGCCGAACACCGTTTCGGCGGGGTTTTGCGCATGTGCCGCCACACTTACGGTATGCGGTTTTGCAGCGAACTGTGCATGCCTGAGCGTCTGTTTCGTGCCAATACCCCCTCATTGGCGCTACATTCCGGATACCGACAAGACGCATTGCCGAAGTGAATCAGCGTTGTCGGTCATGATCTCAGCGTGACCGACAAGTGTGCGCAATCTCACGTCATTCCCTGGGCGATACACGAATTACCCTCTAGTAATTTGGCCTGAATTCTGTTAGGTTTGCCACTGGTACTTTCCCAAGGAATGGAGGCCGCGTACGGTGGTTGACAAACAAACACCCAACGCCGCGTCTGACATGGAGATGAGCCAATATGTGGCTGATCGAGAACGTGTCAACGAGGAGAAAATCAAGAAAGACGAGCAGATCCTCGATCAGTTCGGCGAATACGGCTATGGCTGGCATGATTCGGATGCCGCCGGCGAAGCCGCGAAAAAAGGCATCGACGAGGACGTGGTCCGTTCCATATCCGCCGACAAGGGAGAGCCGGAATGGATGCTCGACTACCGCCTGAAAGGCTATCAGGCGTTCCTCGACAAGCCCATGCCTGACTGGGGCGTGGATCTTTCGGAATTCCATGCCGAGAACTTCAAGTATTACGTCAAGCCGCTCGACAAACAGGCCAAGACCTGGGAAGACCTGCCAGACGACATCCGCAACACTTATGACAGGCTCGGCATCCCCGAGGCGGAAAAGAAGCGCCTGGTCTCCGGCGTCGCCGCGCAGTATGAGTCCGAAGTCATCTACAACTCGATTCGCGAGGACCTCAAGGAACAGGGCGTCATCTTCGTCGACACCGATACCGCGGTGCGCGATTATCCCGAATTGGTCAGGAAATACTTTGCCACCGTCATCCCGGCCGACGACAACAAGTTCGCCGCGCTGAACACGGCAGCCTGGTCCGGCGGCTCGTTCGTATACGTGCCCAAGGGCGTCCATGTCGACATCCCGCTGCAAGCCTATTTCCGCATCAATACGCCGAATATGGGCCAGTTCGAGCGCACGCTGATCATCGCCGACGAAGGCGCCTACGTGCATTACGTCGAAGGCTGCACTGCGCCGATCTACGCGACCGACTCGCTGCATGCGGCCAATGTCGAAATTGTCGTGGAGAAGGGCGCCCGCGTGCGCTACACGACCGTGCAGAATTGGTCGACCAACGTCTATAACCTCGTCACCCAGCGCGCCTACGTGCGCGAGGGCGGCACGATGGAGTGGATCGACGGCAACATCGGTTCCAAGGCCACGATGAAATATCCCTCCTGCATTCTCGCGGAGCCGTATGCCAAGGCGGAGACCATGTCGTTGGGCTTCGCGGGCGAAGGGCAGTATCAGGACACCGGCGCCAAAATGATCCATCTGGCGCCCCACACCAGCTCGACCATCGTCTCCAAATCGATCTCCCGCTCCGGCGGACGCGCCGCTTACCGCGGACTCGTCAAGATCATCAAGGGCGCGAAGGGCTCGAGCTCCTCCGTTGTGTGCGATGCGCTGCTGGTCGACGAGATCTCGCGCTCCGACACCTACCCACATGTGGATGTGCGCGAGGACGATGTCTCGATGGCCCATGAGGCCACGGTTTCCAAGGTCTCCGAAGACCAGCTCTTCTACCTGATGAGCCGCGGGCTCGAGGAGAAGGAAGCCATGGGCATGATCGTGCGTGGCTTTGTAGAGCCGATCAGCCGCGAGCTGCCAATGGAATACGCGCTGGAGTTGAACAGACTTGTGGAACTGCAGATGGAAGGATCGGTGGGCTGATGCCAGTCAAGGAAGTAACCATGCCAGTTGCGGATCATGGCAATCCATATGCCATGCCGGCCACCATGCCGTCGAGCGCCGACAAGGAGCCTCGCTCATTCGACCTCGACTTGTTCCCCATGCCGACGCGCAAGCAGGAAGACTGGCGCTTCACGCCGATCGACCGCATGGACGAGTTCTTCAGCGTCTTCAAGCCCAGCGGGCATACCACGGTCGCTGTATCGAATATCGACGGCTCCGCGCTCGACGAATCGCATGTGAGCGTAAGCACCGTGGCCTTGGGAGAAAGCCCTTCAGGAACAGTGAGCAAGCCCAGCGACCGCGCTTCAGTGGTGGAATGGAATTCGGGCACGAAAGCCGTCATAGTGCACCTGTCCGGCGAGCTCGATAAGCCGGTGCTGGTCAAGATTCAGGCCCGGGATTTCGCACTGGATGCCTTCCATCTCGTGATCGTCGCGGACGACAAATCCCACGGCGACATCGTGGTCGAACACGGCGGCGAGGCGCGCCTCGCCGAAGGCATCGAGCTGACCACCGGCAAGGACTCGCATATCTCCGCGACCTTCATCCAGGAATGGGAGAAGGGCTCGAAGCATATCGGCAACCATCGCATCCACGTCGGTGAAGGCGCGTCCTTGCGTCATTCGGTCGTGACACTGGGCGGCGACGTCGTGCGCATCCGCATGGATCAGGACTTTGGCGGCGAGGAAGGCGACCTCAACATGCTCGGCATTTACTTCGTCGACCCCGGCGAGCACATCGAGCACCGCACGATGGTGGTCCACAACCACCCCGAATGCAAGTCGCGCGTAGTTTACAAGGGTGCGCTCGACGGCAAGGCCGCGCATTCGACGTGGGTCGGCAACGCGCTGATCCTGCCGACCGCACCCGGCACCGACTCATACGAGCTCAACCGCAACCTGGTTCTGACGCCCGGCGCCGTCGCTGATTCCGAGCCGAATCTGGAGATCGAAAACGGCAACATCATCGGTGCAGGCCATGCCAGCTCGGTCGGCCGCTTCGACGATGAGGAACTGTTCTATTTGCAATCGCGCGGCATTCCCGAATCCGACGCCCGCAAGCTGGTCGTGCGCGGCTTCTTCGGCGAACTCGTCGAAGAAATCGGCGTGCCCGCGATATCCGAACATCTCATGACCGTGATCGACCGTCGGCTGTCTCGAGGAGAGAGCGGCGCTATGCAGGACGTACTGGAGGAGAAATAACAATGGCAACACTCGAAATCAAGGATCTCTACGCTTCCGTGGAAACCAAGGAAGGCCGCAAACAGATTCTCAAAGGCGCAAGCCTGACCGTCAACTCCGGCGAGACCCACGCGATCATGGGTCCCAACGGCTCGGGAAAGTCGACGCTGGCTTACACGCTGGCAGGCCACCCCAAGTACATCGTCGATTCGGGCCAGGCGCTACTCGATGGGCAGGATCTGCTCAAAATGACTGCCGACGAACGGGCGCACGCCGGGCTGTTCCTGGCCATGCAGTACCCGGTCGAGGTGCCGGGCGTGTCGATGACCAACTTCCTGCGCACCGCAAAGACGGAGATCGACGGCAAGGCGCCGGCGATCCGCGCTTGGAGCAAAGAGCTGAACGGGGCCATGAAACGGCTGCGCATGGACCCGAAGTTCGCCTCGCGTTCGGTGAACGAGGGCTTCTCCGGCGGCGAGAAGAAACGTGCCGAAGTCCTCCAGCTCGAGCTCCTGAAGCCCAAGTTCGCGGTGCTGGACGAAACTGACTCCGGCCTTGACGTCGACGCCCTGCGCATCGTGTCCGAAGGCGTCAATCGCGCCAAAGACAACACGGGACTGGGCATCCTCATGGTGACGCATTACACGCGCATCCTGCGCTATATCAAGCCCGATATCGTGCACGTGTTCGCCAACGGCCGCTTCGTCAAGACCGGAGGGCCCGAGCTGGCCGACGAGCTTGAGGAATCCGGGTACGATCAGTATCTGCCGGAAGGCTCAGATTCCGAGTCCGCTTTGGCCTAGGGTTCCTGTGTTGTCGGGGATTGGGCGGATATCTATGTTGTTCTGGATACCCAGGGCCGTTAGGACAAGCCTACGCCTGAACAACACAGATCTGCACAATCCGCTGGTGACAGAAATCTTTTCGGCAGTTGTGTTTTTTGAGCGCGGAAGTAGTTTGCGCCGCCATTAGGTAAGTTGTTCTTCGCTGTTCGAGTGAAGGTCTTTACATGTGGGGGCGGGTTGCATAGGCTGGCAACAGACGTTTCAGCGTGTGGTGGTGGCGAGGAGAAGATGATGGCTGATTTTGAGGCTATTCGCGACGAGTTTCCGATTCTGGATCAGAGCATCCACGGGCATCCGCTCGTGTATTTGGATTCGGCGGCCACGTCGCAAAAGCCACGGGTGGTGATCGACGCGGAGGACGAGTTCTACCGCACCATCAACGCCGGCGTGCACCGCGGGGCGCATGAGCTTGCCGCCCGCAGCACCGAGGCATTCGAAACCGCGCGCGCCAAGGTCGCCAAACTGGTCGGCGCCGACTTCGGGGAAGGTCATGAGGAGATCGTAGTCACTGCGGGCGCCACGGCCAGTCTCAATCTGCTCGCCACCGCCTTCGGCAATGCGTCCTTGGGACGTGGGGGAGCGGCGGCGCGACGCTTCGCGCTCAAGCCCGGCGACGAGATCGTGGTCTCCAAAGCCGAGCACCATTCGGTGCTGCTGCCGTTCCAGGAGCTGGCTGCGCGCACCGGGGCGATGTTGCGCTGGTTCGACCTGAGCGAGGACGGCCGTATCCAAGCTGATAGGGCGGACGAAGTGATCACGCCGCGCACGAAAGTCGTCGCCATTACGCATATATCGAATGTGACTGGCGCGGTGACCGATCTGGCGCCGATCGTCGCGCGGGCGCACGAGGTCGGTGCCGTGTTCGTGCTGGACGCCTGCCAGTCCGTACCGCATCTGCCGGTTGATTTCCATGCGCTTGATGTGGACTTCGCCGCATGGAGCGCCCATAAGATGTACGGACCCACCGGCGTCGGCTTCCTCTATGGCCGTCGCGAACTGCTGGAGGCTTTGCCGCCGGCGTCCTTCGGAGGTTCGATGGTCGAATTGGCTTGGCTGGATCAGCCAGCGCAATACATGGAGCCGCCCGCACGATTCGAAGCTGGCACACAGCCGGTCGCGCAGGTCGTCGCGGCCGGTGTCGCCGCGGACTGGATGCGTGCGATCGGCATGGAGAACATCGCGGCGCATGAGCATGCGATAGCCGGGGAGCTGCTCAAGCTCGGCGATATCGACGGCATACGCATCCTCGGGCCGCGTGACAACCATGATCGTATCGGCACGGTGGCGTTCGATGTCGCCGGCGTGCACCCGCATGACGTCGGGCAATTCATCGATGCGCAGGGCATAGCCATCCGCGTGGGCCATCATTGCGCGCAGCCCGTGCACCGGCATTTCGGGTTGTATGCGTCCAATCGCGCGTCCACCGGCGTTTACACCAGCCTCGAAGACACGAGGGCGCTGCTTGCAGCTGCTGGTCATGTGCGCACATTCTTCGGGCTGTGAAGGGTTGTGATTGTGGCAGGCGCTGACAGGACCGGCGACGGCGCAGAACGGCGCATAAGGCGGCAGGCCTCATGCCATCCTATGATGCATGCGAATGACGCATGTGAAATAGCCGGTTGTGATATGAACGACGGTACGAGGGCAACGATATGAGCGATTTCGGCATGAGTGACAACGAGCTTGAGCAGATGTACCAAGAGGTCATCCTCGATGCGGCTCGAAACCCGCATGGCAGGGAGCATTTCGCGCAAGACCTCTCCCGAGAGCCAGGCGAGGCGACAGCTGCGAACCAAGGCGACACCACGCTGCGCGCGAACCATGCATATTGCACGCCTGGCGAATCTCACCAGTTCAACCCGACCTGCGGCGACGAGGTCACCGTCCATGTCGAAATCGGCAAGGATGATCCGCGACGCATCGAACGGCTGGTGTGGGACGGCCAGGGCTGCTCCATCTCGCAGGCGAGCCTGTCGGTGATGACCGACTTGGTCAACGGTAAAACGGTGGACGAGGCTATGCGGCTGTTCGCCATTTTCCACCGCCTCATGCAATCGCGCGGGGCTGGTCTTGACAACGACGAGGACGACGAGGCCTTGGGCGACGCAGTGGTGTTCCAAGGCGCATCGAAATACCCCATGCGCATCAAATGCGCGCTGCTGGGCTGGGAAGGGCTCAAAGACTCGCTGGCCAAGGCGCTGGCTGCGCGGGCATAAGAGGCGGTTGCGGGTAAGCGAACCCACAGTGGCAATGTGACGGCGGCGACTTTACGGTGGTGAAAGAACCGAAGATGGCGAAAACAATTGAGCATAGCGAACAAAGGACACGATATGAGTGAACAGGGCAATCTCGTCCCCGAGCCGCAATCGACGATATTCGATTCGATCAACCGCGCTGTCGGCGATGAGAAAACCGCGCGGCAGGTCTACGCCAACCCCCAGCTGGCCGCGACGCTGACCGAAGCCGGCGCGGCATCGAACAAACAACCGGCTGAAGGCGATCGCGCGGGCGATTGCTGCGGCGGCAGTGGCCAATGCGGTTGCAACGATGATGCTGAGGGGCCCGCCGACGGAATCGCGCTCAAAGCCGTGGACGACATCGGCAGGGCGACGGCGTCCGACATTAAAGAGGCTATGCATCAGGTCATCGACCCGGAACTGGGCATTGACGTGATTGATCTTGGACTGGTCTACGGCATCGAGGTCGATGAGCTGGGCCGCGCCATCATCACTATGACGCTGACGACCCCGGCCTGCCCGCTCACCGATCTGATCGAGGACGAATGCGCGAGCACTTTGGCCGGGCTGGTCGAGGAATTCCGCATCGACTGGACATGGGATCCACTGTGGACGCTTGACAAGATAACGCCGGAAGGCCGCGACCAGCTCGCGGCCATAGGCTTCAACTTGGAGAACATGCCGAAATACTGATCAGCCTCAAGCACAAGGGGTCTCAGTCGTCGACAATGGTGCCTTTGGGCACTACTGTTATGCCGTCGGCGGTTACCGTGAACCCGCGCGCAAGATCATGCTCCGTGTCGATGCCGACTGTGGAGTTCTCGGTGAGTACGACGTTTTTGTCGAGGATCGCCTTGTAAACGCGGGCGCGGCGATTGATGACCACGCCGTCGAAGAGGATCGAATCTACGACCTGGGCCCACGAATGAATGCGCACGGCGGGGGAGAGCACGGAATGGTGCACTTCGCCGCCCGATACGATGACGCCGTTCGAGACGATCGAATCGGTGGCATGACCGAGCCGATCGCGGCCGGCGTGCACGAATTTGGCCGGCGGCAAATTGCCTGACATCGTGTAGATCGGCCAGTCCTGGTTGTACAGATTGAACTCGGGCGTGTATGCGATCAAATCCATATGCGCATCATAGAACTGCTTGATCGTGCCCACATCGCGCCAATAGGCGTGATCGGTGGGCGTGGCGCCCGGCACTTCATTCGAATTGAAGTCGTAGACGCCGGCCTCGTTGCGCGAGGCGAAGTAGGGCGCGATGTCCCCGCCCATGTCGTGCTTGGTGTTGTCGGCCTTCTCATCCAGGGACAAAGCCGCGAACAGCGCATCGGTGTTCGCCACATAATTGCCCATCGAGGCGAGGATCTGGTCGGGGGCGTCCGGCAGTCCCGACGTGGTCTTCGGCTTCTCCTGGAAGCTTTTGATCGTCTTGGGATGCTCGGGATCCACTTCGATCACGCCGAACTGGTCCGACTGGCTGATCTGCTGGCGGATGCCGGCCACCGTGAACTCCGCGCCGGATTCGATGTGCTGGCGCACCATCTGCTCGTAATCCATGCGGTAGACGTGGTCGGCGCCGACAATGACGACGATATCCGGTCGCTCATCCTCGATGATGTTCACAGTCTGGTAGATGGCGTCTGCGGAACCCAGATACCAGTGCTTGCCGAGGCGCTGCTGCGCGGGGACTGGCGAAACATATTCGTCCATCAGCGGCGAGAAGCGCCAGACGCGCGAGATATGGCGGTCCAGTGAATGCGACTTGTACTGGGTGAGCACAATGGTTTTCGAATATCCCGAATTGACCAGATTGCTCAGCGGGAAATCGATCAGGCGGAACACGCCGCCGAACGGAACGGCCGGCTTCGCCCGGTCCCGCGTCAAAGGCATGAGGCGGGTCCCCTCGCCACCCGCCAACACTATGGACAGAATCTTAGGACTCTTCGCCATCTGGACTCCTCTCCTAGAGCGTCTCGCGACACCGTTGGGCGTATGCAGATTTGCTTCCTCGCAAACCTGTGATGTGTCCATAATCGCACATAAGTCCCGACACGCAAGACAATCCGCCGGGCGAGTCTCACAGAAAACGGGCTAATGCAGCGAATCTCACATTTTGTCTACCGCATCTGCGCGGCGACGGGTCGCATAGAAGGCGACGGCGCTGGAGGCGGCCACATTGAGGCTGTCCACATCGTGGCTCATGGGGATACTGACGGTCAGATCGGCACTGGAGATCGTTCGGTGCGACAGCCCGTCGCCTTCGGTGCCGAAGATCAGCGCGAGCTTGTCGATATGATTCGGTTCCCATGAAGTTGAGGCCAGTCTCCGGGTCAGCTCGGCCAGACTGATCGAATCGTCGTCAAGCGCCATGGCGACCGTGGTGAAGCCGAGATCGCGCAGCTCGGCCATGCCTTGCACGGGCCAGTAATGGCTGTTGTCTCCGCCGATGCGAGTCCACGGAATCTGGAAGACGGTGCCCATGGATACCCGTGCGGCGCGGCGGTAGAGCGGGTCCCCGCAGGAAGGCGTCACGAGCACCGCGTCCACATCGAGCGCGGCCGCGGAGCGCATCAGCGCGCCGACATTGGTATGGTCGACGATATTCTCCATGACGGCGATTCGATGCGCGCCTTCACAGACTTCGGCGACGCTGGGAAGCGGCCAGCGACGCATCGCCGAAAGCGCACCACGGTGCAGACGGTACCCGGTCAACCGTTTCAACTGCGCCGGCGAAGCGACGTACACGGGGATATTCGCGCCCCAGCACTGATCGACCACGGCGAAAGTCGAAGCCATGCCTTCGATCCATGGCTCTTCGACAAGCAGAGACATCGGCTCGCGGCCAGCGGCCAACGCCCGGTCTATGACTTTGGGGGATTCGGCGATGAACAGTCCCTTTTCCGGTTCGAGACGGTTGCGCAGCTGCAGCTCGGTGAGATTCGTATAGGCCGCGACACGTTCGTCATCGACCGAATCAAGGGCTATGAAACGCATGTGGAGCCTTTCTGCTGCTTTTCGTCGTTGTTCTCCCGCCGGGAGCCGTGGTGCAGCCGATGGCAGCGGAGGCCGCGCGATATGCAAAAACCCTTGGTTTCCCAAGGGTTTTAACGTATTTTTCGAAGCGGTGTCCGGAACGGGAGTTGAACCCGTACGCCTGTATAAATTAGGCACTAGCACCTCAAGCTAGCGCGTCTACCATTCCGCCACCCGGACAGATTGCTATAGGCAACGTGTAGAACTATATCACTTTTTGTTCGCACGGCCACGGGTGTGTCGAGCCGTTACACGAAGAGTCCGTGGGCTCTCCGCAGGCGAGGTGAGGACCTGCTCAGGGTCCTGAGGGTTGTGTTTGCGAGTATTTCAAGTTTTGCAGTCGGGACAGATTGCCGTTAAAACGGTAAAACCATCGAGAAAGAAATATGTCAATCGGGCAAGGCGCGATAATTCCCTGTTGTAGCCTAGAACGCATGACCGACCCTCTGTTCGTGCTTGATACCATACGCGAGAACACCCCTTTGACCAGCGACGAGCTGCATGCCGGCTGGAATCTCACACTGCCTGATACTGTCAGACGACACGCCGTCCAAGTCATGCGTCTGCGCGGCGGCGACGCCCTGCAGCTCAGCGACGGCAGCGGGCTGCGGGTGCGTGCGACGCTGGTCGATCCGGCGCAGGGCATCGCCCGGGTCAACGAGGTGGGGCGGGAGCCGCGGCCCACGACACGGCTCGCCTTGATCCAGGCATTGGCGAAGACCGGCCGTGACGAGCAGGCTATCGATATGGCCACCCAGATCGGCGTCGACGGGGTGATCCCCTGGCAGGCCGAACGTTCCATCGCCAAGTGGAAGGAAGGGCGCAGCGACAGGAAGTGGCGGCAGACGCTCGGCGCCGCCACGGAGCAATCGCGACGCGCCTGGGTGCCTGAGCTCGGCCCGTGCTCGTCCAGCAAGCAGGTGCTGGCCATGTGCAGGCGCGCCAGCGTGCATGGCGATCTGGTCATCGTGCTGCATCAGGACGCCACCACGACATGGGGCGATATCGAGGAGCGTGTTTCGGCGCTGGCCCAACGTTGCCTCGCAGACGGCCGAGAACGCACGATTTCCGTGGTTGTCGGGCCCGAGGGCGGCATCAGCGAGCGTGAGATCACGCAGTTCGCGGGCGCCGGAGCCCAGGTATGCGTCCTGGGATCGACGATCATGCGGGCTTCGAGCGCAGGCCCGGTGGCGCTGGCTCTGCTGTCCAGGGCGCTGGGACGTTTCGCGTAGTCGTTTTCGAATAGCTGGTTTCAAGCAGGGCTGCGATATGCTGTTTCGCCTTGTTGCTCCGCAATCAACCCGACATCGCATCCCAGGGTACTTATCCGCGCGAGGCAATATCATGGAGCCGGGCGCATACGATATTCGAACGTCCGAGAAGGAGCATGATGAGCGCATCTGACGATTGCCTGTTCTGTGCGATAGCAGCAGGGCGGATCCCCAGCGAAGCCGTGTATGAAGACGAGACCACGTACGCGTTCAAAGACATCAATCCCAAAGCCAAAGTCCATGTGCTGATCATCCCGCGCAAGCATTACGGCAATATCGCCGAGCTGGCCAAGAACGACCCTGCGCAACTGACGCATATGGTCGAGGTGGCGCAAGGCATCGCCGACAAGACATTTCACGGGGAATTCCGTTTGGTATTCAACACCGGCCGGGACGCCGGGCAATCAGTGTTCCATGTGCACGCCCATGTGCTCACCGGCGAAGTACTGAGCGAGTAGGAGTTCATTGGCTACTACGACACGAACCATCACGATTCCCGGCGATCTCGATCCGGTCGCTGTATTCGGACCGGTCGACGAGGTCATCCGTGAGGTCGAAAACGCCTTTCCCGAGCTGACGTTCGTCGTGCGCGGCAACCGCGTCGCCATCCTGTCGCGCTCCAAGCATGCGCAGGGCGATGCCGACAAGGCGCAGAACGTCGTCGAGACGATCATCCAGGCGGCATACACCGCGCCATTGGACGCCGACGCCGTGCGCCGCATGCTCGAACGCGACGTGCTGCGCAACCATGTGCGCGCCCGCGAAACCGTGTTCGCCTCCGACAGCGCAGCTTCCCGCACGCTGTCTGCCGCCACCGCCGCGCAACAGGCCCGGATGGCGCGGCTCTCGCATCATGAGGGCGGGAGCGCAGCTGGCAGGCCGCGGATCCCGGGCGTGATCACCTACGCGTCCAATGTGCCCATCCGCGCCAAGACCCCTGGGCAGATCCGCTACGTCAATGCCATCGAATCGCATGTCATCACCTTTGGAATCGGCCCGGCCGGCACCGGCAAGACCTATCTCGCCGTGGCCAAGGCCGTGCGGGCATTCCAAGACAGACGCGTGCGCCGCATCGTGCTGACGAGGCCTGCGGTCGAGGCGGGGGAGAGCTTGGGGTTCCTGCCCGGCACTCTGAACGAGAAGGTCGATCCATATCTGCGGCCGCTGTATGACGCGCTGTCCGACATGCTCGGTGCCGCGCAGCTCAAGCGCTACATGGACGACGGCACGATCGAGGTCGCGCCGTTGGCCTATATGCGCGGCCGTACGCTCAACGACGCCTTCGTGATTCTCGACGAGGCGCAGAACACGACCGAACAGCAGATGAAGATGTTCCTGACGCGGCTTGGCTTCAACACGACGATGGTGATCACCGGCGATGTCACGCAGATCGATCTGGCCGTCCCACGTTCCGGGTTGGCCACGATCGAGCCGGTGCTTGGCGGCATCGACGATATCGCCTTCGTGCATCTCGATTCGAGCGATGTGGTGCGCCATGCCCTGGTGGGGCGCATCGTCGAGGCCTACGACCGCCATGCGGGCAAAGGCGGCGGATACAGCCTCGCGCGGCGGGGCATTGCGAAGAACGCGGACGACACGAATAAGGCAGCTGGCACGAATGACGGTTTCGCACAACGCAACGATGCCGAGGGCAACGGCGCCGGAAACAATGCTGCTGCGCACAATGGCGCCAAAGACAGCACGAAGGGAACGCGATGAGCGTCGAAGTCAACAACGAGACCATCTGGCAGTTCGATGCCAAGGTCTTCTCCGAACTGGGGTTGTGGGTCATGGACCAGATGCGCGTGAGCACGCAGTCCGACCTCACGATCCTCTTCGTCGATCCTGACCCGATCGCGCGTCTGCACGAGCGGTGGATGAGTCTCGAAGGGCCGACCGACGTCATGAGCTTCCCTATGGATGAGCTGCGCCCCGGTGATGGCAAAACCGTCATGGAGGGGGTTCTGGGCGATATCGTCATCTGCCCGTGGGTCGCGGCCCAGCAGGCCGCGGCGGCAGGCCACGGCACGATGCAGGAGATGCTGCTGCTGACCATCCACGGCACGTTGCACCTGCTTGGCTACGACCACGTCACCCCGGACCAGGAACGGCAGATGTTCGCGTTGCAGCGCCAATTATTGCTCACGTTCATGGCGGCGCGAGGCGAGTCGATCGGCCAGGCGACCCTTCCGGAAGGGTCGGCCGATGCTTTGGCCAGCTATGATGCCGTACAAGCCCACCCTGAGGTCGGCAAGCAGGAAGACAGTTGATCATGGCCGTTCTTGATCCGAATTCGCTGCTGCTGGTCGTGCTGCTTGCTGCGGTCGCGATGCTGTTGGTGTGGCTTTCGCTCTCCATGGCTGCTGCCGAGGCTGCAGTAGGCCGGGTAACGCGCGCGAGCCTGAACAATCTGATCTTCGAGGTGCAGACCGATACTGAAACCAGCCGTTTCACGCGTCTGAGGAAGATCGCGAGAATCCATACGGTTCAGCGCCTGATCGCCGACCGCTTCGCCACGGCCGGATCATGTGCGTTCTTCCGCATCGCCTGCAACGTATTCGATGGCGTGCTCGTCAGCAGCATCGCCTCGCAGTTCGGCGCCGTGCTCTGGGAGCAGCTGCTCATCGGCGCTGTGTTCGCGCTGACGGTCGCCGTCGTTTCAATTCTTGTACGGCCGAGGGCCGCAGGGGTCTCCAAGCCGGTCGATATCATGCTGGGACGCGCTAAATTGGTGTCTTTCGCCGTGGCGGTCACGCCCTTCGCACGGGTGGGCGGCCGACAAAGCTCCAAGCGCCGGGGTCGCGAATCCGAACTCTCAGATGACGAGGAACTGGAGAAGATCCAGCATGAGCAGGGTCGCGCGGCTATTGACCGGCTTGTGGAATCCAATGACTTCGACCCGGAAGTCTCCGAAATGCTGCGCAATGTGCTCACCCTGTCGGATACACTTACGCGCGAGATCATGGTGCCGCGCACCGATATGATCTGCATCGACCACAAGTCTTCGCTTGAGGATCTGCTCAAACTGTGCACCCGCTCCGGCTTCTCGCGCGTTCCGGTCATCGGTGAGGATGTGGACGATCTGGTGGGCATCGTGTATCTCAAGGACGCGGTGCGGGCCACGGCGTTCAATCCGGCCGCGGGCACGCGCAGCGTCGCAACGATATGCCGCCAGCCGATGCTTGTGCCCGAATCCAAGCCTGTCGACGACCTGTTCCACGAGATGCAGCGCACCCGTCAGCATGTGGCGATGGTGGTCGACGAATACGGAGGCATCGCCGGATTGGTGACGATCGAAGATGCGCTCGAGCAGATCGTGGGCGAATTGGAAGATGAGCATGATCGCACCCAGCACAGCGAGCCGGAGCGGATCGGGGAACGCACGTGGCGCATGCCGGCGCGCACGCCGATCGCCGATCTGGAAGAGATCTTCGAAGTCGATATCGATGAGGACGATGTCGATACGGTCTATGGACTGCTGACCACGCTGCTCGGCCGCGTGCCGATCGTTGGCATGAGCGCGATCACACGCGGTCTGCAGCTTACCGCAGTCGATTCCGCAGGACGGCGCAAGAAGGTGTCCACGGTGCTCGTGGAGCCAGTCAGCGAATCAATGGACGCGCAAAATGAACCGGCGACATCCCCGGCGTCACGGCACGAAACGCAGAACACCGATAATCATAATGACGAAGCAACACAGCAAGGACACGGCAGGGAACAACATGAGCGAGCATGATGAGACGACGGCCAGCAACGCAACAGCCGGCGAAGACGAGGCGACGGCGCAGGGCGAGGCCTACCGGTCCGGTTTCGTGGCCGTCGTTGGCAGGCCGAACGTGGGCAAATCCACATTGATCAATGCGCTGCTCGGCACGCAGATCGCCATCGCCTCGTCGCGGCCTGAAACCACACGCAAGGCGATCCGTGGCATCCTGACGACGCCGAACGCGCAGCTGGTGCTGGTCGATACGCCGGGCATCCATCGCCCGCGCACGCTGTTGGGCCAACGGCTCAACGATGTGGTCGACGAATCGCTGAGCGACGTGGACGAAATCGCCTTCCTGCTGCCTGCTGACCAAGAGATCGGCGCGGGCGACAGGCGTATTCTGAGCCGGCTGCGCGGCCAATTCGGGGTCGAGCGCGATGACGGCGGCATCAAGTGGAAGGTGCCGATGATCGCCATCGTCACCAAAATCGACACGTTGGGCCCGCAGCAATTGGTTTCCAAGCTCATCGAAATCGACGAGTTCGCCGATTCCACCGCGCTCGTACCGGTCAGCGCGCTCGACCGCGACAATCTCGACGAGGTCAGGCAGGTGCTCATCGACCATATGGCCGAGGGCCCCCAGATGTATCCGGATGATCAGATCAGCGAAGAAAGCCCTGAGGACACCATAGCCGAACTCGTGCGTGGCGCATTCCTGGAAGAGTTGGACGACGAGCTGCCGCATTCGCTGGCCGTCGTCGTTGATTCGATCGAATACCCCGACAGCCCCGAGGCCCGGCTCGGCGTGGCAGCTGATGGCAAGGCGCACGTCATCGTTTCGATCTACGTCGAGCGAGACTCGCAGAAACCCATTATCATCGGTCACCGGGCCGAGCATCTCGTGCGGGTGCGCAAGTGCTTGCGCACCCCGGTCAACCGTATCGTCGGGCAGAAATCACGCCTCGACATGCAGGTCAAAGTTGCCAAAGGCTGGCAGTCCGATCCCAAGCAGCTGGAAAAGCTCGGTTTCTAGAGTCTGTTTCCGTTGTCGCGCATACGCCCGTGTACCCGGCCCATGCACGGCGTCCGCGCCCCGTTCCCATGGATCGTGCCCACTGCCCTCCACGCATCACAACTCCCGCATGATTACGGAGCCTGCGGGGAAACTCGTGATGCATAAACGGCTTGTGCTGTTGCAGCCGGTCAGGCGAAGCCGATCCCAGGAGGGAACATTGATTATTACTTGCGCCTGGTGTACATCTGCGTGTTGAGCAGGGCGGCGTAGCGGCGCACCACTTTGGGCCGGATGACTTTCATCGAGGCGGTGAGCAGGCCGTTGTCCTGAGTGAATTCCTCGGGCAGGATGATGAATTTGCGCACGGATTCGGCGCGGGAGACGCCTTCGTTGGCCAGATCCACGTAGTTTTGGACTTCGGCGCGCACCGCGGCGTTGCTGGCCGCTTGCTCCAAAGGCATATTCCGGTCCAAGCCCTTGGACTCCAGCCACATGCGCAGCGAATCCTCGTCCATGGTGATCAGAGCGGAGATGAACGGACGCTTGTCGCCGAGCACGAGCGCCTGGGAGACGAAGGAGCAGCGCTGGATCACCTCTTCGATGGGGCCGGGGGCCACGTTCTTGCCGCCAGCGGTGATGATGAGATCCTTCTTGCGCCCGGTGATGGTCAGGAATCCGTCATCGCTTAAATGGCCCAAGTCGCCGGTGGCATACCATCCGTCTGGGGTGAAGGCGGTTTCGGTTGCCTCGTCATTCTTGTGGTACCGAGGGAATACGCCGACGCCACGCACCTGGATCTCGCCGTCGCTGGCGATGCGCACGGAGAAGCCAGGAAATGGGATGCCTACCGAACCCTCATGATAGGGCGTGCCGAGCGGATTGAAGGCGCACGGCGCGGTGGTTTCAGTCAACCCGTAGCCTTCGTAGGCCGGCACGTCGGCGCCGCGGAAGAAGGCGAGCAGCTGAGGATCGAGGGGCGCGCCGCCGGCGACGATCCATTTGGAGCGACCGCCAAGCACTTCGCGCAGGGGACGGTAGACCGCAGGATCGAAGGCTGCCCGACGCAATTTCAGCGCCGTGCCGGCCTTGCCTTTGGCGCTCAGCTCTTTCATATAGCGCTGAGCGGCGACTACGGCTGAGGCGAATGCCATGCCTTTGACGCCGGTTCCGGCCTTCTGCGAAGCCGCATTGTAGACCTTCTCGAGTACGCGGGGAACCACGATCATGATCGATGGCTTGGCGACTTGCAAGTCGGCGATGAGCGTAGAGATGCCACGCGCGATGTAGATGCGCATATCGCTCGCTGCGACGATGTAATTGATGGCGCGTGCGAAGGTATGCGCCTGCGGCAGGAACAGCAGCACGGAATTACCGCGGTCGGCGAGCAGTTCGGGCATGTATGCACACAGTGCCAGCGCGGTCGTGCAATAGTGCTCGTGCGTCATCTCCACGCCTTTGGGCGAGGCCGTCGAACCGGAAGTGTACACGATCGAGCACAAGTCGGTTTTCTTGATCGAATCGATGCGCCTGTCCAACGTGGCGTCATCGATGCCGGCGCCGTAGGCCTGCAGTTCGTCAAGCCCGCCGGTTTCGATGCAGATGATGTCTTCGAGCGTCGGGCAGTCCTCGATGGCGCCGTCGGCCTTGTCGCGCATTTCGGTAGTTTCGACGATGAGCAGCCGAGCGTCCGAATTGTTGACGATATTGCGGATCTGCTCGGCCGAATCGGTGTCATAGATCGTGGCGAGCACGCCGCCGCAGGCCAGCACCGCAGCGTCGGTCACATCCCATTCATATGAGGTGCGGCACATGAAGGCAACGCCATCGCCCTTCTTCAGACCGTAATGGAGGAGGCCTTTGGCCACTTCGCGCACCTGGGCGAGGAATTCATTGGCGGTTTTGCTGATCCAGGCGTCGCCGGATTTAAACGTATACAGTGGATCGTCGCCGCGTCGTGCGGCGCGCTCGGCGTACAAGTCGTATACGGACATGCCTTCGTCGATCGGATTGATGCCGGCCGTAGCCGCGGTCAACAGACCGTTGCTCGGGTCGATGAACGTTGTGGTCGGGTAGCCCGGCCGCCATTCGTCGGTGTGAGGCAGATCCCTGGCCTCGTTCTGCGCGGAGATGTCCTCGGGCTTGACATAATCGGTGATTTCAGGCGTGTCGTCGCTGGTGGGGTGGGTGAAGCCTGCGCTGAGGCTGAGTGCTTTGCGGGTGAGTTTCAGGGCTTGTTCTTGAATCGAGTTGATAACAGACACGTAGTGCTCCTTGGCCTTCAGCCTTCGTCGTCCTGCCACAAAGCGGCCCATGCATGCGATATCCATCGTCAGAAGGCAGCCGCTGCCGTGACGTTCTCTATGCGATACTAATCGCTCCCGTCCACCCCTGTCACCTTACGGTAGCGTAGGAACTGCCATGTATGCAGGTAGACGTGAGTCAGCAGGGCGCTTGCAACCTCCGTTCACAAACCGAACAGCGGCTTCACGAATCCGTTCACGCGTGACCAATACATGGCCGGATCGGCACTGGCACCCAAGGCATGACCGGCGTTCGGGATCAGCAGGCGTTCCTTCTGACAGCTTGCGCAGGCGTGGAAGACGCGGCCAAGCGATGCAGGGGAGACGAAGTCGTCAGCCCCGCCGTGAATGAAGAGCATCGGGATGCTCGCATGCTCCACCTGCCGGACGCACGACGCCTGGCGGAAGGAATAACCGGCCCGGTGCCGGGCGATCAGGCTCATGACTTGCACGATCGGCGCGGCGACCCAGCGCGGCAGGTGATACAGCGATTTCGCGTTGAACATGAATTGATCCCACGCGCTTGCATATCCGCAGTCGGCGATCGCCGCCACCACGCCATGCGGCAAGCTCTCCTCGCCGCATGCCATCATCACGGTGGCAGCG
Source organism: Bifidobacterium sp. (assembly GCF_022640935.1). Taxonomy (GTDB): domain Bacteria; phylum Actinomycetota; class Actinomycetes; order Actinomycetales; family Bifidobacteriaceae; genus Bifidobacterium. Next base: position 33,238 of record NZ_JALCCV010000002.1, read on the forward strand.
CCCATCGAAACGCCATCGAGCAGGATGCGCGCCTCGACGTCCATATCGGCGATGCAGCGGATCCATTGCGCAAGGTCCTTGCGTTCGAGCCATCCCATGCCGATGTAGCGTCCGTCGCTCAGTTCTTGTCCGCGGCTGGCCGGAACCAGCACTGCGAAGCCCATGCGCGCGAAGCGGTGCGCGTACTTTGCCATCTCTTCAGGCCCGCCGCCGAAGCCATGGCAGCATATGGCATAGCGATGCGGCTTCGGGTGGGCGCAATCGGGATCGAAGGACCACGCGTGCAGGCGCAGGCCTTCCGGGTTCGTGACCGAAACGTCGTGTTTCGATCCCTCGAACCATTGCGCTGCCTTGCGTTCCTCCTGTGCGTCCAGATGTATAGGCCCGGAGGCGTGATGATCCTTGGCCATCGTGAACATTGAGAAACGTGACTTGGTGTCCAACGCGAACCTGAACAGGTGGTCTGCAGCCAGATAAGTCAGCCCGGCTCCCAGCGCCGCTGCCGTCGCCGCGCTCACGGCTGCGGTCGTGCCCAGTCGTAGCCTGTTGCCCTGACCCTGCTGCGGCATGATGCCTCCCAAACGATGACCAACGCATTGCGTTCCGCCCGCTGACTTACAGCTCCATGGTATCGAGTGGACGGTATCGACAGAACAGGTGGCGTGATGCGGAAGCCCGGATGCCATAGGCAAGCGCAATGTCCGCTGTTGCACTATACTGGTGCCTGTTGCTTTTGGCGCGCATTGGCTTGCGCGTCGTGCTTTGGCGAGGGAATCGCGGATTCCGTAATCGACTGGGCTGGTGGGGCTGCGCCTTTCAAGGTGCCGCGTCTCGGCGCATCGACGCGCAGAGCGGGCAGAAAACGGTACGAATATACAAGGAGACCACCATGGCAGACACCATCACACTTCAGGGCGAAGTCCGCAACGAATTCGGCAAGGGCGTCGCCCGGCGCATGCGCGTCGCGCAGCAGATCCCTGCGACCATTTACGCGGGCGGCGCGCAGCCCGTCTTCGTCAAGCTGCCGATGCGCGAAACCACGCTGGCGCTGCGCCGCACGAACGCGCTGTTCACGATCAAGTTCGCCGACGACTCCAAGATGGCCGTCGTCAAGGACGTGCAGCGCAACCCTGTCAAGCGCATCATCGAGCACATCGATTTCTACGAGGTCAAGGCCGGCGAGAAGATCGAGGTCTCTGTACCGGTCTTCGTCGAAGGCACGCCGAAGGGCGCGGCCGTCGCATTCGTCGACATCCAGGAGCTCACCGTGCGCGCCGACGTCTCCAACCTTCCTGAGCGCATTGTGGTGAACGTCGAAGGCATGACCGACGGCACCAAGGTGTTCGCCAAGGACATCGTGCTGCCCGAAGGCGCTGAATTGGATGCCAGCACCAATAGCGAGGAATCCGTCGTCACCGTCGAGGTGCCTGAGGACGCTTCGGAGGCCACTGCCGCCGCCGAACCCGCTGTCGCCGAGCCGGCCGCTGCCGATGCCGACGCCGCCGCCGAGCCGGCCGAGTGAGTGAGATCGGATTCGTTGATTCGGTGCCGGGAGCCTTGGCGATATGATGCAGGGAAGGGAACCCGCTGAAATACCTAGTTGAAACAAGCTGTACACCAGACTGAATCGCAATGAGGGGCCCGCATGCGCATGCGGGCCCCTCATTGCGATTCAGCAGGAAAACCATGGGCAATGTCATAATGTGAACCGCCCGCAGCCGCGCTGTGGAGCGGTGCGGCTACAATAAGTGCCAGCGCTGCGCCAAAAGCGCCGACGTGCCAGACCTGTATCTGTGAATATGATGAAAACGAAGAAGAAGTTAAACAATGAGCGAAAACAATCATCATGATCCCGCGGCCTTGACCGCACTTGCCGAGCCGTTCGAGGTGCTGCCCAACGACAATCCCGCGACTGATGCCAAGCGCAAGGAACTGACGGATAAGCCTGCTTTCGGCCAGGTGTTCTCCGATAATATGACCCACATGTCGTGGACGAAGGGCGAAGGGTGGTCGGATCGCCGGGTCGAGCCGTATGCGCCGCTGAAAATGGATCCAGGCGCCTCGGTGCTGCACTATGCGCAGGAGTGTTTTGAGGGACTCAAGGCATATCACCACGATGACGGCTCGGTGTGGCTGTTCCGCCCGGATGCGAACGCCAACCGTTTCCGCAACTCATCCAAGCGGCTCTATCTGCCCGAGCTTCCGGTGGACGACTTCTTGGGCTCGGTCGCCGCGCTGGTCAGGCGCGATGCTGCCTGGGTGCCGACTCGGCGCGAATACACGCTGTACATGCGTCCCTTCATGTTCGCATCCGAGCCTTTCCTCGGCGTGCGTGCGCCTGAAGAAGTCGACTACTGCGTGATCGCTTCGCCCTCTGGCCCGTATTTTCCCGGTGGCGTCAAGCCGGTGAATATCTGGGTGGAGGACACGTGGTTCCGTACCGGCCCCGGCGGCACCGGCTTCGCCAAGTGCGGCGGCAACTACGCGGCATCTCTGCTCGGCGAATATCGCGGCATCGATAACGGCTGCGAGCAGGTCTGTTTCGTCGATGCGGCTACCAAAACCTATCTCGAAGAGCTCGGCGGCATGAACATGTTCGTCGTGCACAAGGATGGCCATTTCGAAACCCCGTCGCTGACGGGCAACATTTTGCCCGGCGTGACTCGCAATTCCATCATCCAGCTCGCGCAGGATGAGGGGCGCGACGTGGTCGAGACCATGATCAAGCTGCAGGATCTGCTCGATGACATCAAGTCGGGCGAGGTCACCGAGGTGTTCGCATGCGGCACTGCCGCTATCATCACTCCGATCGGGCGTTTCAAGTCCTCAAGCTTCGATGTGACCGTCGCTGACGGTGGCTCGGGCGAGCTCACGCTTGCGCTGCGCAACAAGCTGCTCGGCATCCAGCTGGGCGAGATCGAGGATCCACACGACTGGATGTGGAAGGTCTGCTAAGGCGCTTCTGCAGCATAGCGACAGAGTTCGGAGACAGGCAGGTTCGCCTGTGGGACAATAACTCGATACGCTAGCGATGCAAGCCGTCCAGCCCGGATAATTTGCCCGGGCTGGACGGCTTTTCACATTGCTCGGGGCGATATCCGGGCATGGGTTTTTATATCATCCGGCAGCGTGCGCTTGCGCCGCTCGTGTCGATGCGGGGCTTAGGGTATTCTTCGAGACGGCAATATGCGGTATGGCGGGCATGCGGCATTCGGGATGATGTGCGAGCCGGCGCGCGTCGCATGTCACTCGAGTAGTTTCGGTCATGAATCAGGCGAGGAGCGTGGCGATGGAACCGTTGTTGGAGAGCAACACGGTGTTCATGGGCATCGAGTATCTAGCCATTTTCTGCTGCGGGCTTTCAGGCGGTTTGATGGCCGTGCGCAAAGGCTATGATCTCTTCTCCATCCTGATCACGTCATGGCTCACCGCATTGGGCGGCGGCATCGTGCGCGATGTGCTGCTCGGCATCTTTCCTCCTGCTGGCATATCCGACAGAGGATTGGTGCTCACCGCTCTGGCGTCGAGCCTTGTCGTCGCGGTCATCCATCCCGAAGTAGGCAAGCTCAAGTGGACGATGCTCGTCATTGACGCGCTGGCGCTGGGCCTGTTCGCCGTGAACGGCACATCAAAGGCCTTACTCTACCATACCTCGGGCATGACGGCCGTGTTCCTGGGCATGTTCACCGCGCTGGCCGGCGGCCTGTTCCGTGATATTCTGCTCAACGAGGTGCCTGCGGTCATCAAGGACCGCCATTGGTATGCGGTGCCCTCGTTTGTCGGCTGCGTGCTCACCGTCCTGCTCACCAAAGCGCTCAGCGCCGGGCTGATCGACATCAATGTCGAGATGGCAGGCGATATCGTCATCGTCGGCGTCGTCGTCGCCATGCGTATTCTTTCGGTCGTCTACAACATCCAACTTCCTGGTGCGATGCAGCGCCATGAGGCGCATCTGCCTCCGCCTTTGCCATTGTCGCAAAGCCGCTATTTGCGCAGGCCGGTCGTTCATCCGCAGGCGGACGATCCGACCGCCTTGCGGAACGTCGATGCCGGTGCGCGGCACACGGCAGGGGAGGACGTGAATGCAGGCCAGCGCCAGCGGGATCCTGATCACGGCGGTCGGCCTATGAGCGAATGATGGGTGAATGATGAGGAGTACGTGATTCTCGCCGCCTCATCGCGCGAATAAGACGCTTTGCGCCATATTTCTACTCGGAGTTGGCGATTCTCATGTTTTTCGGCGCGTAAAACACATTGGTTGCGTGACATTTCTGCAAGCGGTTCATTGCCCCATGAGGGTTGTATAGGCCCAAATCTGGGTATGGGAAAGGCCCACAGGCGTAAACCTGTGGGCCTTTCCCACTACGATGGGCCATAAGGCCCGTCAATCACAGCGCGTTGATCGCGACGGCGAGACCGGACTTGCGGTTGGCGGCCTGATTCTTGTGAATCACGCCACGGCCGGCGGCCTTGTCAAGCTTCTGCGCGGCGACCTGATAGGCGGCCGTAGCGGCTTCTTTATCACCCTCGGCGATGGCCTGACGCGTAGCGCGAATCGAGGTCTTGAGACCGGACTTCACAGCCACGTTGCGCTGGTGCGCCTTCTCATTGGTGAGAACACGCTTCTTCTGCGACTTAATGTTTGCCACTATCTACTCCAAACAACGTTTTCTATAAGGACATACAAGCGATTATGTTAACACCACAGTCGGATAATTCCCAGACGATGAGTGGAGCGTCTCACCGGGCTTCGCGCCGAGGCGGCGGAGACTGCCGATCTGCCATGCCTAGGTTCCCTGCCGTTCGATGCGACGCACAGAATGCCGACAGGAGCCGGTAGACTGGATTGGCTATGAAGCCGCAGCTGCGTTGGCAATCGTTGGAGACACGGCGTAAGAGCTGCGCACAGGATAGGCGAATGGGAACAGCAAGGAGACGCACTGCAAGTGATTGAACCGAAGAACAGGCCCGGGTTTACCGATCAGTCGCTGATTCGCAACTTCTGCATTATCGCGCATATTGACCACGGCAAATCCACAGTCGCCGACCGTATACTGCAGCTTTCCGGCATCGTGCCCGAGCGCGAGATGCGGGATCGCTTCCTCGACCGCATGGACATTGAGCAGGAACGTGGCATCACGATCAAATCACAGGCTGTGCGCGTGCCGTGGACTGTCGACGGCACCGAATACACGCTCGGCATGATCGACACTCCCGGGCATGTCGATTTCACCTATGAGGTCTCCCGTGCGCTGGCCGCGTGCGAGGGGGCGGTGCTGCTGGTCGACGCCACGCAGGGCATCGAGGCGCAGACGCTCTCGAACCTGTATATGGCCATAGAGCATAACCTCACCATTATTCCGGTACTCAACAAAATCGACCTGCCCAGCGCCGAGCCGGACCGACATGCCGAGGAGATCGCCGGGCTCATCGGCTGCGAGCCGCAGTCCGTGCTGCGCGTGTCGGGCAAGACCGGCGAAGGCGTGCACGACCTGCTCGACCAGATCGTCATGGATGTGCCCGCGCCCTCGGGCGATCCGCAAGCCCCGGCACGCGCGCTGATATTTGACTCCTCCTACGATTCCTACCGTGGCATCGTGACGTACATCCGCATGGTCGACGGCAAGCTCGCGTCGCGCGAGAGGCTGCACATGATGGGCATCGGCATGGTGCATGAGCCGATCGAAATCGGCGTGATCAGTCCCGATATGGTGCCGACGAAGGCGCTGACCGCCGGCGAGGTCGGGTACGTGATCACCGGCGCGAAAGATGTGAGCCAGTCCAAGGTCGGCGACACGATCACTTCCGCAATCAAGCCCGCGAGCGAGGCGCTGCCGGGGTACCGCGACCCCAAGCCCATGGTGTATTCGGGGCTGTTCCCGATCGACAATGCCCAGTTCCCGGATCTGCGTGAGGCGCTCGACAAGCTCAAGCTCAACGATGCCGCGCTCGTCTATGAGCCGGAGACCTCGGTGGCGCTCGGCTTTGGTTTCCGCTGCGGATTCCTGGGGCTGTTGCATATGGAAATCGTCTCGGAGCGCCTCAGCCGTGAATTCGGTCTGGATCTGATCTCCACCGCGCCCAACGTCACCTACGACGTGACCGCCGAGGACGGCAGTCTGCATCACGTCACGAATCCGAGCGAATTCCCCGAAGGCAAGATCAAGAAGATCATCGAGCCGATGGTCGCCGCCGACATCATCACGCCCAAGGAATTCATCGGCTCGGTGATGGACCTGTGCCAGGAGCATCGCGGCGAAATGGGCACGATGGAGTACATCAGCGCCGAACGCGTCGAAATGCACTACCGCATCCCGCTGGCGGAGATCGTCTTCGACTTTTTCGACCAGCTTAAAAGCCGCACCAAGGGCTACGCATCGCTGGACTACCATGAGGACGGCGAGCAGAGCGCCGACTTGGTCAAGGTCGATATCCTGATCCAGGGAGAGAAGGTCGACGCCTTCAGCGCGATCGTCCACCGCGACAAGGCTTATGCGTATGGCGTGATGATGACGAAGAAGCTGCGTGAGCTCATTCCGCGCCAGCAGTTCGAGATTCCCGTCCAGGCCGCCATCGGCTCACGCATTATCGCGCGCGAGACCATTCGTGCGCTCAGGAAGGACGTGCTCGCCAAATGTTACGGCGGCGACATCACAAGGAAGCGCAAGCTGCTCGAAAAGCAGAAGGCCGGCAAGAAGCGCATGAAGATGCTTGGCCATGTCGAGGTGCCGCAGGAGGCGTTCATCGCTGCGCTGGCCACCGACGACGGCGCGACCGACCGCGACACCAAAGACAAGATCCGTGCCGCGCAAAAGAGCGAGTCCTGAGTGATGTCGAGGTCATCGGCGGTCTGTAGGCGAGGTGAGCAGCCGCTAAGACTGCGAGGTCAGCGTCGGAGTGGGACGGTCATTAATGTTTGAGGTGTATATTCATGTGCCGTTTTGTTTACGGCGCTGCGGCTACTGCGATTTCAACACCTATACCTCGCCGGATATGGGCGGCGGTGCGAGCCGAGGCAACTATGCCGCGATGGCGATTGCGGAGATGCGGCTGGTCAAGCGTTGGCAGTATGAGCACGGCATCGTCGAGCCCGCGGCGTCAACCGTGTTCTTCGGCGGCGGCACCCCCACGATTCTGCCTGCTGACGATCTTGCGCGCATGCTGCACGGCGTCGAGCAGCTCTGGGGGCTGGAGCCTGGCGCGGAAATCACCACGGAAGCCAATCCCGACACCGTCGACGAGGATTACGTCGCCGCATTGGCTGACGCCGGTTTCACGCGGATTTCCTTCGGCATGCAATCGGCGGTGCCGCGCGTGCTCAAGACGCTGGATCGCACGCATACTCCCGCGAATGTCGAGGCAGGGGTTCGGGCCGCCGACAAGGCGGGAATCCGCTCAAGCGTGGATCTGATCTATGGCACGCCGGGGGAGAGCTTAGGGGATTGGCGCTATTCCGTGAAAACGGCGGTCGAGTTGGGCGTCAACCATATTTCCGCGTACGCTCTCACGCTGGAACCGACCACGAAAATGGGCCGCATGGTGCGCTCCGGGCGGCTGCCGAAACCGGATGACGATGACGAGGCGAACAAATACGAAATCGCCGAGGATCTGTTCTCCGAGGCGGGGTTGCAGTGGTACGAGGTTTCGAACTGGTCGCGACCAAGCTATGAGAGCCGGCATAATCTCGGCTATTGGCGCAACGTCGATTGGGCGGGCATCGGACCGGGTGCGCACAGCCATTACAATCGTGTGTCAGCGAGCCGGTTGGTGGGAACCGAGCAGCCCGGCGAACATATTGCGGCGGAGGACAAGCCGCAGCAGCTGTCCGCAGGGGTTCGGGCTTGGGATATCAAGCATCCGCGTGTGTGGGGCGAATCGATTTCAAATGACACGGTGCCATGGCAAGGCCAAGAGACCATCACCGCCAAGGAGAATCTCGAAGAGCTCATCATGCTCGGTCTGCGCCTGCATGAAGGACTTGATCTGAACCGGATCGATCAGGCGATGCGAGAGCCCGATGGCGGCCGATTCGCCAAGTCTACCGGCGCTGCCCATGCCGATGTTGACGCTACCAGCGTTTGTAGCGGCAGCATCGACGGCGACGCTTCGAACGGTGTCGGCACGAACATTCTCAATGCCGAATGCGGCGCCGATCCGGCTGTTTCCTCTATGCTGGGCGAAACCGCCAAACACAACGACTTCGCCATCCGACGCACTCGCATCGCCAAGCTGGCTGATGACGGTCTGTTCACGATACACGGCAGCCGCCTGGTCCCCACCCTGCGTGGCCGTCTGCTCAACGATTATCTCATCGAGCAGTTCTTCGACATGGTCGGTCTGTGATTTGCGCACGATTCGGTTCATGCTGTTTTACCGGTCGTTGTGCTGTTGCGTGGCCTCTCCGATTCGGGCGTGTATCTGCATTATGTGAGCGTTAACCCGACTGCGCGAAGGCCGATCAGCGCTGTGCGAGATGCTGTTTCGTTGAGGGCCGAGTATCGGGCGGCACGAAACCGTCATTTTAGCCAGCGCTAATTCGGGTGCCACGGGTTCGGCGCCTCACATAACCCGGATGGACCTCCGCAGCACTTCCAGTAACGCCTCACGCAACGCATGTACATGGTTTTCGAGCACTGGTGAGGGCTCAAGTAGGCGCAAGGCGGGACTGGCTCGGCCAGGCCTCAGACTGGCGGGGATGTTACTTGTGCCTTTTCCTCAGAAGCCCGGACGGATCAGCAGCGCACGCGAAATCGGAATACCCGTTCACGGCGTCAAGCACAGTGCGAGCCGGAAACTTGGCGTGAACTCCTCGCGCGCGCCGTATGACTACCATGGGCTTGCATGGGCTATGTTGCGACATTCGATGCGGGAACTACGGCGGTCAAGGCGGCGCTGACCGACGACGACGGCATCATCATCGCCTCGTGCTCGAGCGGCGCGATGCCACTATTCACTGGCGATGGTCATCGGGAGCAGGATCCGTTCGACTGGTGGCGGGCTTTTCTGCAAGCTGCGCATGCCATGCTGACGCAGGCCTCGCAGTCCGTGCCGAAGTTTGATCCGGCCGACATCCTCGGCATCATCATGAGCGGGCAGATGCAGGATGTCATCGCGCTTGACGGGCAACTGAACCCGGTGCGCCGTGCGATGCTCTATTCGGACGGCCGGGCGGATCGCGAGGCAGGTGAACTGGCTGAAATCGTAGGTGATACGACATTCCACAACCTGACCGGCAACCAGCTCGAAGGCTCCTTGCCGCTGCCCAAACTCATGTGGTTCAAACGCCACGAGCCGCAGAACTTCGCGAAAACACGGCATGTGCTGTTCGATGCCAAGGATTATCTCGTCGCCCGGTTGACGGGAGCGCTGTCAGCCGACGTCGTCGCCAGCTCCACCGTCGGCGCGATGGATATCTGCCGGCACGTATGGAGCAGCAGGCTCATCGACGCGGCAGGCATGGATGAGCTGCTGTTTCCGGCGTTGCGCAATCCGGAGGATCGCGTGGGCGAAATCGCCGGCCGAGCCGCAGAAACGACCGGATTTGCGCTAGGCACGCCGGTGTTCGCCGGCATTGGAGATGCGGGCGCCACCACGCTCGCCAGCGGCGTGACCAAGCCGGGCGAATACAACATCAACATCGGCACCTCTGGATGGATCGCCGCCATCTCGCCTGAACCCATCACTGATCAGATCGGCGTCGCGAACCTCGCTTGCACCACGGTCGGTGCGCATAATGGGGTCAGCGTCGGCGGCGGAAGAAATAGCGACAGCCGTGCCGGTGGTAAGAGCGATGGCAGCGGCGCCAATAAACGCGCCGGCGGCAATGACACCGTCAAGGCCGCCGAAGGCGGCGTCATCAGCGACGTATCCAGCGGCGATGGCGAAGGTGCCGGTGGTGGAGTGATCAGCGGTGTGCCGTTCCTTAATGCTGGCAATGTGCACCGATGGATCACATCGGTGTTCGCGGGGAACCGTATCTGCGAGGGCATCGATTGCGAGGATGCTTCTTGCGAAGGCACTGATTGCGGGAAGACTGATTGTGGGAAGACTGATTGCGGGTCTACTGCATGTGGGTCTACTGCATGTGAGGCCACTGCGTGCGAGGCCACCGTCAACGAAGGGCGCGGCGGACGCTCCAGCTACGTGGCCCATGGCAAAGGCAGGGATGACCGCGCGAACGCAAATCCTAGGCCGTCGACGAGCCACAGTCTGTCGGCATCCGTCAGCCGAGCCGATTACAGCCTCATGGGCGCGATGCTGGCGCGCAGCAGGCCTGGCAGCAATGGCGTGCTGTGTCTGCCATACCTCTCAGGCGAGCGCTTCCCGGTGATGAATGCCTCCATCCGCGGTGCCTACGTCGGTCTTTCATCTGATACAACGGCTGCGGATATGGCGCGTGCGGCGCTCGAAGGGGTCGCCTTCTCCATCCGTCAGGGCCTGGAGATCTTCGATGCCGAACCGTCGGAGATCACGCTGATCGGCGGGGGAGCGCGAGAGCCTGTCTGGTGCCAGATCATGGCCGATGTCTTGGGACATCCCATCGAGGTATTTCGCAATGCCGATGTCATGCCGGCTGCTGCGCTTTCATTTCTGGTGCAATATGCGCTCGGTCGTTTCGAGTCGCTCGATGAGGTCACCGAAAGGCTGCGCGCCTGCCGTGACAGTGTTACCTATGAGCCGCACATGGAAACCGTGCGACTGTATGACGAGGTCTACAGCCGTTACCGCTCGTTGTATCCGGCCATCGACGGGCTTGGATGAGTGGGATTCTGTGCCATTCGCGGATGATATGCATCAGTTGCGCCGCTAAGCTGCGGCAAAGGGCACATGATGCGGCATTGCCGGAGTTATACTTCAGTTGTGCCGCTAGGCCGCGCTGAAAGGCACAAATGAGGCAGTGCCTCCAGGGAAATGCACCGTGTGCGACAGTATTCGCCGGCAACGCCATAAACGAAACGTACCGGGATATAAGGGTATACGATGCTGAGGCTGCATACAGAAAGGGCAGGAGGCATATCATCATGATCGACCATATGACGCTGCATGTCCGCGACGTGCAGCGCAGCATCGCGTTCTACGCCAAGGCGCTCGCACCGCTCGGATACGTTGTGAAGGCGCATCACGAGCCGACGCTCGGGTTCGGCGTCGACGACGGCACGCCGCATGCCGACTTCTACATTTCGCCTCTTGACGGCTGCGCGAACGATGCCGCTGCCGAAAATGCCTCAGACGCCGCGCCAGCTGCCTCGGTCGGGCGGCCGCCGTACGTGTCGTACGTGCCGTACGCCCCGACCCATATCGCCTTCCGCGCGCCCGATCATTCCTCGGTCCGGGCATTCTATACGGCCGGGCTTGCCGCCGGCGGGCGTGGCAACGGTGCGCCTGGGCCAAGACCCTATCATGCCGGATACTATGCGGCATTCGTCTTGGACCCGGATGGCAACAACATCGAGGCTGTGATCGATTGGAGCCGTATCGATGCATGAGGCGCGAGGTCGGTTTTCGCGTTTTGACACGGGCGGTATGCGCGCATGATCTCGTCGCGTTCCCTGCGCAGGCACTATTCTACGGTTCTGCAGGGTGCCGCTGAATGCACAAGAACGCAAACAGCGTAAAACTCGCCGAATGATTCGTTATATGGACGTGAGAAACACGCTTGACTGAACCCGGCTGTATTCTTGGCCGCACCGGCAAAGAACCGCAGGTTTTGGCCTGCCATAAACGATGAAGGTGGTTTCCGTGTCTTTCCGCGCTCCGCTCGATCTAACGGTCCACAAAGCCCAGGGGATGTACGACCCCTCGCAGGAGCATGATGCCTGCGGTGTGGGCATGGTCACCACGCTCAACCGCCATGCCGAGCGATGCATCGTCGACGAGGCCATCGAGGTGCTGGTGAACTTGAACCACCGCGGCGCGGTCGGCGCGGAGGAGAACACGGGCGACGGGGCAGGCATCATGGTATCGATGCCCGATGAATTCATGCGGGGGACCATCGACGTGGAACTGCCTGCCGAGGGCCATTACGCCGCTGGCATCGCCTTCCTCGACCGGGATATCGCCGCTTCGGGTCGTCAAGAGCAGGCCATCGCGAACATCGCCAAAGATGAAGGCCTCGAAGTCCTCGCTTGGCGCGTGGTTCCCACGAATCCCGACGGACTGGGGCTGCAGGCGCTCGCATCCATGCCCTCGTTCAAAATGCTGGTCGTGGCGGATGCGAATGATGACGCGGGCACAGGCGATCTGGATCTCGACCGCAAGACCTTCCGCCTGCGCAAGCGCATCGAGCATGAGGTCGGCGTCTATTTCGCCTCGCTGTCCTCGCGCACGATCACCTACAAGGGCATGCTCACCACGCTGCAGCTGACCTCTTTCTTCCCGGATCTGCTTGATACGCGTATGAAAGCCACCATCGCCATCGTGCATTCGCGTTTCTCGACCAACACGTTTCCGAGCTGGCCGCTGGCGCAGCCGTTCCGCCTCATCGCGCATAACGGCGAGATCAACACCATCCAGGGCAACCGCAACTGGCTTTCGGCGCGCGAAGGCCGGCTGAGCTCCAAACTGCTAGGCGAGTTCAAGCCGCTGCTGCCCATCTGTACCCCGGGGGCCTCGGATTCGGGCACGTTCGACGAATGCCTCGAGCTGCTGCACCTCTCTGGCCGCAGCATCACGCATGCCATTTCGATGATGCTGCCGCCCGCGTGGGAGAAGAACGATGCGCTCGACCCGGACATCCGCGCGTTCTACGAGTACAACAACACGCTGATCGAGCCGTGGGACGGCCCGGCGAACATCGTTTTCACCGATGGCGTCGTGGTCGGCGCGCAATTGGATCGCAACGGCTTCAGGCCCGGGCGCTGGCAGCTGAACGACGACGGCACGGTCGTGCTTGCCTCGGAAGCCGGCGTGCTGCCCGAGATTGAGCCGCAGCACATCGTTTCGAAAGGCCGCCTCGAACCGGGCAGGATGTTCCTGATCGACACCGAGCAGGGCCGCATTGTGCCGGACGAGGAGATCAAGGCGAATCTGGCCGCGCTGCACCCCTACCGCCAATGGGTGGAGGGCAACAGCGTCGAGATGAGCCAGCTGCCCGCGCGCGAGCATGTGAGCCATTCGGGACAGTCGGTCCAACGTCGTCAGCGCGCCTTCGGATACACGCAGGAAGATCTGAAGATGCTCCTGATTCCGATGGCGAACAGCGGCAAGGAGCCGCTGGGCGCCATGGGCAATGACGCGCCCATGGCCGTGCTCTCCGAACGCAGCCGCATGCTCTTCGACTATTTCACGCAGAAATTCGCGCAGGTCACCAACCCGCCGCTCGACTGGGAGCGCGAGGAGATCGTCACCTGCCTCGAATCCGCCATCGGCCCCGAGCCGAACCTGCTCGACGACACCGAGCTGCACGCCAAGAAGATCCTCATCCCGTTGCCGGTCGTCAATTCCGACGAGATGGCGCAGCTCAGACGCCTCGACAAGGCGAAGATACTCGGCGACTACTACCGCCCGTACATCGTCAAGGGCCTCTATCAGGTCGCAGGCGGCGGCAAGGCGCTTGAGGAACGGCTCGAAGAGATCTTCGGCGAAGTCGATGCGGCCATCGCCGACGGCAAGAACTTCATCGTGCTCTCCGACCGCGAATCGAACCATACGTGGGGCCCGATCCCTTCGCTGCTGCTCACCAGCGCAGTGCAGCATCACCTGCTGCGCACGCATACCCGCACCCAGATCTCCATGGCCGTCGAGGCCGGCGACGTGCGCGAAATCCACCATGTGGCGCTGCTCATCGCCTATGGCGCGGCCTGCGTGAACCCCTATCTGGCCTTCGAATCGGTGGAGGACCTGGCCAACACCGGCTATTTGTCCGTCAATGCCGAGACGGCGATGAAGAACCTTACCAAGGCGCTGTCGACCGGCGTGCTCAAGATCATGAGCAAAATGGGCGTCTCCACGATCATGAGCTATCGCGGCGCGCAGCTGTTCGAGGCCGTGGGCCTGAGCCGGGACGTAATCGACAAGTACTTCACCGGCACCACCTCGCGAGTAGGGGGCGAAGGGCTCGACGAAATCGCCGAAGAGGTCGCGATCCGTCACCGCGTGGCCTATCCGAACCAGTGGACCGCCACGCCGCACCGCAAGCTGCGCACAGGCGGCGATTACAAATGGCGCCGCACCGGCGAGGATCACCTCAACGATCCCGAGGCGATCTTCCTGCTGCAGCAATCCACGCAGCGGGGCGACTACGGCCTGTTCAAACAGTATTCGGCGCATATCAACAACACTTCGAACCGGCTCATGACCCTGCGCGGGCTCATGTCATTCACGCATGCGCGCAAGCCGATCGACATCGATCAGGTCGAGCCGGCCAGCGAGATCGTCAAGCGATTCTCTACCGGCGCGATGAGCTATGGCTCGATCTCGCAGGAGGCGCACGAGACGCTGGCCATCGCGATGAACTCGATCGGCGCGCGCTCGAACTCCGGCGAAGGCGGCGAATCCGACGACCGCATCGCCGATCCGCACCGCACCAGCCGTATCAAGCAGATTGCATCGGCCCGCTTCGGCGTCACCAGCGACTATCTCGTGCACGCCACCGACTTGCAGATCAAGCTTGCCCAAGGAGCCAAACCCGGCGAAGGCGGCCATTTGCCTGGTGCCAAGGTGCCGCCGTGGATCGCCAAAGTACGTCATGCGACCCCCGGGGTCGAGCTGATTTCTCCGCCGCCGCATCACGATATCTATTCGATCGAGGACTTGAAGCAGCTCATCAACGATGCCAAGATGGCCAATCCCAAGGCACGCATCCATGTGAAGCTGGTCTCCGAATTCGGCGTTGGCACTATCGCGGCCGGCGTGGCCAAATGCCATGCGGACGTGGTGCTCATCTCGGGCTACGACGGCGGCACGGGCGCGGCTCCGCTCAACGCCATCAAACACGCCGGCACGCCATGGGAGATCGGCCTGTCCGAAACCCAGCAGACCTTGATACTCAACGGCTTGCGTTCCCGCATCGTCGTGCAATGCGACGGCGAACTCAAGACCGGTCGCGACGTCGTGGTCGCCGCGCTGCTAGGCGCTGAAGAATTCGGTTTCGCCACGGCGGCCTTGATCGTCGAAGGCTGCGTGATGATGCGGGCATGCCATCTGAACACCTGCCCGCAAGGCATCGCCACGCAGGATCCCGAGCTGCGCGCGCGATTCCGCGGCAAACCCGAACACGTCATCAACTTCTTCATGTTCATTGCGCAAGAGGTGCGCGAGTTGCTCGCCCAGCTTGGCTTCCATACGCTCGAAGAGGCAGTGGGCCATGTCGAGTGCCTCGACCAGAACGAGGCCGTGAGCCGTTGGAAGGCCGACGGCATCGACCTGACCAACGTGCTCATGCAGCCGGGCCCCACGCCCGGCACGATCCTGCACCAGACCATCGAACAGAACCACGAGCTTGAGAAGGCCCTCGACAACCGACTGATCGAACTGTCCCGTCCTGCGCTCGAGCGCCGCGAACCGGTGCGCATCGAGGTGCCGATCCGCAATGTGAACCGTACGGTGGGCACGATGGTCGGCTATGAGATCACGAGACGCTATGGCGCCGAAGGCCTGCCCGACGACACGATCGACATGACCCTGCATGGCTCAGGCGGCCAGTCGATCGGCGCGTTCATCCCGCGCGGCGAAACCCTGCGCGTCTACGGCGAAGTCAACGACTACGCCGGCAAAGGGCTATCCGGCGGCCGCTTGATCGTGCGGCCCGAAGAAGGCATGGGCGCAGGCTTCGACCCGCATGAGAACGTCATCGCGGGCAATGTCGCCGGATTCGGAGCGACCTCGGGCGAGATGTTCATCGCTGGCCGGGCCGGCGAACGATTCGGCGTGCGCAACGGCGGCGCCACATTCGTGGTCGAAGGCGTGGGCGACCATGGCTGCGAATACATGACCGGCGGTATCGTGGCGATCCTCGGGCCAACCGGACGCAACTTCGGCGCCGGCTTCTCCGGCGGCGAGGTCTATGTGCTTGATTTGGATATGGACAAGGTCAATCCGCAATCCGTGCAGAACGGCTCGCTGCTTTTCCAGAAGCTCGACGCCGCGCAGCAGGGTTTCGTGCACGATCTGGTCAAACGGCATGCCGAAGAGACCGCTTCGCAGTTTGCCGCAGCATTGCTAGCCGACTGGGAGCATGCCGTCGCCCGTTTCACCCACGTGGTGCCGCGGCAGTACGTGGCGATGACCGACGCGATGCGCCGGGCCCAGGCGCAGCACGTCGATTTCAATGCGCCGGGCGCATGGGAGCATGTGTACGAGCAGGTCATGGAAGGAGCCCACTGATATGAGCGACCCCAGAGGATTCCTCAAAGTCCGCACCCGCCGCGAGATGGCCGAACGGCCGGTCGAGGAGCGCATCAAAGACTGGTTCGACGTGCATGCCGAGCATGGCGCGCAGCCGTGGACCCGCGAGCAGGCTTCGCGCTGCATGGATTGCGGCACCCCATTCTGCATGACCGGCTGCCCGTTGGGCAACGTCATCCCCGAGTTCAACGACCTGGTCAGCCAGGGCAAGTGGGAGGACGCCTACGACAGGCTGTCCCTGACAAACAACTTCCCGGAAGTCACCGGACGCGTGTGCCCGGCGCCTTGCGAGCACGCCTGCGTGCTGGCGATCCATCAGCCGGCCACAGCCATCAAGAACGACGAGGTCACGATCATCGACCAGGCCTTTGCGCTCGGCTACGTCAGGCCGATGCCCCCGCAGCGCCTCACCGATATGACTGTCGCCATCGTCGGGTCCGGGCCCGCTGGCCTGGCGTGCGCACAGCAGCTGACTCGCGCAGGGCACACGGTCGTCGTCTATGAGCGCGACGACGCGATCGGTGGGCTCATGCGCTACGGCATCCCCAATTTCAAGCTCGACAAGCACTTGCTCGACAAGCGCGTAGAGCAGATGGAGGCCGAAGGCACCCGATTCCGCACCAATATGGAAATCGGCAAGGACATCAGCTGGGACGAGCTGCGTTCGCGCTATGACGCCGTCGTGGTGGCTATCGGCTCCGGCACGCCGCGCGATCTCGCCATTCCGGGCCGCGATCTGGACGGCATTCATTTCGCGATGGATTTCCTTCCCGACACGACCCGCCGGCTCTACGGCGTGCAGCCGCATGCCGACATCAGCGCCAAAGGCAAGCATGTGGTCATCATTGGCGGCGGCGACACCGGTTCGGACTGCCTGGGGTCTTCGATCCGCCAGGGCGCGAAAGACGTGACCGTGCTGCAGATCAACCCGCAGGAGCCTTTGGCGCGTCCAGCCGACCATCCATGGCCTACGTATGCGCGCACCTACCAGAAGACCACCTCGATGCAGGAAGGCGGCGAATACCTGTACAACACCGATTCGGTGAGCTTCGACGGTCTTGAGGACGACTTGGACAAAGTCGACGTCGACAATACCTCGGTGCCCGCCGGATTCGTGGCGGATAGGCATGGCCACGTCAGAGGGCTGAAAATCGTGAGCGTCGGTCTCGACAAGCAGGGCAGGCGCATGCACATCGCCGGCACGGAGCGCGTGATTCCGGCCGATCTGGTGCTCATCTCCATCGGCTTCGCTCATCCTGACACGACGACGCTGCTCGATCAGCTGCCCGTCGAGCTGGACGGCCGCGGCAACGTCTCGCGCGACGCCAAGTTCTCCACCACGCAGGACGGCGTCTTCGTATGCGGCGATGCCGGTCGCGGCCAGAGCTTGGTCGTGTGGGCCATCTCCGAAGGCCGCAGCTGCGCGGCAGCCGTCGACAAGTACCTCATCGGCGTCACTGAGCTGCCCTCGCCGATATTGCCGAGCGACCGCCCGATGACGTTGCCGCTCAAGGCGCTGGCTCACTAGGCAGGGCCGTGAACCTGAAATGTTGGCAGCGCGTCATTGATGACAAATGCCCGTGCTATAAGGCCTACATGGTGCAGAGCACGTTGGATGAAGCCGAATTCGGCGCGCGCAGGGGGGGCAGCGATGGACTGCCCATCCCTTGCACATGACTTGTTTACCGGTTTGCCTCTGGCCGAGATCAGTCCTTTTCGCCGCTGCCAGGGCCGGCCTGTTCCTTGGTCGCCTCGTAGCGTTTTGGATCAACGCCCCACTCTGCGCAATGATGCACTCGTTGCTGATGGGCCCGTCGTCGAGGAAGTCCTCAAGAATCTCGTGCACTTCGGCGGCATACCGTGCTTGGGCCGACAAGGTCGTTCCCCAAATGCGAGCGGTCATGCCTCGGTGCGGCACAGTCCGCCGCGGATGATCCTCGGCGGATCCCGTACGTCGCCCGCATACCCGGCGAGCTGGCCTGAATCGAGCGCGTCGACAACGGCATGGCGGTCTGCGAGCTCGCCGCAGCCGTTATTGGCTAGGAGCCGCGCTTCAGCGAAGCGATCACCGAGGCATCGAATATGTGGCGGTCGACGGCGTACAGCCGCGTTTCCTTGTGCTCAACAGCGTGCTTGCAGCAGGCGTCATAACCACTACTACATGGCCCGGTATGGGAATGCGCCGGCCGTCTGATTGGCGGTTGTAGCTCGTTATGCTATCCCTCGCGTCTTTCGGCGGATATGGGATCGGCAGGTTGTGCAGGCGCGCCGCCGGCAAGCCCCGCACGCGCAGTCAAGGCCCGGCAGGCGTCTGACGAACACATAACAACCTATGGCAAGACGTTGCGCTGGTGGGCGTGGGCATCGACTCACGCCTGTACTGGGTTTCTAGAAAGAAGCGCGGCGCCTGCCGCCGTAGCGGGGTAGACTGGGAAGCGGAAAATCGTTGTTTTATGGAGGAGAAGCTATGCCGAATCGCGCCGAACGCCGAGCCCAAGACAAACGAAGCCGCAAGGGCGTGCCCCAGCAGTACGATCAGACACGCGGTCGCGCTCGTGCCGATATGATCGACGAGTACGGCCTGCAGGAGAAATCGCGCAGGCTCGTCGAACATGTCGACGGGGAATGGACGCCATCGGCCAAAGCGGACGACGACGAAATCAGCACGATCGAGAACCGCGATCCGCAAATCATCAAGGCACCGCACTCATTGCGCCAGTTCTTCCGCATCCTCAGCTGGACACTGATCGGCCTGTCGGTGGTGGCTTTCCTTGTCATCATGTGGCTGCCCAGCCATCCGTTGTGGCTCATCATCACGGTCAGCGCGGTGTTCGTCGTCGCAGTCCTGAGCCTCTTCTTCGTGACAGGCGATCCGAGGCACAACCCCAATCTGGATGCCAACGGCACCGCCGTGTGAGCAGAGCGGGACGGGCGGATCAGGCCGGGCATTTGACATCGCATCCCCTGAGTTCTTAATACCTGACTTCTAGATATCCGCGCACACGGTTTGCCGGTCGTAGACTTGAGTGATATACGCCCAACGAAGCGCAACGAAGGAGCAAGCATGAAAGTAGACATCCTGACCCGCGAATACCCTCCGCACATCTACGGCGGCGCGGGAGTCCACGTCGACGAGCTGGCGAAGGTGCTGGCTGAACGCATCGACGTGACCGTGCGGGCGTTCGACGGGCCGCGCGCCTCTGAAGACGTTCCCGCGATACCGGGCCAAAATCCCAAGGGCTCGCTGCGCGTGTTCGGCTATGATACCCCGGCCGAACTGGCGCAGGCCAACGCAGCGCTCAGGACGTTTGGCACCGATTTGCAGATGGCCAACGACGTCGACGCCGACTTGTCCCATGTCCATACGTGGTACGCGTGCCTCGCCGGGCGCCTGGCGCAGCAGCTGCACGAGGTGCCGATGGTGATCACCGCGCACAGCCTCGAACCCTTCCGTCCTTGGAAGAAGGAGCAACTCGGAGGCGGCTACAACCTCAGCTCTTGGGCCGAACGTGACGCTTACGAGCACGCCGAGCGCATCATCGCCGTCTCCGCAGGCATGCGCAATGATATTCTGAGCGCTTACCCGAATGTGGATCCCGGCAAGGTCGCCGTGGTGCACAACGGCATCACGCTCGCCGATTTTGCCACGCCCGACGATGACGACGAAGGCTGGAAGGTCTTCGGGCGTTATCATATCGACCGCAGCAAACCCACACTGCTCTTCGTCGGCCGCATCACCCGGCAAAAAGGGCTGCCGTATCTGCTGCGGGCGCTGCACCTTATCGATAAGGACATCCAGGTCGTGCTGTGCGCCGGCGCGCCCGATACTCCGCAGATCGCCGACGAAGTGAAGTCGGCCTTCGCCCAGCTCAATGATCAGCGCGGCAATATCATCTGGATCGAGAAGATGCTGCCCAAGCCCGAGCTCAACGCGCTGGAGCATGGGTGCACGGCCTTCGTGTGCCCGAGCATCTATGAGCCGTTGGGCATCGTGAACCTCGAGGCTATGGCCTGCAAACTTCCGGTTGTCGCCAGTGCCACGGGCGGCATCCCCGAAGTGGTCGACGATGGCGTGACCGGCCTGCTGGTGCCGCTCGAACAGCTGCATGACGGCACCGGCACACCGACCGATCCGGATGCTTTCGTGCACGATATGGCCCATGCCATCGACGAGATCATGGCCGACCCTGAGCGGGCCAAGGCCATGGGTCGCGCTGGCTACGAGCGCGCGCGCGACAGGTTCAGCTGGGAGTCCATCGCCGAGCGCACGATCGACGTGTACCGCGACGCGCTTCGATAGCGTGGCGATTCGGCGATTCGGTTTCGCCACGATGGTTGTCGACGATTAACGGAAACATTATGGCGACAACGGTGTATGACACGCCTTACCAAGGAGAATATGCGCATGGATGATGCGATTGCATTGCGGCTGTCCGGCGTGGAATTCCGCCGGCGCCGCCGCGTGATCCTCGCCGATGTGAATCTGGAGGTGGGCGCCGGGGAGAAGTGGATTCTGTTCGGCCCCAACGGCATTGGCAAATCCAGCCTCGTGCAGATGATGAGCACGCGCGGCTTCCCCTCTGCAGGCACGGTCGATATTCTCGGCAATCGGCTAGGCAAGGTCGATGTGTTCTCCTACCGCAACCGCATCGGCCTGAGTTCGGTGGAGCTTTCACGGGCATTCCCGCCGCAGGAGGACCCGCTCGATGCAGTCGTCACCGCGCTGACTGCTACGACCGGGCGGTGGCGCGAGAGCTACGCGCCGGAGCAATTCGACCGGGCGCGTGCGCTCATGCGCCAGTTTGGCATCGCCTATCTTGAAGGCAAGCAGATGTTCAAGCTCTCCCAAGGCGAGCTGACACGCGTGCTCATCTGCCGGGCGCTGATGGCCGATCCTGATCTGCTGATCCTTGACGAACCGACCACTGGGCTCGACTTGGGAGGCAGGGAGCTGGCGTTGCAGGCGTTGAGCCGCATCGGCGAGCAGGACGGCGCCAGAACCGTGGTGCTGGTCACGCACCGGCTTGAAGAGATACCGCGCGGATTCGACCATGTGGCGATCATGGGCCGGCGCGCTGGCAACGAGACCGATGCCTACGAGGCCAACGTCGCTGGCGGCGATCCGCAGCCAGGCACGATTCTGTACGCCGGAGGACTCGACCGCGGCTTCGCTGCAGGGCGCCTCAGCGCCATTTTCGGGCTGCCGCTGAAGGTCACGCATGAGGATGGCCGCTGGAATGCGTACTCGCGGACGGGCGGCGGGGGAGATACGGTTGGCGGTACAGAGGATATCCAGGAGATTCATGATTAGCCAAGGAACGACGCGCCTGTTGCAGGCCGGGGAAAAAGTCCAGTTCACCGACCGCAAGGGCAAACGCATCACTGAGCAGCTGATCGCCGACGGCACGACGCAGACCGAGCACGGGCTCATCCTGCACGATGACATCATCGGCAGGACGGAAGGCATCGTCGTCACGACGGTTCATACCAAGCGGCGGATGGAATCGCAGGCGAATGAGGCTGCGCAATCCGAAAGGTCCGCGCAAGGCCAACAGCCTGTGCGCTCTGAAGAAGCTGCACGATCCGAACAACCGCCGCAACCAGAGCAGTCGTCGCGTGATGCTGGCAAACCTTGGAAATCCGCCCGGGCCATCGGCGGCTGGCAGTACGCGGTGATGCGGCCGAGGCTGGCCGACTATGTACTCTCGATGCCGCGCGGCGCACAGATCATGTATCCCAAGGACATCGCGCAGGTCATCCAGCTCGGCGACATCCGCAAGGGCATGAACGTGCTCGAATCGGGCGCCGGCTCTGGCGCGATGAGCGTGAATCTGCTCGATGCAGTGGGGGAGCGGGGCCAGCTGACCACGGTCGAGATGCGTGGCGAATTCGCCAAGATAGCGCAGGCGAACGCCGCGTTGTATTATGGAGGACAGCCTGACTGGTGGGATCTCAAAGTCGGAGATTTCGATTCCGTCGCCGCCGGCTTGCCGGGCCATTCCTTCGACCGCATCGTGCTCGACATGCTCGACCCGTGGAATCGACTCGAACAGGCTGGTCGGGTCATCGCCCCGGGCGGTGTGTTCGTGGCTTATATCACCACTACTACGCAGATGAGCCGACTCGTCGAGGCGCTGCGCGAGGCTGGTACGTGGACTGAGCCCGAAATCCAGGAAACGCTCGAACGCGCGTGGAAGGCGCAAGGGCTTGCGGTGCGGCCGGATCACCAGATGATCGGGCATACCGGCTTTCTCGTGATCAGCCGCGCGATGGCTGAAGGTTTCGCGGCTTTGCGCAAACGCGATCGCGCTACGAAAGACACGCATACCGACATTGACTCGATGAGCAACAAGGAGCGTGCCGCACAGCTCGAAGACTTGGAGCTGCGTGATATTTCCGATCGAAAACTGCGCAGGGTGCTGCGCGATCTGGATGCGCAAGTCGGCGCTTTGGGAACGACAGGACAGTGAGGACAGGAGCAAAGCCATGGGAGTCAATCTGAAAAAGCTCGCCAAAAAAACGCGCCATTACGATCATGTGCTGCTGGTGATGCGCCATGCCAAGGCCGAAGGATCCAGTGCCGAGGGCGATCACAGCCGCGAGCTGACCGACAAGGGCCGCAAACAGGCGAAGGCCGTCGCCAAAGGGCTGAACGATATGGACTTGGTTCCCGACCGCATCGCCTGCTCCAGCGCCACGCGCGCCGAGCAGACGTTGGATCGCATGCTCAAAGTCTTCGGCGACAAACCCAAGGTCGATTACCGCCAGAGTCTGTACGAAGACGGTATGCAGGCCGTGTTCGACGAGCTTGCGCACAGCAAGGAGAAGTCCCAGATTCTCATGATTCTGGGGCACGAACCAGCCGTGTCAATGGCGAGCCAGTGGCTGGCGAGCGAAGATTCGGACTCCGATCTCCTCGGCCTGCTCAACCTTGGCCTGTCGCCTGCAGCAGCGGTCGTCTTCGGCTCAAACAAGCCGTTCGACGCGTGGCAGACGCACGATGCCGAGCTCCTCGCGGTCCTCAATCCCAAGAACTTCGGGTGACTGGCGCGTGAAGGTGGCCGGCGTTTGCCCGCATGACACTGCCATGACCTGCTAGGCCCGTCAAGCGGGCTCGGCTGCGCCGCAGCGGCGGCACCCGGCGAAGGCACACGGGATGGCTCATGCGACGATTCCATTGATGCCTGTTGCCATGATCAACGACCATTACTGAAATCGCGCCGTTATAAACCCGGTTTATGGCGACACCTTATCGCTGTCTATGCCCTGCAATGTCGTTTTTGTTGGTAGGCTAGGCCAGTTACCACTGTTGCATTGGAGGACGCATGCCTGCTCTTACTTCCGTCTCGGGATTCCCGCGTATCGGGGCGAATCGTGAACTGAAGAAAATCATCGAAGGGTATTGGAAGGGCGCGAACTCGCTTGACGACGTCCGATCCACCGCCAAAGGGCTTCGTGCCAAGCACTGGAAGCTCCAGGCTGAGGCGGGCATCGACCTGATTCCCAGCAACGACTTCAGCTACTATGATCAGCTGCTCGACACCGCGATTCTGCTCAATGCAGTGCCGCAGCGCTACCGGCGCCTCGCCTTCGAGAACGCCGAGGACACGTTGTTCGCCATCGGCCGTGGGTATCAAGGGGAGCGGGGGGACGTCACCGCCCTGCCGATGAAGAAGTGGTTCACCACGAACTACCATTACATCGTGCCGGAGATCGAGCCGTCGACCGACATCAGGCTCGTGGGCAGCAAACCCTTCGAGGAATTCGCCGAGGCGAAGGCGCTCGGCATCCTCACCAAGCCCGTGTTCATCGGGCCGTATACCTTCTTGAAGCTAGCCCGCAATCCGCAGGCCGAGGAGCTGAACTTCGACCACGGGCTCATCAACTCCACCGCCACGGCCTATGCCGAGATCCTGACCAAATTCGCCGCGCTTGGCGCGCAGTGGGTGCAGTTCGACGAGCCGTACCTGGTGCTGGACAAGGAGCCCGGCGACGTCGAGCTGTTCAAGGCGCTGTACACGAAGATCCTGCCCGCCCGTAATGGCGACGCCGGCAAGATCAAGCTGCTGCTGAATACATACTTCGGCCATATCGCCGACATCTATGAGACGGTGAACCTGTTCGGCTTCGACGGCGTCGGCCTCGATCTGATCGAAGGCAAGGACGAAAACCTCGCTGCGGTCGAGAAGTCCGGCGTCGCGCAGGATACGACGCTGTTCGCCGGCGTCATCAACGGCCGCAATATCTGGCGCAACGACTATGCGGTGTCCCTTGGTTTGATAGATGCGCTGAAGCAAAAGACGCACAACGTCGCCGTATCAACCGCAAGTTCGCTGCTGCACGTGCCCTTCAGCACGGCTGACGAGAGTGGGCTGGATGACGGTGTGCGCAGGCATTTCGCGTTCGCGGTCGAGAAGCTTGGCGAGCTCGGGGAAGTGGCCGAACTCGCGCAGCTTGATGACGACGCTAAGCGTTCGTCCCAGGCGCTTGAGAGCAACCAAGCGCTCTTCGACGGCACGCGCGTGGCCGAGGACCCGGCTGTCTACCGGCGTCTTGAGGCCCTGACCGACGCCGATTTCGTGCGCCAGCCGGCTCGCGCCGAGCGCCAGCGGCTGCAGCGCAAGGCGCTGAACCTGCCGTTGCTGCCCACGACCACGATCGGCTCCTTCCCGCAGACCAAGGATGTGCGCGCGGAGCGCGCGAAGCTGCGCAAGGGCGAGATCGATCAGGCCTCGTATGATGCCTTCATTCGCGGCAAGATCGACGAGGTCATCGCCCATCAGGAGCAGATCGGCCTCGATGTGCTCGTACACGGCGAATTCGAGCGCAACGACATGGTCGAATACTTTGGCCAGAATCTCAACGGCTTCCTCTTCACCAAGAACGCTTGGGTGCAGTCCTACGGCACGCGCTGCGTCAAGCCGCCCATCGTGTGGGGCGATGTGTCGCGCGCCAAGCCGATCACGGTCGAGTGGAGCGCCTACGCGCAAAGCCGCACGAGGCATTGGATGAAGGGCATGCTCACGGGCCCGGTAACGATTCTCAACTGGTCGTGGCCGCGCGAGGACGTGTCGCACGAGCTGCAGACCAAGCAGCTGGCGCTGGCCATCCGCGACGAAGTGCTGGACCTCGAAAAGGCCGGCATCCGTATCATCCAGATCGACGAGGCCGCGTTGCGCGAGAAGCTGCCGCTGCGCAAAAGCGACTGGCATGCCAAGTACTTGGATTGGGCGGTTCCCGCCTTCCGCCTCGTGCATTCGGCTGTGCAGCCGACCACGCAGATCCACACGCATATGTGCTATTCGGAGTTCAATGACATCATCCGCGACATCGACGCGATGGACGCCGACGTGATCTCCTTCGAGGCGTCGCGCGGCGACCTCGTGGTGTTGGACGCAATCCACGACGCCAACTTCGAGACCGAGGCCGGTCCCGGCGTCTACGACATCCATTCGCCGCGCATCCCCAGCGAGCATGAGCTGGAGGAGCGCATTGATGCGATTCTGGAGAAGATCGACGCCAGCAAGGTGTGGATCAACCCCGACTGCGGCTTGAAGACGCGCGGCAACGCCGAAACCTGGCCGAGCCTGACCAATCTGGTCGCAGCGGCGAGGGCCGAGCGCGCGAGGCTCGCCGGCTGATGCACGCCCCGATGTTCTCCCTTGAGGTGTTCCCGCCCAAGCGCAACGCCCCGGTCGGCACGATCTACGACACTCTCGACGGTCTGCAGGGCGTTGACCCGGACTTTATTTCCGTGACCTACGGACACGGCTCCCAATCGGACCGCACGGCGACCGCGCGCATCGCACATACAATCACTGCCGAGTACCGGATTCCGGCCGTCGCCCATCTCACCGCGCAGTATCTTGACGAAGCACAGGCCGATGCCGCGCTCGACATGTTCGAGCAGGCGAATGTCAGCGCGGTGCTGGCGTTGCGAGGCGACAGAAATCCGGATCGCGAGCCGCTCGGCGTGTTCGAGCATGCGAGCGATCTGGCGGCCTACATCCGCCGGACCAGACCCGACATGACCGTGTTCGGCGCCTGCTACCCGGAAAGCCATCCGCAGGCGCACGACCTGGACGAGGATATCCGAAACCTGAAGATCAAAGTGGATGCCGGTGCGACGCATCTGATTTCGCAGCTGTTCTATGACAACCAGGACTTTTTGCGTTTCCTCGACAAGGCCCGCGCCGCCGGCATCTGCGTGCCCATCGAAGCGGGCATCATGCCGGTGACCAATGCCGGCCAGGTGCGCCGCATGGTGCGCACTTGCTCCTCGCGCGTGCCTCAGCCCCTCGAAACATTGCTCGACAAATGGGGAAACGATCGCGAGGCACTGCCGGCCGCCGGCGTCGTCTATGCCTCTGAGCAGATCGCCGACCTTGTCGCGCGCGGCATCGACGGCATCCACCTTTACACGATGAACCATCCCAGCGTCACCCGAGGCATCTGGCGCAACGTCGGACTGCTGTTCAAAACGGCTGATGATGGATCGGAGGGTGAACGTTCCGACGACTGAAAGCCCGGCTGTGGGTTAGCTGGGTTTTGCGGGCTAAATATGCTTCACCCGTGCCGCCGTGTGCGTGCACATGTTTTCGGCGGCATTGGGCTATGGGGGTCGCCCAATGGCGCCGTCGACCGTGAGCGATGTAGATTGGTGCTATGGACTGTGCAGCATTCGCCCCAGATACTCGTGACCTGATTCATTCAGGATTGCAGGATCTCGAAGGCGCCTCGCGGCTATTCGGCGAACTCGACGGTGAGGGCTGGGGGGCGGAACGGCTGCGCACGGTGCTTGCCGCGTTGCAACGCGCCTGCGACCCCGATATTGCGCTGCGGCATCTCGTCCGTATCGTCAAGGCTGGGCACGCCGCTCCCGATACGTTCTGGAACGAGCCGGCGGCGCTGCGGCGCTTGATCGGCGTGCTCGGCGCTTCGGATGCCATGGGGACGCGAATGCGTTTTCGGCCGGCGCTGGTGGCGGCAGCGGCGCGTGACTCCTGCAACAGCCATCTGTTCAATCGGCGCCAGCGCCGCGCGCATATGCTGCAGGCGGTCGGGGCCGATCCCGCTGATCCTGTCGATTACGCTGGTTTCAACGATGGCCACGATCGCGGCAACCCCGCCCCTCCAGCCTCCACGCTGAGCCTTGCCGAGGCGACCAGTGCGTTGCGCCTGACCTATGATGACCAGCTTGCGGCGATTATGGCGCAGGATGTGGCGGCGGGCGACCCAGTGGATATCCAGCGCCGCATCAGCCTGGAGCTTTCCGATCTGGCTGATGCGGCGCTCGAAGGCGCGCTGGCCATTGCGCGGCATGAGGTCGAAGGCAGCGAACGCTGCCGGTTCGCGATCATCGGCATGGGCAAGCTCGGCGCCCGCGAATTGAATTACGTTTCCGACGTGGACTTGATCTATGTCGTAGAGCCTGCGGACGACGGCGCTGGCGGCGATGGCGACACTGACACGGGCCAACTCACCAGAATCGGTACGAGAATGGCCACGACCTTGCAGCGCGTGTGCCAATCCCTGGTTCCCGGGGTTGCTGCGCCGCCGCTATGGCAGATCGACGGCGGGCTGCGGCCTGAGGGCAAGGATGGCCCGCTGGTGCGCAGGCTCGCTTCGCACCGCGAGTACTATCGGCAGTGGGCGAGCAACTGGGAGTTCCAGGCATTGCTCAAGGCGCGTCCGGCAGCCGGGGACCCGCAATTGGGCGAGGCATACATGGCGATGACGAGACCGCTCGTCTGGACGGCGGCAAAGCGTGGCAACTTCGTCTACGACTGCCAGCAGATGCGCAAACGGGTCGAGGATCTGATCCCCGGTCCGCTCAAGGAACGCGAGATCAAACTCGGCCGCGGCGGCTTGCGCGATGTGGAATTCACTGTTCAGATGCTGCAGCTGGTGCACGGCCGCACCGACGAATCTTTGCGCGTATCCGCGACCTTGGACGCGCTGCAGGCCCTCTCCGAAGGCGGATACGTTTCACGGCGGCAGGCGGCACGGCTTTCGCTCGATTATCGTTTCGAACGCGTGCTCGAACACCGCCAGCAGATGTGGGCGCTCAAGCGCACCCACCTGTTCCCTGATCTTGCTGCCGCGCCGGCCAATGGCGTGCGGCAGCGGGCAGCGACAGTTGAAACTCTCGATCGCAATCCCGAACTGCGTCGGCTCGCGCGGGCGTTCCGGCTGCTTCCCGATGCTTTAGCCGAACGGTTTGAAAGCACTCGCCAGGAAGTGCGGCGGATGCACATGGATATCTACTATCGTCCGATGCTGCCGGTCAACGCCCAGCTCGACGACGACCAGATCGTACTGAGCAGGCAGGCGGCGCGCGACCGCTTCGCATCCATCGGCTTCGGTGACGTCGATGCCGCGATCCGCCATGTCTCCGCGTTGACCGAGGGCGTATCGCGCGCCGCCAAAATCAATCGCTTCCTGCTGCCCGCCGTGCTGCAGTGGCTAGGCGAGGGACAAAACCCCGACATGGGACTGCTCAACTGGCGGCGGCTTGAGGAGCATTTCGGCACCGGTAGTCCCTATCTCGGCTTCCTGCGCGATTCGCCGATGGCCGCACGACGCCTGTGCCATGTGCTCTCCAACTCGCGGTTCCTTGGCGATGCGCTCAACAAATCCGTGGAATCGATCACGTGGCTGGGCAATGACGAGATGCTCCGTGCGCGTGACAGGGCGAGCTTGGACGTCCAATGTCATGCGACGATGGAACGGTACGCGGATTCCATCGCGGACTTCGCGCATTCATTGCGCGCCATGCGCCGCCACGAAATCGAACGCATCGGCCTGTCGTGGCTCAGCGGGGCCATGGATTCGGACTCATGTCTGACGGGCATGACGGATGTTTATGACGCCATCCTCGATGCCGCGCTTGCGTGGGCTATCCGCTCGCAGCGTCGGGCGCTGGGATACTGCGATCCTCCGGCGACCTTGTGCGTCATCGGCATGGGACGCTATGGCGGACGCGAGGTCAATTTCAGCTCCGATGCCGATGCGATTCTGATCTACCGCTCACGTGACGGCGCGTCGCAGGAGGATGCCGGGGCGTTTGCCCGTTCGGTTGTCGAAATGCTCAGGAACGTGGTGCTGGGGCCGGTCACGGTCGAACCGAAGATCGATCTCGACCTTGACCTGCGTCCCGAAGGTAAGAACGGCCCGCTGGTGCGCTCCTATGCCTCCTGCGAGGAATACTATGCGCAGTGGGCCGCCACTTGGGAGCATCAGGCTCTGCTCAGAGCGCGCTTCGCCGCCGGGAACCAGCAGCTTGCCGAAGATTTTCTGCGCGATATTGCCGATCCCTTGCGGTACCCGAACGAACCAGTATCCGAATCCGCCGTGGCTGAAATCAGGAAGCTCAAGGCTCGCATGGAGTCCGAACGGCTGCCACGAGGCGTATCGAGGCAGCGGCATCTGAAGCTCGGCAGAGGAGGTCTGTCCGACGTTGAATGGACCGTACAACTCATGCAGCTATGCCACGCGGGGCAGAGCGAAGGGCTGCGCGTAAATTCGACGCTGGCGGCTTTGAATGAACTGGAACGACTGGGCTGCATCGCATCCACGGACGCGCAAACACTGCGCCGGACTTGGCGCATGTGCACCGATGCACGCAACGGCAACTATCTGTGGACAGGCAGAGCCGTGCGAGCCGACATTCTGCCTGAAGATCTCGACTCCCTGGGGGCTATCGGCGTCTATCTGGGCTATGATTCGCACCACGGCCAGCATTTCGAAAACGACCTGCTCGCCACGATGCGCCAATGCCGCGAGGTCGTGGAGCGGCTGTTTTACGGGGAGCGGTGATGGGTGAACAGCGCTTTTTGTGGTAAAGGCGTCGACTATACGTGTCAAACATGTCGTGGACCATGTCCGAAAAACGGCGTATGATTGGCGAGGTCACCGCCGGTGGCCACCTTGCGCGAAAGAAAGGTGTGCCCTTGTCCGTCGAATATGTGTCGCAAGTCGATTCCACTGCTGAAGATGCTCCTATTGGAAATGGCATTGCTGAAAACAGCGTTGGCGAAACCGCCGCTGCTGCATCGGCCAAGGCCCCTGACTATCCTTCGTCGCTTGTCGGCACCAGCGTGGTGACGCTTGACGACATATCGACGCAGCAGATACGCGAACTGTTGCATCGGGCGCAATACATCGACGCCCATCGTACGACCGTGGCCCACACCTGCGACGGCAGGGTGCTGGCCACGTTGTTTTATGAACCGAGCACGCGCACGCGCCTGAGCTTCGAAACCGCGATGCTTCGCCTCGGCGGACAGGTCATTGGCTTCGCCGGCGCGCAGCTCTCCTCGGTGAGCAAGGGCGAGTCGATCGCCGATACGCTCAAAACCGTGTCCAACTACGTCGATGTCGTCGCCATCCGTCATCCCAAGGAGGGCGCGGCGCTAGTGGCTTCGCACGCGGCTTCGGTGCCGGTCATCAACGCGGGCGACGGCGGGCATATGCACCCCACGCAGACGCTGGCCGACCTCGCCACGTTGCAATCGCGCTTCGGGCGCATCAACGACCTGACCGTCGGATTGTGCGGCGACCTCACCTTCGGCCGCACCGTACACAGCCTGATCGAGACGCTGTGCCGCTTCGGCCATGTCCGCTTCGTGCTCATCAGCCCCGATGAGCTCAAGACGCCGCAGTATGTACTTGACCGCATCAACGCGACCGAGACCTGCTCATATGTCGAGGCGAGCGATCTGGCCGAGAATATTGGCGACCTTGACGTGCTCTACATGACGCGCGTGCAGAAGGAGCGTTTCTTTAACGAGGACGATTATCTGCGGCTGCGCGACACCTACATCCTCGACGCCGACAAGATGCGCCTGGCGAAGCAGGACATGGCGGTGCTGCACCCGCTGCCACGCGTCAACGAAATCGCCGTCGAGGTGGATGACGACCCGCGCGCCGCCTACTTCGAGCAGGTGAAGAATGGCATGCTCATGCGCATGGCGCTCGAAAGCGCAGTGATAGGAGACGTGCTGCCCGGCTATGAACCGCTGCAGCGGAAGGAGGTGCGGGCCTGATGGAGGTCACCAGCATCCAAAACGGCATTATCATCGACCATGTCCCGGCTGGCCGGGCGCTCAAAGTGCTCGAATACCTCAAAATCAACCCGGCCAAAACGCGGTTGGCGCTGATTATGAACACCACGAGCAACCGCTTCGGCTCGAAGGACATCATCAAGATCGAAACCGAGAAGGACATCAACCTTGACGTGCTCGGATTCGTGGCGCGGCAGGCGACAGTGGACATCGTGCGCGGCGGGGCCATCGTCGACAAGATAAGGCCGACTTTGCCCGATCATCTCGTCAACGTGCTCACCTGCGCGAACCCGCGCTGCGTGACCACCAGCGAGACGGGACTGGATCAGATGTTCCATCTCGCGCAGCGGGAGCGCGGCGAATACCGCTGCGATTACTGCGACGAAAAGGCAAAGCGGTAATACCTCAACCGGCAATATGTCAAGTAACAGGGCTGATCGGCGATAGACCATGCGAAAACGCCGAACGGCAGCGATCAGCTGGCCAGGGAACCGACGAATGCAATGACCGTGGCCGCGCGGCGGAAACAGAGACAAGCCATAAACCGTACGGACGCATGCGCGAGTCGCGGCGGCATGTGAAATGACTGAAAACGGCCCTGGAGCGAGGAGAATACGATGCTCACACTGCGCAATATCCACGTCTGGGACACCGGCGAGCGCATCGATCTGCGCGTCGAGGCCGACGAGGCTCGCGCTTTCGTCGATTCCGGTTGCATAACATCCGGCGAGGCCGACGGTTCGAATCTCACGCTTGCGCCCGGTTTCGCCGACCCGCATGTCCACTTCCGAGATCCCGGTCAAACAGCCAAGGAAACCATGATCTCCGGCTGCCGGGCGGCGGCTTCTGGCGGGTACACGGATCTGCTCATCATGCCTAACACGGAGCCGGCCATCGATGGGCTGCCGGTCGACGCCGGGCAGCAGGGAGCCGCGGAAGTGCTCGACGCCGGGTATGGCACGGTGATCGATTATCTGCAGCATTATGGGCAGGCCCATGGCATGGCGCTGCCTTCGCATTACGATCTGTCGGTTTGCGCTTCGAAAGGACGGGCGGGTGTCGAAGCGAGCGATCCGGCCGATTGGGGGCGGTATATCGCCGGGCACGGTGATGCTGCGAAGGACGCAGAGCAGCTCGACCACCCGATAGCGGCGATCAGCGACGACGGGTCAGCGGTGACTAACGCAGTTCTGGACGCGGCTTTGGAGAACGCGAAACGGACCGGGCTGTGGATTTTGGAGCATTGCGAGCACCACGATTCCGGCATCATCAACGAGGGCGCAGTCTCTCGCCGGCTTGGCGTGCCGGGGATTCCTTCGGATACGGAACTTTCGATCGTCGCCAGAGATATCGACAAGGCCCGCGAGACCGGTGTCCATATCCACTTCCAGCATGTGAGTACGGCAGGCTCCTTTGATGCGATCAGTAAAGCGAAGGCCGAAGGTTTGCCGATCACCTGTGAGACCGCGCCGCACTATCTGGCCTTGTGCGACGAGGATCTGCTCAAGTACGGCGCGCTCGCCAAGATGAACCCGCCGTTGCGCTCGGCGGCCGACAGGCAGGCAACCATCGAGGCCGTCGTCGACGGCACGGTCGATATGATCGCCACCGACCATGCGCCGCACACTATCGAGGAGAAGCGGGCCGGGCTGGAATCGGCGCCGAACGGCATCATCGGCTTGGAAAGCGCGTACGCGGTCTGTCATACGGTGCTGGTCGACAGTGGATATATCGACGATCAGCGGCTCATCGAGCTGATGTCCTCTCAGCCGATGGAGTTGCTCGGTCGGCGGGCTGTTGATATTGATGGTTTGCTGGGCAAGTCGGTGGTGAATGCGTCGAACGGGAGCGCCCTTGCTCCTGATGTGGAATTGGGTGATTCCGCGGTCCATGGTGTGAACCATGGCGGCCCAATGGCTGGTGATGCTCATGACGGCATTCAATCACGCAGCTCTCCGGCTCGTCGAATCCTTGACTTTGCTGGGGTTTCGACTGCGTCATCAGCAGGTCGGTCGGGCATCGATCTTGTCCTTATCGACACCGATGCGAAGTGGGTCATCGACCCGGGGCGCTTCCACTCCAAGGCGCGCAACACGCCATTCGTCGGCTGGAACGTCACCGGCAGACCAGTAGCTACGATTCTGGATGGCCGGCTGGTCTTCAGCAGAATCGAGCGATCCGAGCGCTAGACGCCTCTGGCTTGGTGCAGATGTGGCGCAGCCAGAGTGATGGAATTTGAAGAGTATTCAGGAAAGGAACGAAGCCATGGACCGTCTGATCGCGGCTATCAAGGCCACGCAGAATCCGAGCGTCGTCGGGCTGGACCCGACCACGCTGTTGGTGCCGCCCCAAGTGTTCGACATGGTGGGAGATAACATCAGTGATGATACGGGTGCTGGGGACGGCGAATCAGAAAACGCCGCGCAACAAGTAGCTTCGCGCCTCGCCATGGGGTACTTCGAATTCAATCGAGTGGTCATCGACGCCGTCGCCGACATCGTGCCTGCTGTCAAGGCGCAGATCGCGATGTACGAGGCGCTGGGGCCAGCTGGCATCGACGCGTACACGATGACGTGCGAATATGCGCAGCAGCAAGGATTGTACGTCATCGGCGACATCAAGCGCGGCGACATCGGCTCCACTGCAGCCGCCTACGCGCAGCATCTGAGCGGTTTGCCGCGGATTGCGGACCCCTCTGTCGATACGCCGCGCGAAGGCGGTCCATATGACGATCTGTGGCATGAGGATGCGGTGACGGTCAACCCGTATCTCGGCACTGACGGCATCACTCCTTTCGTGGATTCGGCGAAACGGACCGACAAGGGAATCTTTGTGCTGGTGCGCACCTCGAACCCGTCGAGCAAGGACATCCAGGAACTTGAATTGGCATCGGGAGAACGGTTCTACGAGCATGTCGCCGATCTGGTGAGCAGCTGGGGGAGCGACTCGCTGGGAACCGAAGGATATTCGCGCGTAGGTGCCGTCGTGGGCGCGACCCATCCCCAGCAAGGCCGGGAATTACGCGAACGCATGCCGCACACGTTCTTCCTGGTTCCCGGATTCGGCGCGCAAGGCGGCACCGCGCAGGATGTGGCCGGCATGTTCGACGCGGACGGGTCGGGCTCCATCGTCAACTCCTCGCGCGGCATCATCGCAGCCTGGAAGGAATCCGGCGAATATCGCAGCGATATGACCGCCGACGAGGCGTTTGGCCTCGTGGCATCCGCGGCGCGGCGGGCAGCGCTCGACATGCGCGACGAGCTGCGCGTGGCCGTGTACCGGTGAGCGTGGGAAGACAAACCCTGAGCGTATCGGTCTCGTGCGTTCCGAACCGATCGCTGCTCGCCTGACAATGAGAAACGGTTATTGATCGTCTGTTTTAACGCGCAACATGAGTGTCGACGCGCGCATAGGGCACTTTTCTCCATGTCAGCCATGACGGGCGCGCGAACGAGAATATGTCGTATGGACGACGGCGATGGGATACAACTGAATAATCAAAGGAACGGCAGGCGAAAGGACGAAAATGAACACGGTAGACGCTGAGGGCGCGGCAACCACAGCAAACACGGGGAATCCGAAAACACGGATTTCCGCCGTTTCGACGCGTGGGGAGGCGGCAGACTCGTTGGACAGCCGCTTCACCGCTTTCCTGTTGCAATCGCAGGCGCTGAAATTCGGCGACTTCACCTTGAAATCCGGCAGGCGATCGCCGTATTTCATCAACGCAGGCGCGTTCAACGACGGCCGCAAAATTGCCACGCTCGGCGCCTTCTACGCCGAGCGCATCGCCACGTCCATAGCTGCCGGAACGCTGCCCTGTGACATAGACACCGTGTTCGGGCCGGCGTACAAAGGCATTCCGCTGGCCGTCTCCACTGCCATCGCGCTGACCTCGATGCATGATGCGCATATCGGCTACACCTTCGACCGCAAGGAAATCAAGGATCACGGCGACGGCGGCATGCTCGTCGGCACCCAGCTGGGCGACGGCATGAAGGTGCTGCTCGTCGACGACGTCATGACGGCCGGAACCGCGGTGCGCGAGGTCGCGCCCAAGATCAAGGCGGCGGCAGACGTCGAAATCGTCGGACTCATTCTCGCGGTGGACCGCATGGAGAAAACCAAGGATTCCGACCGTTCCGCCGTTTTCGCTGTGGAACAGGAGTTCGGCTTCCCGGTGATTCCCATCGCCAACGTGCGCGAGATCTTCGCTGCCGCCGGGCAGATGACCGACGCCGAGGGCAAGCCCTTACTCAGCGCCGAACTCGCCCAGCGCGCCAAAGACTACCTCGCGCAATACGGTGCGTGACCAGAGGTGAGCAACTGAAGTTTCCATTGTCCGTTTGCATCGTCTGACTGGCTGAAACGTGGGCATGAAGACAGTTGTCTGTCCTTTTCGGCTTGCATTCGATTTTGCCGCCTCATTCCGCTGTGGCAGTTGCTTGCTCTTTCTCGCCCTTGTCGTCTATGGCGACAAGAAATAATTAATCGTGATGTCATGGACGGCAAGACTATCGATTCGTTACGATCCGAAGGGCGCTGAATATGTGCGAGGAACGAATGATGAGTGAACCGGTACGGCATATTATTCTTGACCAGCGAGAGACCGGGGTGCCAGAGCTGTTCAAACGCGACCTTGCCTTGGGGGACGCCCCTTAAGCCGGCGCATCGGGATTCCTGTGCGGAGACGTCAGACGGGGATCCTTGCCGCATGACCCGTTCGGTGCATACAGGTGATGCCATACTCGCCCCACGAATGACGGATGAGGTCATCCGGTGCGGCGTCTCCGATATGAGCGTCAACGCCGAAACGATTGCCTTCCAAGCCAGATTCGATTTCCTGGGCGAGATTCAAGCATCGCCACATCCATGTGATCGATGCGATATGCAAAGCGCGCCGAAGAAGACGGGCATGGATGAGGATTCGGCGGAATCGAAGAAATCGTCCCGTTCCCTGCTGGGATTGAACTTCCTGCTCCTGCTCTATCGGCAGCACGGCTTATCCTGGCAGCTTTCGGGATGCAGCACGATGACGTCCCATGATTACCGGCCTGTGGCAGACGGTCGCCTTCAACGGCCAGCAGGCGTCAAACGCCTCTATGATCCGCGCGCTGCCCACCATGATGGGCAGCGCCATCGGGATGGCGCCTGTCGACCGAGTCAGGCAGATTGTAGTAATCGTTGCGGCAGCTGTTTTTCGAGGAGGAACCGATGAGGCATTACGAGTACCACGGAATCGCCTATCCTAGCCTTTTGCCGCGCGGCACGTAGATTACCGTGTCGATGACCTTGGCATAGGCCTGTTCGATGGCGGTGCGCTTGGTTTTCAGGCTCGGCGTGAGCAGGCCGTTCTCCGAGGTGAAGGAGCCGGGCAGAATCTCGAATTTGCGGATCGACTCGGCGCGCGAGACCGCGGTGTTCGCCTCGGCGACCGCGCGCTCCACCTCGTCATGGATGATGACGTTGCGGCTGGCCTGCTCCAAGCTCTCGACGGGCTTTGCGCCTTGGGTCTTGAGCCATTCGTTAGCATCGGCCAAGTCGATGGTGACCAGGGCAGCGACGAATGGCCTGCGGTCGCCGATGACAAGGCATTGATCCACGACGGGCGAGGTCATGACGGAGGCCTCGAGGCCGCCGGGGGAGACGTTCTTGCCGCCTGCAGTGATGATGAGGTCTTTCTTGCGTCCGGTCAAGTGGATGAAGCCGTCGTGGTCGATGTCGCCAAGATCGCCGGTGTGCAGCCAGCCGTCCGTGATCTGTTCGGCGCTGACTTCGCGCTGGTTATGGTAGCCGCGGCAGGTCATTGGCCCTTTGATGCAGATTTCGTCATCGTCACCGATGCCGAAGGTCACGCCAGACAGCGGCTGGCCGATTGTGCCGATCCGATTGCTGCCGGGCAGGCTCACAGACACTGGCCCGGCGGTTTCGGTCATGCCATAGCCTTCGAGTAGCGGCATGCCGATGCCATTGAAGAAGTGCGAGATCATCGGATCCATCGGGGCGCCGCCGGTGATGCAGAAATCGGCGTTTGATCCGAAGATGCGCAGGATCTGGCTGTAGATCGCCTTCGCGTAGAATGCGTGGCGGATGCGGCTGCCCAGCGGCAGGCGTTGACCGGACTGCTGAGCCACCGACCATTCCCGCGCGTTGTTTACCGCGCGCTTGAACAGCCGGCCTGCGAACCCGCCGCCGGCCCGCTGTGACGCGGCGTTGTAGACCTTTTCGAATACGCGCGGCACTGCCAGCAGCAGCGTGGGATTGAACGACTGGAAATCGTCGATGATTGTCGAGAAATTGCTGGAAAGCCCCAGCCGCAGGGTTCCAGCGAAACTCAGAATCTCCATATAGCGTGCGAAAACGTGCGAAAGCGGCAGGAACAGCAGCAGCCCACGATCGGGAATGTTGCAGGCGCGCGGCATGAATTGCAGGCCTGAGAGGCACAGGAAGGCGAAATTGGCGTGCGACAGCTCGACGCCCTTTGGCGTTCCGGTAGAGCCAGAGGTATAGACGATAGTCGCCAGATCATTGCCGTGCGTGGCCTTCCGGCGTTCTTCGAAGTCCTCAGTGCTTACGCCGGCGCCGAATTCCTTGATGATGCTGACTGCGCCGCGTTCGATGACGTAGACATCCTTGAGCGTGCCGACCTGGCTGCGCACGGATTCGATCTTCGCCAGCTGCCCCTCGTCTTCGGCGAAGGCCAATGTCACGGCGGAATCGTTGAGAATTGCGCGGATCTGCGCGGCGGAATTTGTCTCATAGACCGGGATGGTGACTCCGCCGACAGCCATGATGGCCATGTCGAGCGCCGTCCACTCCCAGCGCGTATGGGAGACGATCGCGACGGCGTCGCCCTTTTTTACGCCCTTTGCGATAAGTCCCTTGGCTATAGCGACCACGATCTCAAGGAATTCGCGCCCGCTGAAATGCGCCCACGCATTGCCGTCCTTGTATTCGATCACCGGACCATCCGGATCGCGTTCGGCCCTGGATTGCACGAAATCGAAGAGATTGATGTCGATGTTGATCGGGTGCTGCAGTCCGGCAGTATATTGTTTTTTCACGTTTCCTCCGCAAGCTTCCTTGAGTGCAAAACTGAGTGCGAAACCCAGCGCTCCACTGTGTGCCACAACCATAGTAGGACCAGTACGTAAAGAAGTGTATGCGGATGCCCGTTTGCGGTATGTTCGACCGGGTGTAATGTGCGGAATGCGAACGGAATGACATATAGCTATGTAGGCGGCTGACATGAGGGAAACAAATATGATACAGGATTCAGAGGCGTCATTGGCCGCGGAACCGCCTCGGCGGCAGGCCGATAAGGGGAAGGATCGCAACAGGTTCAATCGCAAGGGAATCAACCCATGGGTCTCGCTGTGGTCGATGATCATCGGATTTTTCATGATCCTGCTGGACACGACGATCGTAGCCGTGGCGAACCCGAGCATCCAAGAGGGCCTCGGAGTGGATGTCGGGACGGTACTGTGGGCCACGTCGGCGTATTTGCTCACGCTCACCGTTCCGATGCTCATCTCGGGAAGGCTGGGGGACCGTTTCGGCCAGCGCAACATATACCTGATCGGCCTAGGGATCTTCACGCTGTCGTCGCTGTGGTGCGGGCTGTCGTCCCAGCTGCCGGGCAGCCAGATCGGCAACCTGATCGCCGCGCGCTCGGTGCAGGGCATCGGCGCGGCGCTCATCAGCCCGCAGACCATGGCCGTCATCCAGCGCATCTTCCCGCCTGCACGCAGGGGAGGGGCGATGGCAGTATGGGGCACCGTCGCTGGCGTCGCCACGATGGTGGGTCCTGTGCTCGGCGGATTCCTGGTCAACTCCTTCGGCTGGGAATGGATTTTCTTCATCAACGTACCCGTCGGCATCATCGCGCTGATTCTTGGGTGGGTGAACGTTCCAAAGCTCCAAACGCATACGCATTCCTTCGACTGGGTCGGCGTGGCCCTCTCCGCTGTCGCCGTCTTCTTCCTCGTCTTCGGGGTGCAGAGCGGCAATGCGCACCACTGGGGCGGCTGGATCATCGCATCCATCGCGTTCGGTGTCATAGTGTTCGCCCTTTTCTTCCTATGGCAGGCCCGTGCCGAAGGGGAGCCGCTGGTGCCGCTGAATCTGTTCAAAGACCGCAACTTCTCGGTGTCGTCGGCCGCCATTGTGTTCGTCGGTTTCGGGATCACCTCCATGTCGGTGCCGCTGTACTACTACTTCCAGATCGTGCGCGGCCTCGACCCGACGCAGTCGGCGCTCATGACGCTGCCGTCGCCGATCCTCGGCATCATCCTCGCGCCGATTTCCGGCAAAATGATCGACCGCATGCATCCGCGTGCCATAGCCGTGCCGGGACTGCTGTGCTCCTCGTTGGGATTGTGGCTTTACGCGTGGATCGCGCAGGCGCAGACCGCCTGGAGCTGGCTGCTGGTGCCCTCGGTGTTTCTGGGCATCGGCAGCGCGTTCATGTGGGGGCCGCTGGGCGCGGTATCCACGCGCAATCTGCCGCCATACTTGGCGGGCGCGGCCTCAGGGGTATACAACACCGCGCGCCAGCTCGGCAGCGTTATCGGCTCGGCGGCAATTGCCGCGCTCGTCTCCGCGCGGCTTGAGCATTATCTTCCAGACGTTTCGCAGCGTTTCTCCGGGATGTCGGCTGCAGACGCGCATATGCCGCTCGCCGTGGCGACTCGGTTCACCAATGCGATGAGGGATTCGCTGACGATGCCGGCCATGGCGCTGCTGATCGGCGCGCTGATCAGCGTGGCGCTCGTCGCGCCGCACGTGTTCGCGCACAAGCAGACGCATGATTCGCAGCAGGGCTGAGCAGGTATACGCGGGGCGTTAGCCGTCAAGGCTTTTGCCTCGTTGTTCGCGCACAGCGCTTAGCTCTTCGCAGACTCGCCGGAATTGCTAAGCTGAGTGGGGACAGAACAACGATGAAAGGACCTCGATATGGCCATCTACACGCTTCCCGATCTTCCCTACGATTACTCGGCACTGGAGCCGTACATTTCCGGAAAAATCATGGAATTGCACCATGACAAGCACCATCAGACCTATGTCGCAGGAGCGAACAAGGCCATCGAACAGCTCGAAGAGGCCCGCGACAAGAACGACTTCGCCAACATCAGCCGTTTGGAGAAGGATCTCGCCTTCAACCTCGGCGGGCACATCAACCACAGCGTCTTCTGGAAGAATCTTTCCCCCGATGGGGGCGGCAAGCCCGAAGGCGAGCTGGCGGCGGCCATCGACGAGTACTTCGGTTCCTTCGAGAAATTCCAAGCGCAATTCAACGCGACCGCGACGACGCTGCAAGGCTCCGGCTGGGCCATCCTCGGTTGGGATACGATCGCCAAGCGGCCGCTGATCTTCCAGCTCTTCGATCAGCAGGCCAACGTGCCGGTCTCCATCGTCCCGCTGCTGCAGCTGGACATGTGGGAGCACGCCTATTATCTCGACTACCTCAACGTCAAGGCCGACTACGTGAAGGCATTCTGGAATGTCGCCAACTGGGCCGATGTCGCCGAGCGTTTCGCCAAGGTCAGCGCGGACTGAGCTGTGCCGGCCTGCGCTGAGTCGCCGGGCTTCGGCTCGGCATATTTGTTTGGCTGAGTGTGCGGTCGATGAACTGTGATTCCCTGAATCCTTCCCAAGGGTTCAGGGAATTTGCATGTCGTAGGGCGCTTGGTTTCTGTGAATGCTGGGCTTATTGCTCGCTATGTTCTGATTGACCACTCTGTCCCGCTCCCGCGTCATCTCGATTACCGCACATATACGACCGTAATCCCGCATTATCGTGACCCCTAGTGCGGGCGCTTTGATGTTTTCCCGCCTTCCAACCATCACAACCCCGCATTGCTGTCGGTACAATGCGGGGAATTGCGATGGTTGAGGAGCCTTCGGGTGTGAAAGTCCGACGTTTCCGGCCGTGATGCATCTGATATCGGCGGCTACTATCGGCACCCGCTCATCTGGCGAGGCAGCGCCCGGTGCTCACGGGCGGGTTGCGGGTTGAAACATGGCTTAGAATGGGTTGGATTTCCTCATTGGCCATCGCATAGCCGATTCCTGAACGTTCTGCCTTCGCGAAGACGATTCCGGCGACGGTGCCGTCCTGATCAAGCAACGGGCCACCGGAATCGCCAGGCTCCACACGGGCTTCGAGCACATGAATGGCCCGGCTGGCAGTGGAGTCCCCGTAAATATCGGGCACAGCGTCGCGTCCGGTGGACAGCACCCGTGCGGGAACGCTTTGGAACGGACCGCCATACGGATAGCCCTGCACGACCCCCGCGGCGCCGGCCGCAATCGGCGAATCATCCAGTGACAGCGGCTTGGCATTGACATCCGCCGAAACGATTGCGAGATCATTGACGGGGTCGAAATAGATGACGGAGCCGGTGCGGGCGGGTTCATTGGGCAGCTCGACGAGCGGATTGGCGACTCCGGCGACGACATGGGCGTTGGTGACCAGGAGATCATCGCGCACCAGGAATCCCGATCCGGAGGACATGGTGCTGCAGGCGGGAGCGATGCCAGAGATGCGGGCGACGGATTTCGCCGCAGCCTGAATCTTCGCGTTATCGGTGTCTATGGCGGGAACGGGACTGTTAGCGCCGTTGTCGCCGCCTTCGAACAGTCCTTTCAGCGTGGGCATGCCCGTGCTGTCGAAAGCTTGGGCGCGTATCCGGTCGATAGCATCGGTCATTGGCTGCGGAGTGTATCGGTTGATGGCCTGAACTACTTGCGAGGATGCGAAGGACTGCGACAGGAACGGTATCCCGGAGGAAATGACTCCCGCGGCGGTCAAAGACAACGCGATTGCAGTGCATAGTGCCGCCAAACCGCCACCCAGCAGCCGCTCCACTCCGCCAAGATGCACACGGTCGGCGCCCCGGCGGAGGATCCGGCCGATTCCCGAGCCGATGCTGGAAGTCAGTGCAAGCAGGCCAAGCGCCACGCCGAGTACCACCGAGCCTCGCCATGAGCCATCGGGAATCGAACGTGCGACGAATGGCAGCATGTAGGGCATGGCCATGGCTCCCGCGATGAGACCCGCGAACGTGCCGAGCGTGGAGAACAATCCTGCGCGGATGCCCGCAGCAAAGCCCCAGATCAGCAACACGACAAGGACGATGTCAATAGTCAGCAACATGCTCCTATGATTTTCCACCGTGCTGAAAGATGCCTGATAGCTCGGCCAGAGGCGAAATAGGCGGCGGCGCGTTTCGGCATGTGGTGCAGTTCCTATGCAACGTGCATTATCTGTAATGCGAAAGCCGTTGGACGAACGCGTGATTGGCTGTGCGAACACAGAGATTACAGCGTTCAGCGCCTCTATATCGACCCGGAAAATCATCGGCCTGATGGCGTCGCGCGCAAGCTTGGTATGCATGGCACCGTGATTATTGTCGACGGCGAAAATCGTCGGGCAATCTAATGAACAGTTGTGTGTAGTCTTCTGTGCGCACTGCAGGTGCGATCACTCTCTGATAAGCAGCGGGGCCGCGGCTAACGTTATCGGAAAAAGTTTTCGTATAGAATTTCTGAGAAGCTGATAGTTTTTGAACACGAGCTTGGTTTGACCGCATGATAGGCCAAGGCAACATATATACAGTTCGCATGCGCAGAAAGCGGCAAACGAAATGACGGGCAACTCTATGTTTATGGAAAGCGTTGCAATTAATGACAGCCAACATCGGCAGATCATGGAACTGGAAAAGTCGTGCCGAGACTACGAGGATCTCGATTTCAAACTTGAGCTGGATTTCAAGACGAGCAAGGCGGGAAGAAAACAGGCCGACCGTTCCGGCATGAATGAGTTCTTCTGCTATGACCGTGGACTGCTGGTCGGGTACTTGGGCGTGTGCTCGTTCGACAGCGCGGTCTGGGAGGTCAACGGCATGGTACGCCCGGGCTACAGGAATCAAGGAATCTTCACCGAACTCTTTCGGCGGATGCAAGGCGAATTCAATGCGAGAAGCCCGCAGGAACTGCTGCTGCTGCTGCTTAGCGACAGGAAATCGTCGTCTGGTTTGCGATTCGTCGAGAGTCTGCACGCGAACTATCATCATGCCGAATATGACATGGTACTGAATGCGGCGGATTTCAAACAGCGAGAAGGATATGCAAAGCATAGGGGAGATTCATTGAGTCCACTGCGGCCCCCAAATGCATTGGGCATCCAGGAAACGGATGCCCAACAGCATACGTTCGCCGGCACAATAGACGGCGAGATCATTGGCAGCGTTCGTTTGGAGCTGCTGCCTGACAAGGGCGGCGTCTACGCCCTGGAAGTACTACCAGGGTATCGCGGACGTGGCTATGGTCGCGAACTGCTCAACTGGTCGATAGCTACATTGATTTCGATGGGCGCCAAAACGGTGATCCTGCAAGTCGACACAGACAATGACCGTGCGCTGAATCTGTACACATCGTGCGGGTTCAAAGAAGAATCTGCGATGCTGTATTACGTTTTGGCGAAAGACCACTGATCAATCCCGGTTTCACACGCCTAGGCCAGCATATGCAAGTCAGGCCATGGCGATTTTGACCCGCGGAATTCCGCCGACGAAAAACCTTGGCCCGACTTGGGTATAAGGCACTGTGTGCATGAGACACTGTGCCTAGGCTGCGTTCACCAGGCGTATGCCTCAGGCGCGGAGCCACCGGGGCCTGGGAAGATAGCGTCGAGGCGTGCAAGCACATCGTCGGACAGTTCGATCTCGACGGCGTGCAAGGCATCGTTGAGCTGGTCAATGGTACGCGGACCGATGATCGGCGCGGTGATGGCAGGATCGTGCAGCAGCCAAGCCAACGCGACGTTCGACTCGCTCTCGCCCAGCTCCTTGCACAGTGCGGCATAATCTTCGAGCTGCTTGCGCTGGGCGGGGGAGAGCTTCCGGGCGCTCTCAGCACGCCGACCAGCGCTCGCGTCAAGCGCATGCGGCGCCAGCAGCCCGCTTTCAAGCGGGCTCCACACGATGACGCCCATGCCGAGATCCTGCGCGGCCGGCAGCAGTTCCAGCTCAGGCAGGCGCTGCATGAGATTGTACAGATGCTGCTCACTGACCAGACCCAGGAAATGGCGTTTTTCCGCGGCGGCGCTGGCATAGGCAAGGTGCCGGGCGCCGAAATTGCTTGAGCCGGC
This sequence comes from Bifidobacterium sp., assembly GCF_022640935.1. GTDB lineage: Bacteria > Actinomycetota > Actinomycetes > Actinomycetales > Bifidobacteriaceae > Bifidobacterium. Next base: position 77,800 of record NZ_JALCCV010000002.1, read on the forward strand.
GTATACGGCCTTGCCCTGCGCAATGACATTTTCGTAGGCTCCGAAGATCTCGTCCCAATTGATGCGATGATCGATATGGTGCATCTGGTACAGCTCGACGTGATCGGTCTGCAAACGGCGCAGCGACGCATCGATGCTGCGGTAGAGCTTGTATGCGGAAACGCCGGACTGATCGTTCGGCCCATCGATCTCGTTGTCCATCGTGCCGTAGAACTTGGTCGCCAACACGACTTTCTCGCGGCGGCTCGAGCCCTGCGCGAACCAGCGGCCGACGATTTCCTCTGTCGCTCCGCGATATGGCCCTTTGCCGCCGCCATGGCCGTAGACGTTCGCCGTGTCGAAGAAAGTGATTCCCGCATCCAAGGCGCGGTCCATGATCGCGAAGGATTCCTTCTCGCCGGTCCGGGTACCGAAGTTCATTGTGCCAAGAACCAGTCGGCTCACCTTCATGCCGGTTCTGCCCAGATTCGTGTATTTCATACGCTGCTCCTTGATGTCTGCGCCGGCATGCCTTGCCGCGAGATGTTGATGGGTAAACGTCGCATCGCTGGATTCTGCTGTCTGGATACCGACGCCGCTGCGCCGGCATTGCCGTGGCATCGCAACTCCAAACCCTTATCAATCAGCGTAATGCGCGCTGCCGGATGTGCTGCGAACGTCTTCGCTCGAAGCATAAAACTGCTTGTGCCTGCTGCACGTCCACAGGCTGCGGGGGCCCGAATGATGCGGCTGCGCAGGATCCGGGCACGAACCCGCCAAACTGGCGAACCATTTTTCTCTCCCTGTGCGCCGGATGGACGCGTCTTAGCTTGAACGTTCAGACCGGTTTACGGCAGTTTGCTTCGGCATGCTGCCGGCAGACGCCGGTCGGATAACGCAGAAGCATTGACCGTACAGAAGCAAGGAAGTGCCATCAAGGGGCTCACCGCGTCCAGCACCACCGTTAGCCTTTATCGCCACTGCCAGAAACCGCGGCAGGTTAGGCGTCGCAGCAGGCCCATCTTCGCTGGCTTCCTCAGCCAAACCGACGTATGAAGGCCTCAAGGATCTGATCATCGTCACCGAACTGTTTTTCAGCGTCTTCGTCATCGGCGCAGACTCGTTCATCATCTCGCCGAAGTGCAGCGTCTCATGCATCGATCGGCACACGATAATCGATTTCCGATTCCGCGACGATCCCCAGCGGGTAATACCCGCCATGTTCCATGCACACGGACCCAGCCTCCTTTTCCCCCAGTCTGCAGGCACGCATCAACCCGTATATCAGCCAGCGCGCTGCGCCTTCGTTATTGACGTGTCTCTCATCGCCTGTTCGTTATGCCGGTCCGCGATGGCGCCCTGTGCGATATCCCTGCACATCTTCGTAGCCTCTTGCCGCCACACTGTGTCTGCATCGCATCGCTGAGCGGGGAAACATCATCGGCGTTCACCGGCAGGTCGCCAATATACCTATGTCTGTTGCCAACGGAAGATATGTCTGTTGGCAACAGACTGGATGATGTCTTCAACGTCTGCATTTTCTAATCCGCTCTGCATTACAGTCTTGGCTTAGCAAGGAGGCATAAGGCTATGACGACTGAACACAGACAGGCACTGATCGATTATCTCATGAACCATCGTGGGTTCGTATCGGGAGAGCAGCTTTCCGCCGTGCTGGGTGTCTCCACCAAAACCATCACTCGCAATGTCAAGCAGATCAACGCCCAGCATCCGAACGCGCCAATTATCGAATCGCAAAGGGGCCGCGGCTATCGTATAGACCGCCAGCATTATCTTGTGACAGCTAATGGCGACAGCAATGCCGAAAGGCTTGTGGATCCGAATCGGATGACGTCGATGGGCAGGCGCGACGCCGTCCTGCGCCAGCTGCTGGTTGCATCGCCGCACAGCTATCGCATTGATGCCGTGTGGGGCAAGTTCTATGTCAGTGATTCGACCATCTCATCCGATATCAAGATCCTGCGCAGCGTGCTGCAGCAGTACCATCTCATCCTGAACCGCAGTTATGACCAGATCTGGATCGAGGGTTCCGAAGCGGATGTGCGTCGGTCCATCAACGATTTGCTCATTACCGACAGCGGCATACTCGACGAGGACTTTGGACATACGGATCAGCGTATGCAGCGCAGGGACAGTGCATTCGTCACGCACCAGCTCGATCTGATCGAAGAATTGACCCATGCCAAAATCCCTTATCCCTACAATGTGAATCTGTTTTCGCACCTGTACATTCTGATCGAGCGGTACCGCGGCGCAGGAGCATTGATCGATACCAGTTCAGGCGATGATGCGCAATTGGTGAGCATGCAACAGCAGGGGCTGGCGAAAGTCTGTGAGTGCGTGATCAGGAACCTTGACGATTACCTCGATACGACCCTGCCCGGCGTCGAAGTCGCGAATCTGTACCAATACCTGACCTCATCGCGTATCGACAGCGGGCGCATCACCGTCAGCGAAATACCTGAGCAAGTCCGCGCTGTCACGGACTTCCTGATCGACAGAGTCAGCGAGGATCCGAGCTACCACGACATCGGCAGCAACGATCTCTTCGCAAGCCTCGCCAACCATATCAAGCCTCTGCTCAATCGACTGGAAAATCACATCAGCGTGAAGAACAACCTCCTCGAACAGATCAAGCTTGAATACCCGCATCTTTTCGATGTCGTGCGCGAGGCATCGGCGCAGCTAGTGCAACGCTACCGCCTCAACTCCATCGATGATGAGGAAAATGGCTTCATCACCGTCTATTTCGCCCAGGCGTTGGAGAACATGCATGCCCCAATCAACATCCTTCTGGTATGCACGACCGGCTTGGGTACGGCGCAACTGCTGAAGGCCAAAATAGAACGACGCTTCTCCGAACTCAACATCGTAGAAACAGTTGCCGTCCGCGATCTGAAGGACTCGCTCGCCAGCCATGACGAGGTCGATCTTGTGATTTCCACAGTCGGGCTGCCTTCGAGCGTGCATATTGCGACATTGGTAGTCAGCGCAATGTTCACTGGCGAGGATCAAGAGCAATTGGAACACGAGGTCGATCGCATTCGCAAGGGGATGAGCCGATGAAATCGCTGATTGCGTGGGAGCCGCAATGGTGTGCGCACGACGCTGACTCGCTGGTCGAATCCATGGCGCAATACCTGGAGAGCCGCGGGCTCATCAATGACGGCAAGCGCGTCGCCGCCGCTCTGCGGCAGCGGGAGAGCTTTGGCAACACGTTGATCGCCGACAACCTCGCAGTCCCGCATGCGCAGAGTGATGCCGCTGACGAAGCCATCATGCTGTTCGTCAAACTGCGTGAGGCATTGTCCGGCTGGCAGGGCGTTGCAACAGTTGACAGGTTGATTGTCACGCTGCTCCCGGAACGGCCTAGCGAGCACGACGCGGCCGTGCTGAAAAATTTTTTCCAGCGACTTGCCGATGAGAGGATAACGCAGACATTCTCGGTAGGCGAATGCGACGAAGTGCGGGAAACCCTGCTGCAGTTGCTTCCGGACTGTGCCGCAGGCCGGAAGCGCAGAAGATCTCCAACGACCCAATAGATTCCACGCTCAACATCCAACTCTGTAGCACATTCACTCCGTACATTCCATCAACAACAAGGAGAACAACCATGAGCGAACCATCGCTGAGCACTGTCCTGGACCGCAACACGATCGTCACCGATCTTGCGGCGCGCAGCAAGGACGATGTCATCGCCGCCTTGACACAGCTGCTGCTCAAGCAGGGCTATATCGAATCGCAGGAGGCATTCATCGCAGCCGTCCATGAGCGTGAGCAGGAGGGTGCCACCGGGATAGGCGGCCACGTTGCCATTCCCCACGGCAGAAGCGACACGGTGCGCAAAAACGGGATGGCCATCGCGATTCTCCGGAACGAAATCCCTTGGGAGTCCCTCGACGAGACCGGCGCGAAAGCCGTGGTGCTGTTCACCGTCGGCTCGAATGACGATGGGGCGCAGGAGCATCTCAAGCTGTTGTCGATGTTCGCACGCAAATTGGCCAAATCCCAAGTTGTTGAAGCGCTGCTTCACGCTCGAAGCGCCGATGACGTCATTGGAGCATTCGCCGACTGAAAACCCGCTGTCGCGCCGCAAACTGCTGTTGCGCCGAACGTCGCACTGCTAGCGAAGCGGCAGATCAGCGCCACATCCCTACCCACGTATAACCACACTAACCAAAGGAGAAACACCATGAAAATCGTCGGAGTGAGCGCATGCACCATCGGCATAGCACACACCTATCTAGCGCAGCAGAAAGTCGAGGATGCGGCCAAAGCCGCTGGCGACGACGTCAAGATCGAGACCCAGGGAACCATCGGCATCGAGAATGCCTTGACGCCCGAAGACATCGCCGAAGCCGACATCGTGTTGCTTGCGGTCGACGTCAAGATCGCGAACGAGGAGCGCTTCAACGGCAAGAAAGTCGTCAAGGTATCCACCGACACGGCGATCAAATCGCCGAACAAGCTCGTGGCCAAGCTTCACGAGATCGTCGGCAAATAACACCACTACCATCACCATCACAAGACAAGGACGTCATTATGACTATGAAAGAATTCTGGAAAAAAGCTAATTTCAAAGGACACCTGCTGACCGCCATATCCTATCTGATACCGATTGTGTGCGGCGCTGGTTTCCTCATCGCCATCGGCATGGCTTTCGGCGGGAAATCCCAAGACTCGCTGGTCATGGGGAAGTTCGACTTCTTCCAGGCGCTGGCGACGCTTGGCGGCAAGGCGCTGGGGCTGCTTCCGGTCATCATCGCGACTGGCATTGCATTTTCCATTGCGGGAAAACCTGGCATCGCTCCCGGTTTCGTGACCGGTCTGGCCTCAGTCGCCATCAGCGCAGGATTCATCGGAGGGCTCGTCGGTGGCTATATCGCCGGTTGGCTCGCCTTCGCCGTGCTGCGCTACTTCAAGGTGCCGAGCTGGGCGAAAGGACTGATGCCGACATTGATCGTGCCTTTCATCGCCTCGTTTGCAAGCGGATTGATCATGGTTTACGTCATCGGCACACCCATCTCCTGGTTCACGAACTGGCTTACGAATCTGCTTGCCAGCATGAACGGCGTGTCCAACCTCATTCTCGGCGCTGTGATCGGAACTCTCAGCATCGTCGATTTCGGCGGCCCGATCAACAAGACCGTCTTCGCCTTCGCGTTGACTTTGCAGGCCCAAGGCATCAACGGCCCGGTCACGGCGCTGCAGCTGACCAACACCGCCACGCCCATCGGCTTTGGTTTCGCATTCCTCGTCGCCAAGCTGATCCGCAAGAACATCTACACGCATGAGGAAATCGAAACCCTCAAATCCACTGTTCCCATGGGCGTGGTCAACATCGTCGAAGGCTCCATCCCTATCGTGCTCAACGATTTGATCCGTGGCGTCGTAGCTGCAGGCTTGGGCGGCATGGTCGAGGGCGCGATTTTGATGAGTCTGGCCCACGGCGAGGGCGCGACCGTGCCATTCGGCGGATTCCTGATGCTGCCGACGATGGGCTCGAATTGGTGGGTCGGCCTCCTCGCCATTGCGGCGAACGTGCTGGTCACCGGCATCGTGTACGCCCTGATCAAAAAGGATCTCGGATCACAGCCGTCGGTTGCAAAAACAGCCGTCTCGGATGAGGCCGACATCGCGCTGGATGACATCCAGGTTATGTAAAAGACTGCGAATTTCAAGAATCGAGTAAGATAATGCCTCAACAAATACAGCTTTCCCCCTCGTTGATGACGATGGACCTTGACCAATTCAAGGAGCAGATCGGTTTCCTGAACGACAAGGTAAATTCATATCATGTCGACATCATGGACGGTCATTTCGTTCCCAATCTCACATTGTCGCCGTGGTTCATCGAGCAGGTCAAGAAAATATCCGATGTGCCGCTCTCTGCTCATATGATGGTCACCGACGCCCCATTCTGGGTCTCTCGGCTTATCGAAGTGCGCTGCGACGCGATTTGCTTTCCTTCGGAAGTGGCGAACGGGGTCGCTTTCAGCATGATCGACGACATCCACGCCGCCGGACTTCAGGCCGGAGCCGTGCTCAACCCCGAGACCTCGATCGAGACGGTGCTGCCATATATCGATCTACTCGACAAGATCACTATCATGACCATCGACCCGGGCTTCGCCGGACGGCGTTTCCTCGAAGGAACGCTCGGCAAGATCGTCAGGCTCAGACAGCTGCGCGAAGAGCATGGATACGGATATGCAATCGAAATGGACGGTTCCACGAATCTTAAGCACTGGAAGATGATTTCGGATGCCAGGCCGGATATCTATGTCATTGGCCGCAGCGGTTTGTTCGGGCTGACCAACAGCATCGAAGACTCTTGGAACCAGATGACGCGCGAATATGAGCAGTCCACCGGGTTCCCGTTCGACAACGGCATATACCGAGCCGAATACTCGGGGGCGGCTTCGCGCGTGGCTTGAGAACTGAGCCGTTGTACAGTGCCGAGAGACAAGGTAGTTCTGCTGATCGTACCAAGCATTTTCGCCTCTTGGCACATCTAGGGGTACCTCTTCCCCTCCTTGGTATTGCTCGATAACGAATGTTTCGCGCTCGCCTGCGCAGTCCGCATATGGATTGCGCAGGCGGGCGTCTTTGGTTGCAGCGCCGCGCATAGAAGATTCGGCGGAATGCATGCCAAAGTGAACTTTGGCTTACGCGGGGGTGATATCTCTCCGACTTCCTGCGCGTTCGCCGTACGCCGGGGCCACACTGGAATCGCCAACCTGCCGATGATGCTCCTTGCGGGCGCATCGGCGTATCCGATATGAGGAATGGATGTGGAATGAGAACGGCAACACAACGACACCGAACACAGCGCGATAGAGCGTTCAGAGCTATAACGGGCGCTGCGGCGCTGGCGATGCTCCTGAGCGGCGGGGCAGTAGCCCAGGCGGCGCAGCCTGCGACGGCATACCCGGCTAGCAAGCCGGATATCACCGCTCTGCTGGGCGAATTCAATAATTGGTGGACACCGAAGAAAGTCGTCAACAATACGGCCAATGGCGATGCGTTCCGAGGCAGCGTGACAGATGCTGGGCGCTCCGTGCTTGGATATAGCGATGACACGGTCGTCGCTATCAACAATCATGCAGCCAAGGACACCACGAAAGTGGATGGCACCTACACGCAGGCGCAGCGTGCCGCATTCGATGCGAGTGACAGCCCGGCCAACGCGATTACCTCGTATTCGACTGCGTTGGGCGACACCATCGGCAAATACCTGCGCGAAGGCCTGAGCGACGGCTCGCTGCCCAAAACGAACGCGCTCGTATTCGATGCCTCCAGCCCGGTGGCAACGTCCGGCTTCGTCGGCACCGGCAGTGCCAAGAAGGACTTCAACTATCCGCGTCCATATTTCACCAAGGCGGATCAGGGCATGGACCGCACCATCGGCGGCGACACCGATCTCAACGGACTCAAGCCCGAGCTGGACATCATTCATATTCCGATGTTTTCGCAGGACGGAGAAGAATTCGGCGAGGACTACACGGATTATCAGGAGCCTTCGCAGGCCTTCCCCTCCGGCCATACCACGAAGGCCTACAACCGCGGCATCGCGCTATCCACGCTGCTGCCTGAACTCGGGCCGGAGATCATGGCCCGCGCTTCCGAAGCGGGCAATAACCGCGTCGTGCTCGGCGTGCACTATCCAATGGATGTGATGGGCGGGCGCATCGCCGCCACGGCCGGTTCGAGCGCATTGTGGTCCGATGCCGGGTTCCGCACGAATGAGCTGCTGCCGGCGCACAATGAACTCGAGAATTACATCGCTGCCCGCTGCAAGGCTGATGGCAACGGCTCCACGGTCGAGGAATGCGTCACCAAGCTCGGCGCGAACGCCGACAAGGGTTACGTCAACACCTTCACCGACGTGGTTTCAACCAAGCCGGTGACCGATCGCTCCAGCGCCATCGAGGCTTACACGTCTCGCATGACCTACGGGTTCGCGCAGACCTCCGCAGCCGGTCAGGCGCCGAAGGTCCCTGCAGGAGCCGAGGATCTGCTGCTCACTGCATTCCCGGATCTGAACGCCGCGCAGCGCAAGCAGGTGCTCGAGGCCTCCGAGATTGATTCCGGCTACCCGCTGGACGCCTCCTCGCAGGGCTTCGAACGCCTCAATCTCGCTAAGGCCTACAGCGCCGATGTGACGCTGAGCGCCGACGGCAAGACGATTCTCGCCATCAACTTCGGCAACGCCGCGCCCAAGGTCACCAAAGTCAGCAGCACTGATGCCATCACGAATCTGCTCAAGGATTTCAACCGCTACTTCGTTGCCGGCGTGGGCGTCACCGACGAGGGCAAGGGCGTGCTGAGCCACGACGACAAGCTCACCGAGTCCATCAATCAAGCGGCATTCGGCGCGGACGGCAAGACCGCCCAGGACAAGCGCGCACTGTCCGACGCGCAGATGAATTCCACCAACACGCTGTACGACGCGCTCGGTCCGGTGCTGGGAACCTACTTCAAGCAGGCTGCGGACTCCGGCAAGCTGCCCAAAACCGAGCAGTACCTCGAGGACATGAACAAATCCGCTTCCACCGGTAAAGCCAAGGCCTGGTATCAGCATCCTCGCCCTTACGTGGATCGTGTGAACTACAACGGTACCACGCTGGATATGAACGGCACCGCACAGACGCTGAACATCAAGAAGGTCCCCGGATACGAGAACTTCGACTGGGGCGACGGCGAGCCGCTCGACAACGAATACGACGGGCTGTACAACTCCGGCTCCTTCCCCTCCGGCCACACCACCTTCGCATTCACGCAAGGCACCGGTCTGGCGAGCATCCTGCCTGAATTGGGCCCGCAGATCATGACACGCGTCTCCGAGGCAGGCAACAACCGCATCGTGCTCGGCGTGCACTACCCGCTCGATATCCTCGGCGGGCACATCGCAGGCCAGTACGGCGTGGCGAACGCACTGAATGACGACTCCATGCGCAAGGAGAATGCGGCTGCCCGCACCGAACTGGTCAACTACCTGACCGCTCAGTGCAAGGCCGACGGCCACGGCGACACCCTGCAATCCTGCATCGACGCCACCGGCGCCAACGACGCGAATGGCTACGCCAACGCATTCACCGACGAGGTCTCGACCAAGCCGGTCACCGATCTGAAGTCCGCATTGGCCGCATATCAGGCTCGCATGTCTTACGGGTTCGACAAGACGGGCACCGCCGGGCAGGCTCCGGTCGTGCCTGATGCCGCTGTCAACCTGCTGGACAACGTCGAGGCCTTCAAGGCTTTGAGCGCCAACCAGAAGAAGCAGGTGATCGCCGCGACGGAGGGCGAATCCGGCTATCCGCTGGACGCCACGAGCGAAGGCTGGGCACGTGTGAACCTCACTGCTGCATACAGCGCCAAAGTGACGCTGAGTGCCGATGGCAAGAATGTGGTCAAGGTCGAGCCAGGGCAGAAAGTCGCTTCGGTGGTCCGTGAGAAGACACCGGTGCAGCCTGGCGGCAACGGCAACAATAACAACCAGCCGACCAAGCCCGGCAAGAACGGTGCCGGTGCAAACGGCAGCGGCACGCCTCAGGCTGCCAATGGGGAACTGGCTTCCACCGGTGCCAGTGTTTCTGCGGCTGTCGTAGCGGTCGCAGTGCTTGCCCTGATGGGATCTGCTGCCATGATCGCGTCGCGCCGGCGCCAAGACTGAGACGCCTGAATCTTTGGTTTCCGGGTTGCGATTCCGCTGTCCCATGTGGCAACAACTGATATAAGGTCAGGCATCGTCACGTCCGGCAGCGGAATCACCCGGTATGCATGCTTGTTGTGCCTAGGCTCAACAAGCATGTTCTGCCGCAACCGAGATGAATGGTTTTCTGGTCTGTTAATGCTTGGCTGATGACTCAGCCTTTGGCTTCGCTCTTCGCAGCCTTAGCGGCTGCTCAGTCTCGCCTACGGGCAGCCCACTGGGCTGCCCGCTTAACGCCTCGACGTGATGAATGTTGAATGGTTTTCTGGTCTGTTAATGCTGGCTGATAGCTCAGCCTTTGGCTTCGCTCTTCGCAGCCTTAGCGGCTGCTCAGTCTCGCCTACGAGCAGCCCACTGGGCTGCCCGCTTAACGCCTCGACTCGCCGGATGACTTGACTCGGTTGCAGTGCAACGGTTTAATATATGCGGCTGCACAACGGAAGGCAGGAACCGCAAGGCTCACGCTTGATGAGGTGCTTGCGTTGATACACTAGGATATTTGGGTGCGGCATGCGCGGACATAGCTTAGTTGGTAAAGCGCGACCTTGCCAAGGTCGAGAGCGCGGGTTCGAGTCCCGTTGTCCGCTCTATATCTTTGGAAGTCATTGGCGAATAAAAATGTCTGTTCCGGAACGAGAACCGACTCCTTCGTTCCAGAGCAGACAATTAGAGCGCAACCGCGTCGCGCGATTAAAACGTGTGGCGCAGTGCGCGAATCACGCCGAATCGCGAATCAGCGCTCGAAGTCCACGTCCTTGCTTTCCTTGAACGTCAGCAGGGCGACTAGTGCCAGCACGGACATGGTGCCCATGTACCAGCCGAGCGCCCAGATGCCATAGCTGGTCACAAGCCATGTGGCGATGGTCGGAGCGAACGCGCCACCGAGGATGGCTGCGAGGTTGTAGGAGAAGCCTGCGCCGGAGTAGCGCACTTTCATGGGGAACATCTCAGGCAGGTAGGCGCCGCAGGGGCCGAACAGGCTGCCCATGACCACGAAGCCGAGGCAAAGGAACACCAGCGCGCCGGCGAAATTGCGTTGGCCGGAGAGCAGCGCCGGGCTGAGCAGGCTGAAAACTAGAGCAGCCGCAGTCACGACAAGCAGCACGCGCTTACGGCCGAACTTGTCAGCCTGCAGGCAGCTGACGACGATGAACGTAGCGAAGAACAGCGTGGAGACCACCTGCATAAGCAGGTATTCCGTCTGTGTGAATCCAAGGCCTTTGACTCCGTATGACAAGGACCAGGTGCCGAGGATGTAGAAGAGGGTGTAGGTAACGCCCATGGCGAACATGCCCAGCACGACTTGCCTCCAGTAGTGGCGCAGTTCGAACAGGGGATGGCGGGCGGTGCGCTGCTCGGCCGTGGCCTTGCGATAGACCGGGGTCTCCTGCATGCGGGCGCGCACATACAGCCCGACGACCACCAGCAGGGAGGACAGCAGGAACGGCATCCGCCAGCCCCACTGCTGCATCTGGTCCGCGCTGAGCACGGAGGTCAGGATCAGATTCAGGCCGTAAGCGAACAGGAAGCCGATCGGCGCCCCGAGATTCGGGAAGGAACCGTAGAGGGCGCGTTTGTTCTTCGGTGCGTTCTCGGTGGCCACCAGCGCGGCGCCGGACCATTCACCGGCGAGCCCTAGGCCTTGGCATACGCGGCACAGGCACAGCAGGATCACCGACCATATGCCGATCTGGGCGTACCCGGGCAGCACGCCGACCAGGAAGGTCGAGACGCCCATGACCAGCAGGGCCACGACCAGCGTCTTCTTGCGGCCGAGTTTGTCGCCGAAGTGCCCGAAGAGCAGGGAGCCGAAAGGGCGCGCCAGGAATGAGATGGCGAAGGTCAGCAGCGATTGCAGGGTGCCGACCACCGGGTCGGACTTGGGGAAAAATACGGCGGAGAAGTAGCTCGCCGCGGCGATACTGTAGCAGTAGTTGTCGTAGAACTCGATGGCCGTGCCGACCATCGACGCCCCGATGATCTCGCCTACCGAATCGTGCTTCAGCGCGACTGCGGAATTTGCGGATAATGCTGTATCTGTCATGTGACGATCCTTTGTTCTGATATAGCTGGTTTGGATGTGGCTGCGTTGGAGGGATCCGCCGGATTCTCAGCAGTCATGCGGACATGTGGAAAACCGCGGATGTCAGAGGCGTCGCTGCGTTGGATGTGCATATGCACGCGCCAGAATTGGCAGCGAGGCGAAGAGAAGCAGTGTGCGCAAGACTCGGCTGGGAAGGGTAACGTCGCGCTCACCATGGCACGGGCGCGTATAACACATACACGCAGCTTGGGCCATGTGCATCACCTGCAGAGATGCAGATGCATCGGCACGCAGATGCCAATGGCCAGATGCAGCAGCGGTCGCCATAAGTAAGGCAAGGCCCTTGCCCATGCCCGCATAGCAACGAAAGTACCTAGCGCAACTTCATATGCGCATTGCCAGGAATGAAAATATGTGGTTTGGTGATCAGCGCGTCGTGAAGGACGCGATGATAATTCGACGCGCGATTCCAACCATGCGGATGGCTTCGTGCTGCCGATTGTCAACGTGCCTCATGCCGTGACCTCTTTCCACAGATAAGCATCTTCAGATGCCCGGGAGCCAAATGATGTGCTCCGTTAGCCGACATTATGTGACGTGTCGAAGACATCGCCTTCGCGCGCGCCGTAATCCGCGTGTCGCGATTGTGCATCGGGCGGCCCTGCGGCCCCAATCCACTCGTTGTCCCGTTGCGCACATAATGTGTGATTCTGTTGACTCACAGTCCAGGCCTGCCCCTTAGTAACGCGGGCCCCGATAGCAAAGGACCTCCCATGTCGGATCAGTTCATCTCCATCACACTCAATGGCGAAGTGAAGGAGGTGAAGTCAGACGATACGGGTGTCCAGCTTTTTGCAGACGACAAGAACATCATCGCCGTGCGCCTCAACGGCCAGCCCCGCGACCTGTATACGCCGCTGAACGACGGCGACAGCGTGGAGCCGATCGCGCTGGACAGCCCCGACGGGCTTGCGATCATGCGTCATTCGGCGACCCATGTCATGGCCCAGGCCGTGCAGGAGATTCGCCCCGACGCGAAGCTCGGCATCGGCCCGGTGATCGAGAACGGCTTCTACTACGACTTCGATGTGGACGAGCCGTTCACGCCCGAGGATCTCAAGGATATCGAGAAGCGCATGCAGCGCATCGTCAAGCAGTCGCAGTCCTTCCGCCGCCGTGTGGTGAGCGAAGAGGAGGCGCGTGCGGAAGAGCGGGAACAGCCATACAAATTGCAACTTATCGGCAAGAAAGAGGCCGAGATCGACGAGGAGGCATCCACCGAGGTTTCCATCGGTGAGCTGAGCATGTACGACAACGTCGATCGCGAGGGCAACACGGTCTGGAAGGATCTGTGCCGTGGGCCCCATCTGCCCAACACGCGCTACATCAAGGCCTTCAAGCTCGAACGCACGGCGGCTGCCTACTGGCTTGGCGACGAGCACAACAAGATGCTGCAGCGCATCTACGGCACCGCGTGGGCGACCAAGGAAGATCTCAAGACGTATGCCGGCCGTATGGAGGAAGCCGCCAGACGCGACCACCGCAAGCTCGGCCAGGAAATGGATCTGTTCTCCTTCCCGGAGGAGATCGGGCCGGGCCTCGCCGTCTTCCACCCCAAGGGCGCCGCGGTCATCAATGCCATGGAGGACTATTCGCGCGAGCAGCATCGCAAACACCACTACAGCTTCGTACAGACCCCGCATATCACCAAGGGCGGCCTGTACGAGACCTCGGGCCATTTGCAGTGGTACAAGGACGGCATGTTCCCTCCGATGCGCCTGGACGAGGAACGGGACAAGGACGGCAATATCACCAGGCAGGGCGTCGATTACTACCTGAAGCCTATGAACTGCCCGATGCACAACCTGATCTTCAAATCGCGCCAGCGTTCGTACCGTGAGTTGCCGTTGCGTTTGTTCGAGTTCGGCACAGTGTACCGCTACGAGAAATCCGGCGTGGTGCACGGCCTGACCCGTGTGCGCGGATTGACGCAGGATGATTCGCATATCTACTGCACGCGAGAGCAGATGAAGGGCGAGCTGGCAAGCCTGCTGACCTTCGTGCTGAAGCTGCTCAAGGATTTCGGCCTCAACGACTTCTATCTCGAGCTTTCCACGAAGGATCCCAACAAATTCGTGGGATCGGACGAAGTGTGGGAAGAGGCTACGAGCACTTTGGCCGAAGTCGCCACGGATTCCGGGCTCGAACTCGTCGACGACCCGGGTGGAGCGGCCTTCTATGGACCGAAGATCTCGGTGCAGGCTCGTGACGCGATCGGCCGCACATGGCAGGTCTCCACCATTCAGCTCGACTTCAATCTGCCTGAACGGTTCGGGCTTGAATACATTGCCGCCGACGGCTCGCATCGGCGCCCGGTGATGATCCACCGCGCCCTGTTCGGCTCCATCGAACGTTTCTTCGCCATTCTGCTTGAGCATTATGCGGGCGCCTTCCCCGTCTGGCTCGCCCCGGTGCAAGTGACCGGCATTCCGGTGGCCGACGAATTCACGCCGCATCTCGAGACGTTCATCCAGGATCTGGAAGACAACCTCGTGCGCTGCGAGCTCGACCGCTCCGACGACCGCTTCGGCAAGAAGATCCGCAACGCCTCCAAGTCGAAGGTACCGTTCACGCTGATCGCCGGTGGCGAGGACGTGTCGAAGAACGCCGTGAGCTTCCGGTTCCGCGACGGCAGCCAGCTCAACGGCGTGCCGCTGGAGCAGGCGAAGGCGTCGATTCTCGAGGTCATCAGCACCCGGGTCCAGGTCAACTCCGCCGATGACTTCATGGCGGTTATTTCTCCGGCTACTTCCGTGACAACTTCCGCGCCGATCGACTGAGACGGATCCAACACGATATGTTCGAAAAACTACGTGGACCTTTTAAGAAGGTCTTAGCCCCGATAGCGCGCGGACTGGTGCGCCTCGGCCTCACCGCTGACATGGTCACGGTGATCGGCGCCGTCGGCACGATCATCGCAGCCGTCATCACCGGCGTCACCGGCTGGATGGTGCCTGGCACATTAGTGTTGGCCGTGCTGGTCGTCTTCGACTCGCTCGATGGGTCGGTGGCGGCCATCACTACCGGCGGCACGGAATTCGGCGCCTTTCTGGACTCAACGCTCGACCGCATCGCCGACTGGGCGGTGCTCGTTGCCGTCATGCTCTTCTTCGAACTGCATAGCGACTGGTGGTATGACGCCGCATCGGAGACGTCCCCGGACTACGTGCGTTATATCGGCATCGGCTGCGCGCTCTACGCCGTCATGACCTCCTTCGTGACCTCATACGCCCGAGCCCGCGCCGAATCGGTGGGTTACGAAGCCAAGAACGGCATCGCCACACGATCCGACCGGCTGGTTATCATCCTGGTGGGGATGTTCCTGACCGGGCTGTTCCGCAATGGCCTATGGTTGATGGGCTTCATCGTGCTGCTCGCAGTGCTTGGCACGATCACGGTCTTCCAGCGCATCCATGAAGTGCGCAGGCAGATGACCAGGCAGGAGCCGGCCCAGCCCATCGTGTCCGAGCCGCGTGTCGAGGCGCAATAGGCGGGAAGGGGGCTCCTCCATATGCTCGATCGCATGCTCATAGCCGTCGCCAAGCACGCGCGATCCATTCCTGAGCCATTGCTGCGCGGGCTTTTCTCGTGTGCTGCCGACGTGTGCTGGCTGTTCGGCATCGGGGGAGTGCGCCAGCTGGAGCGCAATCTGCGTCATGTACTGGGTGCGGGGCAAACGATCACGGAACAGGCGGAAATCAAACAGTCGGCTACAGTCCATGCTCCGCGTCGCCGCCTGCGTCGGCTTTCGCGACGTGGCATGCGCTCGTATTTCGCCTATTTCTCAGAGGCCATGACTGTGGGAGCGCGCAGCGAAGACCAACTTCGCGCCCGGGTGCGCGGCGACGGGCCAGGGCTCAGGAGCTTGGCGGCGTATGTGCATGATTCCACCGGTTCGGCGCCGCTGGCCATCGGGCATCAGGGCAACTGGGATTACGCCGGGTTCTGGGCGCATCAGGACTTAGCCCCTGTCACGACGGTGGCCGAGAAACTCAACAACCAGGAGCTGCTCGACACCTTCGTCAGCATCCGCGAACTGCTTGGCATCACCGTAGTGCTGACCGGCCAGAAAGGCCTCACCGCGCAACTTGAAAAGGCGCTGGAAAAACCGAATGTCGTCGTCCCGCTGCTCGCCGACCGTGATCTGAGTCGCCATGGCGAATTCGTCTCGGCCTTCGGGTCCACGATTCGTGTCGCACGCGGGCCGGCGACTCTGGCCTTGGATACCGAGCTGCCGCTGTACGTCGCCAATGTGTTCCGCGAGCGGCTGCATGGCGGGCGCCGCCGTCAGGCCAAATCGCGCTACGGGTATGTGTGCCGCATCGAAGGGCCGCTGGATATCGACCGGTATCGTTCGCTGCCGCGTGAACAGGCGATTCGCGCCATCAGCCAGGCATGGGTCGATGTATGGTCGGCGCAGATCGCGCAGCGCCCCGAGGACTGGCACATGCTCCAGCCGATCTTCCTCGAGGATCTCGATCTGGCCCGGCTTGCCGATGTGCCGCAGGATATTGTGGCCGCAATGGCGCGGGACAATGCAAACGCCAACAATAGGAGGCGTTGAGGCCAGGCAACGCCGAACGCTGCGCAGGCGGCACTGGCATCGGGCAACGCGGCGATATGACAAAAACCGAGGGCCGTGCCACAATGCCAGTTATGCCTCATATGCCGCAACCGCCTGAAACGCCGATGGCCGCAAACGCCGCAGAAGCTGACGATCCATTGCACGGGCGCAAGCTGAACATCGGCATTATCTCGCCATATTCTTTCGAAACCCCCGGCGGCGTGCAGTTCCATATCCGTGATTTCGCGAAAGAGCTTACGGCCCGCGGCCATCACGTCGAAGTGCTGGCTCCCGGCAGACGCACCAAGGATATGCCGCTGTGGGTGCATGCGAACGGCAGCTCGTTCTCGATCCATTACAACGGATCCGTGGCCCGGCTGAGCTACTTCGGCGTCGTCGGATTACAGGCCCGCCGCTGGGTCGAACAGGGCCAATTCGACATTCTTCATTTGCACGAGCCCGAAACTCCATCCTTGAGCCATAAGCCGCTCACGATGAAACATCATCCGCCGATGATAGCGACCTTCCACGCGGCCTTCACCACGTACCCGCGTGCGCTGCTGCTCTTTGAACCCTATCTGCGCCGCTATCTCGACCCACTGTCCGATGCGATCTGCGTGAGCGAGGCCGCGCTGGACACCGCCGCGCACTACCTGCCGGAGCATATCGACGCCCATATCATCCCCAATGGCATCAGCACGGCCTTTTTCGCTCACGCCGAGCCCGCTCCGCGCTGGCTGGGCACTGCGGAGCGGCCTACGATCGGCTTCCTTGGCCGCATGGGCGACGAGCGAAAAGGCTTCATCGTCTTTGCCCAGGCTGCGCAGCGTATCCTAGGCACCTATCCACACGCACGTTTCCTGTGCGTAGGCGATGGCGAAGGCAGTGGCAGGCGAATCCTGAACAGAACCGACCCTAGTGGAGCGCTCGCCGAACACTGCGAATTCCTCGGGCGCATCAGCGACGAAGACAAGGCTCGATTCTATCGTTCGCTCAGCGTCTATATCGCCCCGCAGACGGGCGGCGAAAGCTTCGGCATTGTGCTGGCCGAGGCGATGGCCGCAGCCTGCCCGGTCGTGGCGTCAGACCTTGACGCCTTCCGTGCGGTAGCCGACAACGGCGCGGCCGCAGCCCTGTTCGAAAACGGCGACGGACGGGATTGCGCGCGCGCCGTGTGCGGGGTGCTTGCGGATTCCTCGCTGCGCGAACGGCTGTGCGCAGAGGGTTCGCAGCGCTCGCAACTATACGACTGGTCGGGCGTCACTGGCCGCGTTTTGGAGATCTATGCCCGGGCTTTGTCGTGAAATTGCATTAGAATCACTATGTTTAACGTATTCGCATAGCTGCTGAGGAGTATTATGTCAGGGCATTCCAAATGGGCGACGACCAAGCACAAGAAAGCGGCCATTGACGCCAAGCGCGGCAAGCTGTTCGCCAAGCTGATCAAGAACATCGAAATCGCGGCCCGCATGGGCGGCGGTGATCCCGACGGCAACCCCACGCTCTATGATGCCATCGTCAAGGCCAAGAAGAACTCCATGCCGGCCGACAACATCAAGCGCGCCGTCAAGCGCGGCTCCGGCGAGGAGGCCGGCGCTGCCAACTACGAGGACATCGTGTATGAAGGCTACGCGCCCGCAGGCGTGGGCCTGATCATCGAATGCCTGACAGACAACCGCAACCGTGCCGCCGCCGAGGTGCGTTCGACGCTGACCAAGGCAAACGGCTCTTTGGCCACTTCTGGTTCGGTGAGCTTCAATTTTGAGCGCAAGGGCCAGATCGTCGTTCCTGTCGACGGCATCGACTTTGACAAGCTTTTTGAACTGGCTGCGGAGGCTGGCGCCGAAGACGTGAGCGACGAGGGCGAAGTGTACACGGTCATCACCGATCCTGGCGACATGATAACCGTGCGCAAGGCACTGCAGGATGCGGGGGTCGACTACGATTCCGCCGATCTGATCATGAGTCCCAAGAGCGAGATCGAGTTGGACGTGGACGATGCGCGCAAGGTATCGCATTTGGTCGACAACCTCGATGATCTTGACGATGTGCAGAACATCTACAGCAACTGGACCGCCTCGGACGAGGTGATGGCCGAACTCGACGAGGAAGAGTGACGCCCTCGTGATCATCCTAGGCGTCGATCCCGGGCTTACCCGCTGCGGTGTCGGCGTGATCGGAGCCGGCGCATCCCGCCGGCTTTCCTTTATCCATGTGGATGTCGTGCGCTCCGATCCGCATACATCGCAGGATCTGCGGCTGCTGACCATCTACAACGGCTTGCGCGCCAAAATCGAGCGTTTCGCGCCCGATACCGTGTCCATCGAACGCGTGTTCGCCCAAGAGAACCGCAACACCGTGCTCGGCACCGCCCAGGCAGCTGGCATGGCGATGCTCGCCGCGGCGCAACTGGGCATCCCGGTCGCGCTGCATACGCCGACCGAGGTCAAGCTGGCGATCACCGGCAACGGGCGCGCCGAGAAGATCCAGATCGAGCGCATGGTGGCGCATATCCTGAACCTCAATACGATGCCCAAGCCAGCCGATGCGGCCGATGCCCTGGCGCAGGCCATCACCCATGCGTTGCGCCCGGCCGGCGCGCTCGAAGGCGGCGAACGCGAGCAGCATCTGACTACGGCGCAGCGGCAGTGGGCCGAGGCGTCGCAAGAGGCGCAGCGGCGGCACAGCGTCGACCGCGGCATGTAGAATTCGAACAGATGTTCGAATATGCTGTGCGGTATGCGCAGCGCACGTTGTGTGCCGATTTCTCCGGCCGCTGTATATGCTGCCGGCAGGTCAGGCTGACCGCGGTGTGCTCCGATTGCGTTGTGCCCTAGCGGCTGTGTTAACTGTTCTGAGCGATAGAGGGGACTGACATGATAGGAATGCTGGTCGGCCAGGTCGAGGCCGTCGATGCCGCCGCGGTGCTGATCATGGCTTCGGGCGTTGGCTTCGAGATCCGCATGCCGGCGGCTGAGCTCGCCGCGCTGCACGCCGGGCAGGAGGTGAAGGTCTACACTTCGCTCAATGTCTCGCAGGATGCCATCACGCTGTTCGGCTTCCTCTCCCAGGCCGCGAAACGCATGTTCCTGCAATTGCAGAAGGTCAGCGGCATAGGGCCGAGGGTGGCGCTGTCATTGTTGTCTACGCTGCCCCCTGAACGATTGGCCCGTGCGGTGGCCGACGGCGACGCGGCAGCGCTGGCCAAGGCGCCGGGGCTGGGCCGCAAGGGCGCGCAGAAGATCATCTTGGAGCTCAAAGGGTCGATTGATCTCGATCAGATCGAGGTGGGGGCATCAGCGAGTCTGCCGCATGCCGATACCGGGACGATGCAGGTGATCGAAGGACTGATTTCATTGGGGTGGCGGGCGCAGGACGCCGAACTGGCGGTTCATTCGGCGTGTGAGGATAACGGCATCGTCACGCCGATTGCCGCGAAGGACGTGCCGCGTGTGCTCAAACTGGCCTTGGCGTCCTTGGACAGGGGAAGATGAGCGAGAGA
Source organism: Bifidobacterium sp. (assembly GCF_022640935.1). Taxonomy (GTDB): domain Bacteria; phylum Actinomycetota; class Actinomycetes; order Actinomycetales; family Bifidobacteriaceae; genus Bifidobacterium. The sequence continues at coordinate 97,685 of NZ_JALCCV010000002.1, forward strand.
ACGATGGCACATGCAACAGCACGCAATACGATAGGCGATATGACTTCCACGAATAGTCCTGCGAACAACACCGGGCAGAACAATGACGGCGCCAGCGAGGAGTCGCTGCGCATGGTTTCCTCGCAGCCGGTGGGCAATGAGCCGATCAGCGACGAGGAGCTGCGCCCGCAGGTTTTGGATGGCTTCATCGGCCAGCCTCGCTTGAAGGCCCAGTTGCAGCTGTTCCTCGATGCCGCGCGCAAACGTGAAGTGCCACCCGACCACATTCTGATGGCCGGCCCTCCGGGATTGGGCAAGACCACGCTGGCAATGATCACTGCGAACGAACTAGGCGTGCCGATTCGCGTGACGTCCGGCCCGGCGATTCAGCACGCCGGCGATCTTGCTTCGATCCTGAGTTCTCTGGATGCGGGCGAAGTCCTGTTCATCGACGAGATTCATCGCCTGCCGCGTGCCGCCGAGGAACTGCTCTACATCGCGATGGAGGATTTCCGCGTCGATGTGATGGTAGGCAAAGGCCCCGGCGCTTCTTCAATTCCGCTGACGCTGCCGCGGTTCACCGTCATCGGCGCAACCACGCGCGAAGGCATGCTGCCTTCCCCGCTGCGTGCGCGCTTCGGTTTCACGGCTCATCTGGATTTCTATCCACGTGAAGAGCTGGAAAAGCTCATCGAACGGTCGTCGTCGGTGCTGGGCGTGTCGCTGGCGGACGGCGCCGCGCAAGAGCTCTCCCTGCGCTCGCGAGGCACGCCGCGCATCGCCAACCGACTGTTGCGCCGGGTGCGCGACTGGGCGACGGTGCATGATCTCGATGTCGTGCGTCCGGATGCGGTGCATGAGGCGCTTGCGCTCTACCAAATCGATTCGGAAGGTTTGGATCGTCTGGATCTCGCCGTGCTGCACGCCGTCGTGAAAAATTTCAACGGCGGGCCAGTGGGATTGAATAATCTCGCGGCCATGGTCGGTGAGGAGGCTGAAACCGTGGAGACAGTATGCGAGCCGTACTTGGTGCGAGAGGGTTTCCTCATCCGCACGCCCAAGGGCCGGGTCGCCACGCCGAAGGCGTGGGAGCATCTCGGGCTTACGCCGAGCGATGATGTCAGCAAGCTATTCTAAAATCTGTTGTTCGGACAATCAACCTTGTACTGGGTGCGGGTGCGCCCGTCACGTTAGGAGCCACTCACCATGCCTGATATGAATCTGCTCATCACCGTCCTCATCATCGTCGTATTCGGCGTGCTGATGTGGCGGCAAACCAAAAAAACCAAGGCGCAGCAGGCCGCGGTCCAAGATTTCCGTTCCAATCTGGAACCCGGCACCGAAGTCATCACCATCGGCGGCGTGATCGGCAAAGTCGTATCGGTGGATGCGAAATACGAGGAGATCGTGATCGACTCCGAGGGCAGCCTCATGCGCTTCAAATCCTCCGCCATCAACAAGACCTACACCCGTCCGGCCTTCATCGACGACGATGAAGTGGACGAGAACGGCAATCCGCTTCCGCAGGAAGACGGCGCTGACGACCAGGTCGCATACGGCGAAATCACCGATGCCGGGGCTGGCGATGGGGCAAACGACGTCACGGCTTCCGAAGAGGATAGCATTCCGGCTGAGTACGCCCAAGGCGCCGAGCCGAGCAGCAACGAATCGGCGCCGACCGTCAAGTAGCAGCCAAACCGCAGGAGGCGGGCAACGGCGTCAGCAGGATGAACATCAACCCAGGTAAGGCAGCAGACTTTCCATGTCATCAGTGAGACCACAAGCAGCGACAGCACAGGAATCAGCAGGCAAGGCGTCAGACATCTCCGTCGCGCAGCTCGATTGCGTCGGAGACGAGGACGCCAAGTACTTTGTTTCGCTCATTCGCACCATACCGGGGTTTCCCAAGAAAGGCATTCTCTTCCGGGATTTCATGCCACTGTTGGCCGATGCGCGCGGACTCGCCATTCTCATCAGGGCGCTGCGACTGTCGCTGCCGGTGCCAGCGGATGATTTCGACAGCATCGCGGGACTTGAGGCGCGCGGATTCCTCTTTGGGCCGGCCTTGGCGGCTGCATTGGGCAAAGGCTTCATCGCGCTGCGTAAAACCGGCAAGTTGCCTCCGGAAACGCTCAGCGAGCAATACACGCTCGAATATGGGCAGGAAAGCGTCGAGATTGAAGACAACGCGATCTCATCCGGCGAACGGGTGCTCGTCGTCGACGATCTGATCGCCACCGGCGGCAGCGCCAATGCCGCGTCGCATCTCATTGAAAAAAGCGGCGGCAACGTCGCCGGATTCAGCTTCGTCATGGAGCTTGAAGGCCTTGGTGGCCGTTCGGCACTGGGCGATTACCCCATATCCACGTTGGTCACCATGCCAGCCTAGGCGGTTTGCCGGGCAACGGTCCTGCAACAATGTGGCGTAGTCGAACGGTGCCGTTCGTTTCCGCCGCAGCTGGCCGCAATTGTTGAATCCCTGTCATAGAACGAAAGGTTTCGTCCATGGATCTCTATGAATACCAAGCACGAAAGCTGTTGGACGAGCAGTCCATCGCCACGCCAAAAGCCATTTTCGCGCAGAACTCGCATGAAGTAGCCGATGCAGCGGAACGGATCGGGTATCCTTGCGTGATCAAGGCGCAGGTCAAAATCGGCCATCGCGGCCAGGCTGGCGGGGTCAAGCTTGCCGCCAGCCGCGACGAGGCAATACTCGCCGCCGAGCAGATCCTGCCTATGAGCATCCATGGTCATAAGACGAGCGGAGTGCTCGTCGCCGAGGCCAAGAACATTCTCCATGAGTACTATGTGTCGATCTCGCTGGACCGCACCTCGCGCGACTTCGATGTTCTGGCTACGGCCAACGGGGGCACGGAGGTCGAAAGCATCGCCCGCGAGCGGCCGGAAGCCGTCAAACGTCTGCATATCAGCGCGTTGGACGATTTTGATCTTGAAGCGGCGACAGCGATGGCGCAAAGCATCGGTTTCTACCATGCCGACGTCGACCAGGCTGCGCAAGTGCTCCTCAAGATGTGGCGCTGTTTCAAAGAGAACGATGCGACGCTTGTCGAGATCAATCCTCTCGCCAAGATCGGCGACCCGGATGACGAATCCTCTAAATCGTTATGTGCTTTGGACGCCAAGATCTCGTTGGACGACAATGCTGCCTTCCGGCATGATGGCTGGCAGCGTTTTGACGATCCCCACCAGTTCGATCCCTTCGAAGAACGTGCCCGTGAGCATGGCTTGCATTACGTGCATCTGTCAGGCGAGGTCGGGGTCATCGGCAATGGCGCAGGTTTGGTCATGAGTTCGCTCGATGCTGTCTCAGGCGCTGGCGAGGCACAGCGCACCGGGGTTAAACCGGCGAATTTCCTCGATATCGGCGGGGGGGCCTCGGCTGAAGTCATGAGCGAAAGCCTGCGTATCGTGCTCTCCGACCCGCAGGTCGAATCAATACTTATCAACATCTACGGAGGCATCACCTCCTGCGAACAGGTCGCCAACGGCATTCTCCGCGCATTGGATGCCTTGGGCTCATCGAAGCCGATCATTGTGCGTTTCGACGGCAACGCAGCGGCCGAAGGACTGCATATCCTGCGTGATGCGGGCAATCCCGGCGTGCATGTCTGCGATACGATGGAACAAGCCGCACAGCGTGCGGCGGAACTTGCCGCAACAGCCAAGGAGGCACGTCGATGAGCGCATTTGTTGAAAGCGGCGTGCCGGTCATCGTCCAGGGCATGACCGGCCGCCAAGGCATGACCCATACGGCCCGTATGCTCGCGGCAGGCACGAATATCGTCGGAGGCGTCAACCCTCGCAAGGCCGGCACGGTGGTTCCCTTCCTCACGGGTCCCCGCAACGACTCCGAGGCCACGCGCGAGATCCCGGTCTACGCCAATTGCGGCGAGGCCCGCGCTGCCACCGGGGCGCAGGCGAGCGTCGTGTTCGTGCCGCCGAGATTCGCCAAGGACGCGGTCGTTGAGGCAATCGAGGCGGGCATCGGACTGATCGTGGTCATCACCGAAGGCATTCCTGTGGCGGATACCGCTTATTTCGTCGAACTAGCGCTGAGAAAAGGCGTGCGCGTCATCGGCCCCAACTGTCCCGGACTGGTGACTTTCAGCGATGATATGCAGCAGCCGGGCGTGAACCTGGGCATCATTCCCGATGGGATCGTCAACTACGGCCCGCTGGCATTGGTTTCCAAATCGGGCACGCTCACCTACCAGCTCATGGGCGAACTCGCCGACATCGGATTCACCACATGCATCGGAGCCGGGGGAGATCCCATTGTCGGCACCACGCTGCAGGAGGCGCTTCAAATCTTCGAGAAGGACGAAGACACCAAAGCCGTGGTGATGATCGGCGAGATCGGCGGCAATGCCGAACAGGATGCAGCCGCATGGGCCGCCGAGCATATGAGCAAGCCCGTTGTGGCGTACATCGCCGGATTCACTGCTCCCGAGGGCAAGCAGATGGGACATGCCGGCGCCATCGTCTCCGGCGGCAAAGGCACGGCGCAAGATAAGAGGGATGCGCTTGAGGCCGCGGGCATCCGTGTGGGGGAAACCCCGGGGCAGACCGCGGGCATCATGCGCGAAATGCTCACCGTGAAACGCTGAGCATGACCATGCAACCCAGACGATGGCTGAGCGGCGCTGGCGTGGCGTTGGCCAGCGCCGCCATATACTCCATCGCTTTGGGTTTCTTCCTGGCGCTGATGCTGCTGGTCATCTCGATGGAAGAGGGCGGCGACAATCTTTCGCAGCTCGCCATACCCTTAAGCGAAGCGATTGTGCTGCTCAGCCAAGGCATTGGTTTCGAAGCCGGCTCGATCACGCTGACGATCATGCCGCTGCTGCTGACGCTGCTGCTTATCGGGCTGATACGTTCGTTCGCCGTGCATTTCGGGGCGTCATCCTGGCAGGAGTATATCGCCGGCGCAGCCGTATGGATGGCGATTAACGCCGTGTTCACACAAGGGGTGAGCGTCGGTCTGCTTGACCCGACATGGAAAATATGCCTGAAAACGTATATCGTGTTCACGCTTGGTTTCGCGCTTAATGCAGCACCCGCTTCGCAAGGGCTCAGACGGCTGACGGAGCTGGCGCGCAGCAGGGTGTCCGCGCCATTGCGCAAGGCGGTGGCGGTCGGACTGAAAATCGGCGGGCTGCTCATTGCACTCTATCTGCTGTTCGGGCTGATCACGGCGGCAACTTGGGCCGTGCGAGGCAACGGAGCCATAGTGCGGCTGTTCGAGCTGAGCGGTATGCAGACCGGTTCCCGCATTTTCACCGTCATTTGCTCGCTGGCATGGTTGCCCAACATCGGCATCTGGGCGATCTCCTGGCTGTTCGGCGGCGGCTTCGCCATCGGCGACTTGGCCACCTTCACCCTGTGGTCCGGGCGGGCAACAGGTCTGCCCCCGCTTCCGGTGTTCGCCATGCTGCCCGAGCCGGTCGCCAGTGATGCCATGCGCAACATCCTGGTTTCCATTCCGCTGGCGTGCGGTCTCGTGGTTGGCATTGCCGCTTTGGTTGCGAGCCGGGGTTTTGCTATCCGCTTCATTCGTGGCGATGACAGCGCGAGAGCTGTTGACGGCGGTTTTGCTGATGGCGCTGCTGCCGACAAGGCTGCCGGTGCCTCCGGCTGGAGGCAGGCTGCGATTCAATTCGCCTATGCAGCAGGCGGTTTCTGCGTGGCCAGCGTCGCGACCTCGCTGGGCATGACGCTGCTGCTTGCTGTGTCGAATGGTTCATTGGGGCGCCAGCGCTTGGGCTATATCGGTGTCGATGTCATGGCTTCCACGCAGCGCATAGGCCAGCCCAGCGTTTCCGGGCTGTTCATCGCATGGCTGGCTGTGCTTATCGTCGTCTCGGCCGTATTCGTCGTCCGCCTCGCCCTCGCTCGCCGACTGCCGGCCGGTGGAACCGCTGCACGCATCATTGGCGGCCACAGCGGCGGGCGGGTCGGTGACGGATTCGATATCAACGTTGGCGATGATGGCGATATCGCCGATAGGGGCACCGGTATCATTGACGATGATACCGGCGATAATACCGAGAATGGCCCTGCCGGAGGCAAGACCGGTAAAGGCACCAGGCCGGTCAATTCCACCCTTGGCAGCGGAGCCGGCGCTTCGTTTGTCTCGGACAAGATTTCACGACGTGTCATCAGCTCGATGACCACACCCAAGGAGGACCATGATGACGACAACTCAGCGACCGATACGACGAGCCCTGGTTTCCGTCTTCCATAAGGAAGGACTGGAGACGCTGGCCAACGCATTCGTTGACGCGCAGACCGAAGTGGTGTCCACCGGCTCCACGGCAAAAACGCTGGCAGCGCTAGGCGTCAACGTCACCGAGGTCAGCGAGGTCACAGGATTCCCGGAAAGCCTCGATGGCCGGGTCAAGACGCTCGACCCGCATATTCATGCCGGCATCCTCGCCGACATGACCAACCCCGATCATGTCGCGCAGCTTGAGCAGCTCGGCATCGCGGCATTCGATCTGGTCATCGTGAATCTGTATCCCTTCGCCGATACCGTGCGTTCAGGCGCTAATGAGGCCGATACCATCGAGAAGATCGACATCGGTGGTCCTTCTATGGTGCGCGGAGCGGCCAAGAACAGTGCTTCCGTTGCCGTGATCACCGATCCTGCGGATTACGTACTGGTCGCGCAGCGGGTCGCAAATGGTCAAGGTTTCAGCTTGGAGGAACGCCGCTGGCTCGCAGCCAAGGCCTTCGCCCATACCGCGGCCTATGACGCGACGATCGCGGAATGGACGTCCCAGCGTTGGATCAAACCTGCCAGCATTGTCTCGGTATCACGGGCCAGTGACGCTGAGACAGCCGAGGCTGTGACTAACAACGCGAGCAGCATCGACGAGACGACGATGCCGGCGACGCTCACGCGCATCTGGGAACGGGCACATGTGCTGCGCTACGGCGAGAACCCCCATCAGCAGGCCTCGCTGTATCTTGACCCCTTCGATCAGGGTGGCTTCGCGCATGCGATCCAGCTCGGCGGCAAGCCGATGAGCTACAACAACTATGTCGACGCCGACGCTGCTTGGCGCACGGTGTGGGACTTCGCGCCGCGCATCGCCGTGGCCGTCACCAAGCACAACAATCCCTGTGGGCTGGCGCTGGGGGAGACCGTAGCCGAAGCACATCGCAAGGCGCACGCCTGCGACCCGATGAGCGCCTATGGCGGGGTCATCGCCGCCAACACGACTGTCACCCTGGAGATGGCGAACACAGTGCGGCCGATTTTCACCGAAGTCATCGTCGCGCCGGATTATGAGCCGGAAGCCCTAGAACTCCTGCAGATCAAGAAGAAGAACCTGCGTATCCTCAAGGTCGCCGAGCCGCCGCATGCGCGCACTCAGATGCGGGCCATCGACGGCGGACTGCTGCTGCAGACCACCGATCTGATCGATGCCGAGGGCGACAACCCGTCCAACTGGCGTTTGGTCGCTGGCGATCCTGCGGATGAGCAGACCTTGCGCGACCTGGCGTTCGCGTGGCGCGCGATACGCTGCGTGAAGTCGAATGCCATCCTCCTTGCGCACGACGAGGCCACGGTCGGCATCGGCATGGGACAGGTCAACCGGGTTGATTCGTGCGATCTTGCGGTGCGCCGCGCCAATACGCTGGCTGACAATGCGGACCGCGCCACCGGTTCGGTCGCGGCGTCCGACGCCTTCTTCCCATTCGCCGACGGCGCCCAGAAGCTTATCGACGCCGGGGTCAGGGCCATCGTGCAGCCGGGCGGCTCCATCCGTGATGAGGAAGTGTTCGCCGCCGCCCGCGAGGCTCACATCACGATGTATGCGACAGGCACGCGCCATTTCTTCCACTGAAATGAGGATGATCGCTGTTCAGGAACGGCAGGCGGCCGTTTTCACTGAGACGCAGCTGAAAGTCGCTGGACTGCAAACTGTTGACTCGTAGACGCGCCTTTAGCCGTATTCTCCCCGGATTATGCTGAAATCATCCCGCACAATTGGGCATTATCAACATAGTCCGGGGAAAATATCATAACCAGAGGGCTGAGGAGCCCGGTTTCAGTATAATTCCGGGAAAATTTCAGACTGGTACGTATGCAGGAAGACGAAGCACAGCAAGGAGCACCGACGATGAGCGGCAAGCGTCCACAAGTTTCGGAAGACCATGAAGGCGAGCCGGCCTTCGAGTGGTTGGTCGTGGCAGCCGTCGCGCTTGGCGCCCTGTGCGCGTTATTCGGATACATGATGGCCGCCACAGCGGTACTCGCTGCGACGGCCATCATCACCGGATCGCTCCGGTTGGCGTTGCGCGAACGCAGCCCCTGGAAGGTGCGTTCAGTCGCCTTCGATTCCATTATCGGTATTGGATTGGGGCTCGGCCTGATCATTACCTACGCCAGCATTCGTCTGCTCTACTGAGACTGGTTGGTCGGCTGCATCGCCAGCATTGGCATCGACTGCCTCGCCGCCGTTGCCTGTCGTGAAGACAAGAGCGTCATCGGATTCCTCTTCGGCTGTGCTGTCTTCAGCAGCGTCTTCTTCGGCAATGTCATTTTCAAACGCGGCGCCTTCGATGGCACTGCCGTTGGCGAACAGCTCACGCGCCACCATGACGAGCGCGACCAGCGCCGCCGCGAGCACCGGGACAATCCAAAAAACCCAAAGCTGCTGCAACGGTTGCTGCGTCAGGCCCTGATTCTGCGCGAAGATTGCGATTCCGGTGGAGCGCGCCGGGTTCAGCGCCGCGCCAGTGATTGGATAAGTGAGCGCGGCGCCCGCAGCGTAGGCGATGCCCATGGCCCATGGCTGGCGTGAGGTTCCCGCGCCGTCAGCGCCGATCGTCGACATGGCCGTAGCAATAATCAGAATACCGGCAACGACTTCGACAAGAATCGCCACAGTGATGCCGAAGCTCGTTCCAGCGCCATTGAGCGCCGAATACGACACCGAGCCTGATTCGAAGCCATTGACGCCATAAGTGAGCCAAATCTTGATCGGCAGGCTCTGGGAGGACGGGAGCACGCTCTTATACACAGCGCCCGCTGCGATGCCGCCCAGCACCTGCACAATGATGTACAGCACGCCGTCAAGCGGCCGGGTCTTCGAGGTCAGCATGGCGGCGACCGTGACGGCAGGATTGAGCTGGCCTCCCGAAATGCGACCGAACACGAAGGTCACGACGGCATAGGCAAAGCCCGTGGCGAGCGCGATGAACGCCAAGTTGGGGTTATAGAGCGGTGCGGACAGCGTGTACGCCATGTAGATGACGAAGCAGACCAGGAAGCTGCCGAGCAGCTCTGCGCCTACGCGCAGCCACATTGGTGTGGAATTCAGTGGTGTGGAACGCTGCGGAGCGCGCTGCGCTGGCGCATAATGCGTGGCCTCGCTGCTTGGCTCGCCGTCGTTTTCGGATTCGAATTGGGTCATGATATTCCTTGATACCTCAACTTTGTATTGCACCATCAATGCGGGCCGATGTCCGCCGGACGACTGCCATCGTAGCAGCATCCCCTTAACGTTCCATGCAATGCGATATAATCGAAAGGTTGCGGTCGCCGAATGTTTGCTGAATTGTGAGACGGCGCCGATGAACATACGAATACGGCGGTGCGTGCGCGCTGCCGACAGGCCACGTTGGGAGAACGATGCCAAACGCATACACCCGCGCCGAGAAGGCGCATACCACCGATAATGAAGGAATCCGGCTGCAGAAGCTTTTGGCTCAGGCTGGTTTCGGCTCGCGCCGCAAATGCGAGGAGATCATCACCGAAGGCCGGGTCGAGGTCGATGGAGAACTGGTCACCGAACTCGGCACCCGGGTCGATCCTGCCCACCAGCAGATTCGCGTCGACGGCTCGCGTGTGCGCGTCGACGGTAGACATGTCACGCTGGCGCTCAACAAGCCCAAGAAGGTGCTCAGCGCCATGGACGATCCAAAAGGACGTTTTACCCTAGCCGACATCGTGGGCGACAAATATGAGCGCATCTTCCACATGGGGCGCTTGGATTATGACTCTGAAGGCCTTATCCTCATGACGAACGACGGGGAGCTGAGCCAGCATGTCATGCACCCCAAATATGAGGTGGAAAAGACCTATATCGCCACGCTGGAAGGTAGGATCGGCGGCAACGTGTGCCGTCGGCTCGTTTCGCAAGGCGTGCAGCTCGACGATGGGATCATCAAACTCGACCACTGCGCGATCATCGACGGGAACCGCGAGTCCACCATGGTCAAAGTGGTGCTGCATTCGGGCAAGAACCGCATCGTCCGCCGCATCTTCGGCGCGATCGGATTCCCCGTCAAACGCCTGGTGCGCACGCAAATCGGCCCGATCAAGCTTGGCGATCTGAAGCCCGGAACTTACCGCGTGCTTTCGCAGCCTGAAGTCCGCTCGCTGTCCAAGGAGGTAGGGCTGTGATCCGAGTAGCCATTGACGGCCCTGCAGGCGTGGGCAAATCCTCCGCTTCGCGAGCATTGGCCAGCTATTTCAGTTTCGCTTATCTGGACACCGGTGCAATGTACCGTGCCTGCGCATGGTGGTGCCTGCATCAAGGCGTCGATCTTGACGTCTCGCCGGTCGATGAAGAGGCGATCATACAGAGCGTGGGGGAGTTCTTCACCGGAGATCATTTCGATTTAAGCGTGGATCCGCAGGATCCCAAGGTATTCGCCGACGGCGATGACATCAGCGAAGCGATCCGCTCCTCAGCGGTCTCATCGCATGTTTCGGTGGTCTCCAACATCATCCCGGTGCGCCATATACTGATTGCCGCGCAGCGGGCCTTCATCGAGCGCGAGGCACTGGCTGACTCGTATTCGAAAGGCTTGGGAGTCGTCGCCGAAGGCCGCGATATCACGACGGTGGTCTCGCCCAACGCTGAGGTGCGGGTGCTGCTCACCGCGCGTGAAGAGGTGCGTCAGGCGCGCCGCTCAGGTCAGAGCGAGCAGGGTGTCGGCGCGGAGAACGTTGCCGCCCGCGACAAAGCCGATTCGAAAGTCACCAGTTTTCTGACCGCCGCCGAAGGCGTGACCACACTCGACAATTCCGACCTGACCTTCGAACAGACGCTCGACGCGCTGATCGCGCTGGTCGAGCAGGCGATCGAAGAGCAGGAATACCGGGAATACGCCGCGAATCTCGAAGGCTACGAGCTTGACGATGAGGACCAGTCGCTGCTGGCCGCCGATCGCAATGTCGGAACCGGCAGCCTGACAGGTCCTAAACCAGTGGGCGTGCTAGCTGTAGTCGGGCGCCCCAACGTCGGCAAATCCACGCTGGTCAACCGCATCCTCGGCCGTCGCGTCGCCGTGGTGGAAGACACGCCGGGCGTGACCCGCGACCGCGTAAGCTATGACGCCGAATGGGCCGGCAATGATTTCAAGCTCGTCGACACCGGCGGCTGGGAGGCCGACGTCGAAGGCATCGAATCAGCGATTGCATCGCAGGCCCGGGTCGCCGTACAGCTCAGCGACGCCGTCGTCTTTGTGGTCGATGCCCAGGTGGGCTTGACCGACACCGACCAGCGCATCGTGAAACTGCTGCGTGCTTCGGGCAAGCCCGTGGTGCTGGCCGTGAACAAGATCGACGATGCCACCGGCGAATACATGGCCGCTGAATTCTGGAAATTGGGTATGGGAGAGCCCTATGCGGTTTCTGCTATGCACGGCCGCGGCGTCGGTGACCTGCTCGATGTGGCCGTCGATGCGCTCAAAAAAGCCGACAAGACCTCGGGCTTCCTCACGCCTGGCGATCTGCGGCGCGTGGCATTGGTGGGCCGGCCGAACGTGGGCAAATCTTCGCTGCTCAACCAGATGGCCAAGCAGGAGCGTGCAGTCGTCAATGAGCTGGCGGGCACGACACGAGACCCGATAGACGAGGTCATCGACATCGACGGCGAGGACTGGCTGTTCATCGACACGGCCGGGATCAAACGTCGCGCGCACAAGCTGTCTGGCGCGGAATACTATTCCTCGCTGCGCACGCAGGCAGCCATCGAACGCAGCGAACTGGCCTTGGTGCTGTTCGACGCCTCGCAGCCAATAGCCGATCAGGATCTGAAAGTCATGAGCCAGGCGGTGGACGCCGGCCGTGCCATCGTGCTCGTGTTCAATAAGTGGGATCTGCTCGACGAATTCGACCGGCAGCGCCTCGAACGGCTCTGGAACACCGAATTCGACCGGGTCACGTGGGCCGAGCGGGTCAATCTCTCCGCGAAAACCGGCTGGCACTCCAACCGGCTGGCCAAGGCCATGCGCACCGCACTCGAATCTTGGGACAAGCGCATCCCCACTGGCAAACTCAATGCTTTTCTTGGCCGAATCCAGTCCGCGCACCCGCACCCGCTGCGCGGCGGCAAGCAAGCCCGCGTCCTTTTCGCCACTCAGGCCTCGACCCGTCCGCCCCGCTTCGTGATCTTCGCCACCGGGTTCTTGGAGCACGGCTACCGTCGCTTCATCGAGCGTTCCTTACGGGAAGAGTTCGGCTTCGAAGGCACCCCTATCCAGATCTCTGTGCACATCCGGGAGAGGCGCAAGCGCAAGTAGATATATTGTTACCTGTATTCATTGATTAGGAGCCGAACGCATCGAGATGGATGCGTTCGGCTCTTGTTTCAGTGCATGATTGGCTGATGTGTTTGCCGTAACTTGCTGGCGTGTCGTCAAAAGTCAAAGGATGTGGTACATTATGTCCTTGGTGTGCAAACACCGTTCGGGCCATAGCGCAGCTTGGTAGCGCACTTGACTGGGGGTCAAGGGGTCGCGAGTTCAAATCTCGCTGGCCCGACAAACAACAGGCAGTCTCAGATAGCCTCCATATCGTGTAGGGGCGTCGTTCACACGAGCGGCAATGAAGTTTTGAGTTCCCGGCTCGCCCTCCACTTTGCTGCGGAGGGCGGGTTTTGCATTTTCGGGGTCAAGGAAATGCCGAACGGCTCCCTGAACTGCCCTTTGATGCGATTTCGGTTTGTTTGTGCCTTGCATATGCAAAACAGGGGCCTTTGCATTGAGTCAGGTCGTCAGACCATTTTCCACATTTCGTTGATATTCAGCTACTCTTGGCGACAATGAGAACGCCATTCCCTTCAGGTAACGCAAAACGGCCCTTATTTTGCATTACGTGAGGTTCCATATCCTCGGTAATGCAAAAGAGGCCCGTTTTCCCACTCAGCGAGAACAAATGTGCAGGGATGGTGTGGGCAAAGATGCGGACTACCTGCAGTGTCTCACCTGCCATTTCGCTGGAAGAGAAGAGAAAACAGAGTTGCGCATACTATGCCAAACATAGTATAATGAACATACTATGTGAATGGGAACGAAAACGCCCGTTCGCTGCACACTTCGGCTGGAAAGGATACGTCATGATCAGTGCAGACGCCCTGCGCGGCTACGTCGACATCATGATTCTGTCGCTGCTGCGCCGCGAGCCTTCATACGCTTATGACATGGCGAAGGAAATCGCGCGCGAGGCTGAAGGAGACTACTCGATCAAACAAACCACACTGTATTCGGCACTCAAACGGCTCGAAGGCACAGGACACGTCGAATCATTCCCTGGGCAATCTCAATCAGGAAAGCCCAGAACCTACTACCGACTCACCGAAGCGGGCCATGAACTGCTGGCTTCCAAGTGCGAGGAGTGGGAGCAAACCAAAACACTCGTCGACCGCTTCGCGAAAGGAAACGACTGATGGACATCCTTGACAACTATTTGGACACCATGTTCTCCCGCTATCCGCTTACGCCCAAAACGCAGGATGCGAAGCGCGAGCTGCGCGCCATGATGGAGGACGCGTACAACGGCGCGCTTGCCGCGGGACGTTCACACAATGAGGCCATAGGGCAGGCCATCGCCGAATTCGGCAATATCGATGAGATCGCGCCGACGCTGGGCAACGCGCATGCTGCGGCGAAAACTGTTCCGGTGGAGCACATCGGGCGTGTGGAGCGCCCCATCACGATGGCCCAGGCGCAGAACTTCATCGATGCGATGAAACGTACCCGGTGGCTGCTGGGCGTGGGAGTGGCGTTGATCGTGTTCGGCGCGGCCCCGTTCCTCGGGCTGGCGATCGCCTACGGCAGCGTCGGGGGAGCGCGCGAAAACCTCGGCCTGCTGCTTGGCTTCGCGCTCATGCTCCCGCTCATCGGCGTGGGCGTCGGGCTTCTGGTGTACCGAAACCAGCAGCTTTCCGCGTTCAGGCGCATCGTCGGCGGCATGGATCGTTGCACTTCTGAGATAGCCGCCTATGCGAACGCCCTGCAACAACAGGAATCCTCGAAGCGCACACTGGCTTTGGTCGTCGCGATTATGCTGTGGATTCTTTCTGGGCTGCCATTGGTCGGCGCGGGAATCTACACGCAGGACTGGCCGCAAATCCAAGCTGATCCGCTGCTCGGCTGGAGCATGGCTCTCACGCTTGTTCTGGTCAGCCTGGGTCTGCTGGTCTTCCTGCCCGCCAATTGGATGCACGCCGCGCAGGTGAATTTGACGCAGACCTCGCCTGAGGCGATCGCAGAGCGTGAACGCGGCGAGAATTCCGACCACTATCCCGTATGGGTGAGAGCGATCTTCGCGGGATTCTGGCTTATCATCACGGCCATCTATCTCGCGTGGAGTTTCATCACCGGCAATTGGGGTACCACGTGGATCATCTGGCCGATTTCGGCGATCGCCTTCGGCGCGTTCGCGGCGATCGCCGGAACCATTTACTCATCGCGGGAGCAGGAACGGTAAAACAGTCAGGCCGCTTATGCCCGATCGTTCGACCCACCAAGCAGCTGCGCGATGCCCTCGCGGTAGGTGGTGATTGGGAAGCCCGGAAATCTGGTCTGGAATTTGGTGGAATCGAAGATGTTGTCCTGCCGGTAGCGCGGCAACAGCTCTTCGATCTCCTTGACGGTCGGGTTGATCCAGCCGCCGATGCGGAACGCCCAGCCTGGCACGGTCGTGTAACCGATGCCACGGCCGGTGGCAGCTGACGCGATTTTGATCAGCTGCCGATAATTCAGCCGTTCGTGGTCGACCGGCAGATGCCAGGTCTGTCCGTAGGCATCAGCCGTGTTGCCGATGAGCGCCAAGGCGCGACTCGCGTCAGGCGTCCAGATCAGCGTCCTCTTGGCATGGGCGCTGATCGGCACGAAGGGCCGCTTGCCCTGCGCGATGCGGCCCAGCACCATAGCATTCGTCACGCTCTGAGTTTTGCCAGGCCCATAGAACTCCGGCGCGCGGCAGATCACGGCGACGATCTGGCCCGCAGCCATCTCGTCCAGCAGCATTGTCGCAAGCTGTGCTCGGACACGCGCCTTGCGCCCGACCGGCTCGAAGCGCATGCCTTCGGCCTGGATTTCGGCGGTGCGCGGGTACATGTAGGTGTTGTCGAAGAAGACGAGCCTGACGCCGTGTCTTTCGCATGCCGCGATCGCATTCGCCATCATGGTCGGAAACTTCTCCTCCCACATGCCTGAATTCGCCGGCAAGCCTACCGTGAGATACGCGATTTCGCTGCCTTCGACCGCTGTATCTGTGGCCTCGGCATCCATGAGATCGGCGGATACAAGCTGATCGGTGTCGTGCACCTTGCGCGGATGCCTGCTGATCAGGCGGATGTCGTGCGTGTAATTGCGATACAGTTCGCGGGCGAGTTCATCGGCGATCTGGCCGCCTGCGCCGAGGATGGTCTGCATGGTATATGTCCCTGATTGAGATCCGTTGTTCAATGCTGGTTTTCCGTATCGGAAGAAGGCACGACAGCCGATTCAGCCCAGCAGTTCGGCGGCTTTGGTCGCCGTCTCCTTGGCTGATCCGGGGTTCTGGCCGGTGACGAGCCTGCCATCGACGACGGTGTTCGACACGAACGGCAACAACGCCTTCGAATAGTTCGCGCCGCGCTGCTTCATGCGATCCTCGACGTTGTATGGCACGAGCTTGTCCACGCGGGCGAGCATCTCCTCGCGCCATGAGAAGCCGGTGATATTGCGGCCCGCGACGAGATAGCTGCCGTCGGAGAGCTTCGTCTCCAGCAGCCCGCAGTAGCCGTGGCAGACCGCGGAGACGACACCGCCGTCCTCGTAGATAGCGCGAGTGATTCGCTGCAGGCCTTCGCTGCCGGGGAAGTCGAACATCACCGCATGGCCGCCGGTGAAGAAGATCGCGTCGTAGTCCGCGGCATTGATGTCGTCGGGGCTGGCCGTATGCTCCAGCAGCGCCATTTTTGCAGGGTCGTCATGCCAGGCCTTCGAGGATTTGTCGTAGTTGGGGAACTTCAGCGAACGCGGCTCCAACGGCGACTTGCCGCCCGCCGGGCTTACGATGGTCTGCTCATAGCCGTGCTTCGCGAAAATGTCATAGGCGTGAACGAGTTCGGACAGCCATAGCCCGGTCGGATGCGAAGGATCAACCTCGTAGTGGGTGACGTTGGTGACGACGAGCAATACTCTCTCGGGTGTCTGCGTCGCTGTACTCGGTGTTGCGGTGTTCCGGCTCATTGGATTTTCGATTCTGTGACGTGGAATTTATTGTGGTTTTCGTGTGATCGGCATCAGCTTTGCCGAACGGCATGAAGATCGCCGCGAGGGTCGATCGCACCTGTTCATCAATCTTGTCAAGGTCCGTATTCGACAATTTGACGTCGAGATGCAGGAAGGCGAGGCCGTGCACGAGCGACCATCCCTCCGCCTTCGAGCAGCTGCAGCGCCGAGTGCAGCAGCTGCTCGCGCAGGTCGCTGTGACGCCTCGTCGCAAAAGTATCTATGAATGTATCCGTATCGCATCTCCGTGATGCTGTAAGCACTTATATTGTTAGCATTGCTAACATTACCGTGTCGGGCATTCGCGGCGAACGGGATTTCCTGCTCGTGGCGAAAGCACACAGAAAACGCGGCGGAGGGGTGTTTGCGCTGCGCGGCTTCACCGCACCATAATCCGGCTGAACTTGGCCGCATTGGCAAAACGGCTAGACTTGTGATGAACTCATCCGGACGATGCATGCAACGAAAGGGGACACCGATGACGGAAGCCTTTGACGAATCTGCCGAGAAGATGCGCCAGAACGATATGAGCGAGACAGCGATTGCGCAGTTCAAACGGCTGTATGACGTATGGCGTGGCGAAGAAGACACCAGCTGGATCCGCGAATCCGAAGTCGAACCGCTGAGCGAGGTGCCCAGCTTCCACGACGTGTATGAGACCATCGACCATGACAAGGCAAAAGAAGCCTTTGCCAAGACCGCCTTCCTCAAGCTCAACGGCGGGCTGGGTACCTCGATGGGATTGGACAGCGCCAAATCGCTGCTGCCGGTGCGCCGGCACAAGGCCCGGCAGATGCGCTTCATCGATATCATCATCGGGCAGGTGCTCACGGCGCGCACCCGGTTGGAGGTGCCGCTGCCGATCACCTTCATGAACTCCTTCCGCACTTCGGCCGACACGATGAAGGTGCTTAGGCGCAATCCCAAATTCGTTCAAGACGACATTCCCGAGGAGATCGTGCAGCATCAGGAGCCCAAGATCGACATCGCGACCGGCAGACCGGCAAGCTTCCCCGCGAATCCTGAGCTGGAATGGTGCCCGCCCGGCCACGGCGACCTGTATTCGACCCTCTGGGAGTCCGGCTTGCTCGACGTCTTGCAGGAGCAGGGCTTCTTGTATCTGTTCATATCCAATTCGGACAACCTTGGGGCGCGGCCCTCGCGCACGCTCGCCCAGCATTTCGAGAACACAGGCGCGCCATTCATGGTCGAAGTCGCCACGCGCACCGAGGCCGACAGGAAAGGCGGGCACATCGTGCGCGACAAGCACAGCGGCCGGCTCATGCTGCGCGAGATGAGCCAGGTGCACCCCGGCGACAAGGCGGCGGCGCAAGACATCGTCAAGCACCCGTATTTCAACACGAACAGCATTTGGGTGCGCATCGACGCCCTCAAGGAAAAACTGGCAGAATACGACGGCGTGCTGCCGCTCCCGGTGATCCGCAATGAGAAAACAGTGGACCCGACCGATCCGAACTCCACCAAGGTCATGCAGCTGGAAACGGCGATGGGCGCGGCCATCGGCGTGTTCGAGGGCGCCATCTGCGTGCAGGTCGACCGTATGCGTTTCCTGCCTGTCAAGACGACCGACGACCTGTTCATCATGCGCTCCGACCGCTTCCATCTGACCGATTCCTATGAGATGGAAGATGGCAACTACATCTTTCCCAACGTCGAGCTGGATGAGCGGTACTACAAGAACATCAATGATTTCAACGAGCGTTTCCCCTATTCGATACCCTCGTTGGCCGCTGCCAACTCAGTGAGCATCACAGGGGACTGGACATTTGGCCAGAATGTGGTTCTATACTCCGACGCAACGCTGGAAGACCAAGGCCGGCCAAGCTACGTGCCGAACGGCGAATACGTTGGGCCGCAAGGCATTGAGCCCGATGATTGGGCATGATACGCGATTAAGCCGCTAAGGAAAAAGCACGATTTTGCCGATTTGGTGTCGCGAACCCCGCAAAGGCATCTAAGATAGAGAGATGTGCGGGGCACACTGCGCACTAGAACGAAACGATAATGATACGTGAGGACCAATGGCAGAAGGTAGCAACGGACGGCGACGGTTTTCCGACAAGTGGGGCAAGCATGAGTTGGACGTGCTGGCCGTGTTGTCATCCGCGTTCCCGCAATGGCTCACATCACGCCAGATCGCTCAGCGCGTGAAGGCTTATGCCGATTCGTACGGGGAATTGGCCGACCAAGCGGCCAAAGCGGCGTTCGCCAAGCAATTCCAGAGAGACCGCGCCAAACTGGCCGCGATGGGCATTGCCATCGAATCGCGTCAGCCGGAGTATTCTTCGAAATCAGAAGGCCAGGACTTCGCTTCGTATCGACTGCAGCTGGGCGATGAGCCGCGCGTGCGTCTGCGCTTCGAGCAGGAGGATCTGCCGGTGCTGGCGGCTGCGAATTATCTCGCCCGCTCCATGTCGATCTCGTCATCGGCCTCCCACCAGCCGGAGCAACATACGTCGCGCACCGCGCCACGCGTGCCGCAGACGCCCATCCCAGGACTGGGATTGGACTCCATAGCCCCTGGTCTAGGCACGCAGACTATCCCTGACGCGCTGGTCAAAGTAATTGATTCACGCCGCTTTGCTGCGACCATCGACGTCAACGGCGAGCACCTGAATGTCGCCTACACTGATTCGGACGATCTGGCCATGTTCGTCCTCGAGCACCCCGGGGCCTACGTCGTCAGCCCTCGGGAGGCCGCAGAGGCA
Source organism: Bifidobacterium sp. (assembly GCF_022640935.1). Taxonomy (GTDB): domain Bacteria; phylum Actinomycetota; class Actinomycetes; order Actinomycetales; family Bifidobacteriaceae; genus Bifidobacterium. Next base: position 116,938 of record NZ_JALCCV010000002.1, read on the forward strand.
TTGAACCGCAGGCTTCACGCGGCCACCCAATTCACGCTTGCCGACTCTTCGCAAAACGGAGCCGGCGCAAGCGTGGTCCCCGAGACGATCAGCCGTCGCATCGAAGAACCCGACGACCCGGAATATTCCAAAGACCATCAGAAAAGGCCTATCGCATCCTTCCAAACCGGCAGCGAGGTCGACCGTCGGCTGCGTCTCATGCTTTTCCTGTCGGCCCACTTGGGGGAGGAGTTCTCGCTCGGCGAGCTTGCGGAACGTTTCATCGGCGAACCGAAATCGCAGGAGGAACTCAAGAAGTATGTTGCAGTCATCCGCAAAGACATCAATACGTTGACAACCGTTTCCGACGACGGTGAGATGGCGGGAAGCCAATTCTTCGACATCGACTGGTCGCTGTTGGACTCCGAGGGCATCGTCTCCGCCACCAACTCGCTCGGTCTTGAGCGCCTGGCTGGCATTTCACAGCAGTATCTGAGCATGCTGACCGCTTCGGTAAGCTACTTGGCCCATTCGCCGCTGCTGCCCGACGCCCAGCGGAAGCAGGCGCAGTCCTTGTATATGCGGCTACGACAGCATGTCGAGCCGGGGGAGACCCCATGGCTGAGCCTGACCGGCTACGAGATGGAACCGCGCAGTTTCACAGTGGTCAATCGGGCGATCTCCACTGGAACGCTGCTCGATATGGAGTACACTGACGGCGCCGGACGCACGCGCCGCAAGCTGGTCGCGCCGGCGAAGATCTATGTGGACGAAGGCCGGTATTATACGGCTGTGTGGACCGACGTCGAGCGGGTAGCCCCGGAAGATAAGGAGAAATTCGTCTCCAAGGACACGACGATCAACAAAGTGACCGGGCAGCCGCGCATCTGGCAGGTCCTCAGGCTTTCGCGCATCGAGCGCGCCGAAATCGTCGAACCGACCGGGCCGGTGGAAATCCCCGATGTGCCGGTCAGCGAGTTGCGCCTATGGAGCTTCGACAATGGCACGCCAGCCGTATTCATTACGGATCAGCATCGGCTGCCGTATATTTCGACCTTGCCTGATGCGACAGTCGAGGCTTGCGGCAAGGGGGAGAAGGTGCATTTGACGGTATCCTCCGACTCCTGGTTCGTCGCCTTCTGCATCGCGCACGCACGCCACATCATCGCGGTCGCCCCGGAAACTTTGCTTTCAATGATTCTGGCCAGAGCCGAGCGCGAATTGAGCCTTGTGCACGATGACGAGATGGCTGCCCAGCCAGACCTCGCTGCGGAACTGGTCGGGGAATAGGAGGTCGCCATGCCAGGGTGGATTTGGGTCGTGCTGGTGCTCTTCATGCTCGTCGTACTTGTTGCAGGTGCGGCTTTCGTCGTGGTTCACGCGATCAGGGCCATGCGCGTCATTTCAGATGTCGGTTCGGCGGTCAACGACCGCATCGCGGCGATGAGCGAGCGCGACGAGAGCGGCGAAACGCAAAACGCCACGGCGGTATTCGCCCAACCACTGCGCACGGCCAGCGAACGGTACGCACAGGCGCATTCCCGGGTAATCGCCCGGCGCATGCGCCGTCACGAACGCCATGTCGAGCGTTGGACGCAATGGCGCACATTCAACCGATAGCTCCAAAGGCGTCATGACACATCATCGTCACCATCAGCATACCGGCGGGAGATCGTCGGCCGCGGGATCGTCAGCGCAGTCGGAACGGGCGTCGTCAGAGCGCACGCCAGCGCAGCGCTACGCGGCCTTCCAGCAGACCCGGGCCTTCGAAGCTTCGGCGGCGGCCCGTTTCGCAAGGACTTTGCCGTTCGATCTCGATGAGTTCCAGCGTGACGCGGACCGGGCCCTTGAAGAGGGACGCAACGTACTGGTCGCGGCGCCAACAGGGGCGGGCAAGACGGTTGTTGCCGATTTCGCGATGTTCCTCGCCCGAGAGAAGAACGTCAAAGCCTTTTACACCACGCCGATCAAGGCGTTGAGCAACCAGAAGTACCATGATCTCGTAGCCATGTACGGCCCGGACGACGTGGGCCTGCTCACCGGAGACACATCTATCAACCCGCAGGCCGATATCGTAGTGATGACCACTGAGGTGCTGCGCAACATGCTATACGAGCATTCCACCAGCCTCGACGCCCTGCGTTATGTCGTGCTTGACGAAGTGCACTATCTCGCCGACCGGTTGCGCGGCCCGGTATGGGAAGAGGTGCTCATCCACTTGCCCTCGTCGGTGCAGATCATCGCATTATCAGCTACGGTCTCGAACGTCGAGGACTTCTCATCGTGGATCGCTTCGATCCGCGGAGACACGCAGCTCGTGGTCAGCGAACGCCGGCCGGTCCCGCTCGACCAGCATGTGATTGTCCAAGCGGATGTGCACACCGAACCAGAGCTGCTCGACCTGTACCGACGAGACGGCGCCGGCAATCAAAGCGACAAGCTCAACGCGGAGCTGATCAACCGGCTGGATCAGCTGGACCGTCGTGCGTCCCGGCATGCAAAAGAAACTCAGCGGTCTGGCAAGCGCATGCGGAACCGCCATTCGCACGAGCGCGTGGCCCAGCCGCAACGCTATACGCCACGGCGGTGGGCCGTCGTCGACGAACTCAACTATCTGGGCCTGCTACCCGGGATATACTTCATTTTCTCTCGTAAAGGCTGCGACCAGGCAGTCCAGCAATGCCTGGACGCCGGCCTTGAACTTACCAGCGACGAAGAGGCGATGCGGGTGCGCCATATCGTCGATGACATGGTCGATGATGCGCTCGATGACGCAGGCAATGCGACCGGCGGCGTGCCGGCTTCAAGAGCCAGGGGGAGGGCAGACGACAGGGCGGACGATGGCGCGCAGGACGCGCCGATGTCGCGTGACGATCTCAAAGCCTTGGGATTCTCACGTTTCTGTTTCGCATTGGAACGCGGCTTCGCGCCACATCATGCCGGTATGATCGCTCTATTCCGGCAGATCGTCGAAACGCTGTTCGAAATGGGCTTGGTGAAGATGGTTTTCGCCACGGAGACGCTGGCGCTGGGCATCAATATGCCGGCGCGCAGTGTGATCGTCGAGAAGCTCGAAAAATTCAACGGCGTCGAACATGTGAGCCTGACTCCAGGGGAGTTCACCCAGCTGACCGGGCGCGCCGGACGTAGGGGCATTGATACGCTGGGACATGCCATCGTGGTAGACAACAGCGAGCTTGTGCCGGCAGCAGTCGCCTCGCTCTCCAGCAAACGCGTTTACCCGCTGCATTCGAGTTTCGCCACGACATTCAATATGGCCGTCAACCTGCTCAATTCCAGCGATTACCGCACCGCCCGCGCCACGCTCGACCATTCTTTCGCCCAATGGGAGGCCAACGAATCGGCATGGCAGCTTGAATCGAGCATCACCGCGCTCAAACAGGCGATCGCAGGATATGAAGAGGCTTTCGCTTGCGAGCATGGGGATTTCAAATCGCTGATCACCATCCGCATGCGTTTGAGCGAACTGACGAAAAACGAGCGTCGTCGCCTTAAACGTCAGATATTCACTACCGAGGCCATGCGTCGGCAGGCGTTCGAACAACTCGATGCGCAGATCGCGCAATTGCGCGAAATCGATAGGGATCAGCCCTGCCGCCAATGCCCTGATCTGGCGGAGCACATGAAATGGGGCAATCGCTGGATGCGAGAGCGGCACGAGCTGCTCCAACTGCAGGAGCGGTACGAGGCACGCACCGGTTCGGTGGCGCGCCAGTTCGATCGCATCTGCGATATTCTGTTTGCCTTGGGCTATGTGGAGCGTGTCGACACTACGACGCAGACGCAGACGACATGGGTTGGATCGCAGACCAGGTCATTGTCCGGGCCCTTTCCAGTGGGTGCCAACGCGGCTCCTGTCGCCTCATCGGATACCTTCAGCGAACTGCGGCTCACTGCGCGTGGGCAGCTGCTGCGGCACTTGTACAGCGAGCAGGACCTGGTGCTGGCCCAGGCCATCATCGCCGGCGACTTGGATGTGCTGGACCCTCCCGATATGGCGGCAACGCTTTCGTCCTTGGTCTTCCAGTCAAGACGTGGTGGGGGAGAGCCACGTTATTATCCCGGCGGGCCGCTCGGCCCTGTGATGCAGGCGTCAGCTGGGTTGCGGGAGCGCTTCTCCCGAGTCGATGACATGTGCCGTGAGGCCGGTTTGGAGCCATTGCAACCCTTGGACTTCGGCGTGGTCGATAGTATGCATGCCTGGGCAAGCGGGGCTGATTTGAGCGAAGTGCTGCGCGAAAGCGAACTGACCGGCGGCGATTTCGTGCGTACCGCCAAACGGCTGTGCGACATGCTGCAGCAGATCGCTCAGGCTGCACATTATCTTGGCGATGCAGGTGCGCAGCTTGCGCAAACAGCGCATGAGGCGGTCTTGGACGTCAACCGTGGCGTCGTCGCCTATTCCGGCGTCGGCTGAAAACACCTTTAAAAACAATGGTGTTGGAATAAACAGCTCGTCCGAACTGTTCTGTAGCTTGGATGGTTGGATCGAATTAGGAGGCGTAATCAATGGCTGAACGTAGTCTGCGCGGCATGAGCATCGGCGCAAAATCATTGGAATCCGATGATAATGTGGATTTCGCGGCGCGTGCTGACGTGACGTACATCTGCCCGAACGGGCATCGCACGATCCTGCCCTTCGCCGAAGGGGCGGAGGCTCCCGCCGAATGGGAGTGCCGTTGCGGGGCAGTGGCCCACCGTGAGGGCGATGGTGACGATGAGGCGAACGAAATCACCAAGCCGACACGCACCCACTGGGATATGCTGTGCGAACGCCGCAGCAAAACCGAGCTCAAAGAGCTGCTTACGAAGCGTCTCACCATGCATCACGAGGGATGGATACCCGATTACGGGTGAGATCGGCTGTTTGACAGTATTCAATGAGGCCATTCGAAGATGACAGGGGAGTGACAGTGAGTGCAGCAACGGGCGCGCAGGCGAGGAAGATTGTCCTGCTGGACCTCGATGGCACTCTGACCGCTTCGGCGCCCGGCATCATCGCCAGTGTAATGAAGGCCTATGAGAGCCTAGGGCTCACGGTGCCTGATGATGCTGAGCTGCATCGTTTCATCGGTCCGGCGATCATCGAATCATTGCGGCGCAACCATGTACCTGACGGGATGCTGCAGCAGGGCGTAGCCGCATATCGCAGCTATTATTCCGAAATCCCGGCCTTTGACGACCCGAACAATCCCGGTCATAAAGTCCCCGGGCATTTTTGCAGCAGCGTGTTTGAAGGCATACCGAGGCAGCTGGCGGCACTGCGTGCCGACGGTTTCCTGTTGGCGCTGGCCACGGCGAAACCCGAATACCAAGCGCAGCCTGTTTGCGAGCATTTCGGCATCGACCGTATGATCGACGCCTTGTACGGCGCCAGCCGGGACCTTTCCCGCTTGAACAAAGATCAGGTTATCCGCTACGCCTTTGCCGGACTCAACTATGATCCCGGCAGAGGCGACAGGGCGCTGATGGTCGGCGACCGCTGGACGGACGTGGATGGCGCGATCTCATGCGGCATTGATTGTCTCGGCTGCCGTTGGGGCTACGCCGAACGAAACGAACTCGAAGAGCACGGTGCCTACCGCGTCATCGACCGTGTAGAGCAGTTGCACGATGCCGTAGCCGAATATTTCGGTTGAGCGCATCAGCGAAATATATCCGATAATGTACGTTATGTCAGATTTTAATCTGGCATAACGTTGTGGTTATATCACAAGGCCTAATAGTCATACGCCCCCGTTTTTTTGCAGGCTCAGGCTAGCTCAGTGATGCATTGTTGCCCCAGCAAGGACTTCTTCGATTTGGCTGCGGGTTGCGCGGCGCGCCTGGATATACATGAGCAGCAGACTGACGGCTATGAGAAGCACCAGCAGCGCGGCGGAGATCCAGCCGGCGTTCGTGTAGAATTCGATTGCGGCAATCGGGTAATTGGCGCCGTCGGCCATATAGATGCCATACGCCAACAAACCCAGAGCCAGCGAAATGAGATGCCATGTGATCACCGGCCATGTGACAGGACGAACACGTACAGGTTGACCAAGTGCGGAAGATTCGCTGAACACGAGCGAGCGGCCATAATGGCTTCGTGCAATGCAGATGACGGCTACGCAAATGCAGCTTGATATGGACAGCACCCACACGACTGCCGGAAGCGCTGCACTCCACATGGGCGTCACTCCCCTGCCTCGGTTTTATGTTACTTCGTTATATCGCGTCAGCGCGGCTGCACACCACTCGTATTGCATCAGTGGTGCTTATGCCGCCTGCCGTGCGGCTTTCTGCGCATCGAGCCTCTTGCGCATGCGCATAGCGGTCAATTCGTCGATCGGACGACTTGTGGTCGCTGTTGCGGGAGATGCAGTCAGGTCGACGCTATCCTCCCGCCCCAGCATCTCATCAATCTGGTGCCACAGCGAATCGACGGAAACGCTGAAGAACGCCATGCCGCTATGCACGAGATCGATGATCTGATCGGCACTCGTGCACTGGTAGACCTGTTCCCCATCGCACATGATAGTGACTCGCCCAATCTCGGCGACGCCTAGGCCGGAAAGGAAGCCAATAGCGGCTGTCACGTTCTGCAGATTGACCCCGGCGTCAAGCAGACGCTTGGAAACCGCGAGGATCACCACATCCTTGAACGAATACAGCCGTCGTGAACCCGACCCGTGCGACGGAGTGATCGAAGGCTCGACGATCTGCTTGCGGGCCCAGTAGTCAAGCTGCCGGTATGTGATGCCCGCGACCTTTGAAGCCACAGTGCCGCGGTAGCCCCGGGTGATCGGCTCGTCGTCGTCGAAAGCGAACAACTCCCCCTGCACGGCATTTTCGGCCGTCACATCCACGCGATCCTCCAGCCTGACATGCAGCTTCAAGGCGTTCGCGCCCGTTGCCTCGACTCCAGTTTTCCCGGCCATAGCGCCCTCCCAGCTTTCGTCATATACGATGGACGACATCCAGCTCGCACTCATTCCAACTCACACTGGTGTAATCACATCCCTGCGATTTCTGGTTTCCAGTCTATCGCGGTCGCGCAGAGGGAAACTACTTGAGAACGGCGGATTTCGTGAAGAAGACGAGACGGAACTTACCGATCATGATTTCGTCGCCATTGTTCAGCTGCTGCTCATCGACGCGCTTGCGGTTCACGTAGGTGCCGTTGAGGCTTCCGGCATCGATCACGCTGAACGTGTCGCCGGTACGGCGGAAGACCGCATGCGTCCGGGAAACGGTCGAATCGTCGAGGAGAATATCGGCGCGGGGATCACGCCCTACGCTGATCTCGTCTTCATCCAGCAGATATCGGGATCCGGATACTGCGCCACGCGTTGAAATAAGCAGCGCCGTTCCAGGGGAAAGCCGGGTGATCGTATCCAGGTCCTCCTGGGTGAGCGGGCGGTCCCCGGTAGTGGTGATGGGTATGGTGATGGCGGGCATGCCAATGTTGGTGGTTTCGCCCGCGCTTGGAATCGGATCAGTCATAATCGCTATTCTACCGTCTTTGCGTACCGGTATTGCCGTGACTGGTGAATCTCGCCGATAGTGACCTTGTCAGGCACCGAGACGCGAACGTTCGCGCCGAATTTCACCTTGAGACGAGAACCGACACCGCCGGCGATATTCACCGCGTTCTGCAGGTTCTGCGGATCGCCAATGGCTTTGACCGTGTATGGCGGATCAAGGATCTGGCCATCGCATTCCAGACCGTCTTCCGTGTCGCTGACATAGGTCGATGTGACGACGCGCACATTATTGATCGCCATCACCTCCACGCCCGCATTGCGCAGCTCTTCGATAAGCTGGAACATCGTGGAGGCGTCGATGCGATCCTTGGAGCCTTGCGAGATGGAGATGATCACTCCCTCGCCGGCGGCCGGCAGGCGACCGGAGAGAATGCCGCTGGTCTGCTCGTTCTCCTTGGCGATGCGCTCCGCCTCCTGCTGTTTGTTCGCCGCGGCCTTCAGCGAGTTGAGCTGGCTGGTCAGCTCGCCCTTGCGCTGTTCGAGACTTTGCACCTGCGTGCTCGTTTCGCTGAGCAGACGGGTGAGCTCCTCCTCGCTCATGGTCTCGTAGGAGGATGTCGGGTTGTTGAGCTGGATAGCATAGCCGAAGCCCAGAAAAGCGCATAGGATGACGATGAGGATGCTCGTCGTCATCCTGGCGCGTATCGGATTGGGCGTGCGTATGCCCTTGGCTTTGCGTTTGACCACAGGGAACGATCCAGTCTGCATCTGGTCGTTCTGCGAATCCTGGGCATGCTGGCTGTGCATCCGGCTGAGCATATCCTTGTTCTGTTTGCGTCGTGACATGAGCTCAGCTTTGGAAGATGAATCGGCGAATGGCCGACACATTCGAGAAGATCCGGATGCCCAGCACCACGATGACGGCGGTCTGCAGCTGCGAGCCCACGCCCAACTGGTTGCCCAGCAGCACCAACAGGGTGGCGGTGAGCACGTTCGAGACAAAGGATATGACGAATACCCTGTCGGAGAAACTGCGTTCGAAATACGAGCGGGCGGCGCCCAGCAGCGCATCCAGCGCCGCCACCACCATGATGGGCAGGTAAGGCTGGAGCACGACAGGGATATCCGGCTGGACAAAAATGCCTATGACAACGCCTATGATCAAACCAAGCACAGCTGCCATCTAGTCGCTCCTTCTCGCGTAGGTCACATCACCGGTGTCCGCTGATTCCAGCGTCATCGAATCGGCCTTGCTGATCTGCGGGTATATGCCCGACTCCTTGAACGAATCATACAGCTTGGGCTGCGCCTTGGCGCCCAGTGCCTGGGCCAAGGTGTTGGCGCTGCCGATCGCTTGGATCCGGTACGGGCTTTCGATCTGGTCGATGCCTACCAGGATCGTCTGCCCGGCCAGCCTGATCGAAGTGCGCACGCCGAGGCGGTGGCCGTTGATTGCTATCGCTTCGGCTCCCGAGCGCCACATGAGGGAGACCAACTGCTGCAAATCCGTATCGGTGATGACGCGAATGCGGGCGCCCTGGCCCTCGCGGGGGTTCGAGCCGCTGCCCGAACCCGTGTTCGCGGCTATCGGATCCGCCAGGGTCAGGGTGATCCCCTCTCCTGAGATGTTGCTCGCGCCATTGACCAGATCATCCTCGATCTTCGTCTGGTCGTCGCCGAACGTGCCGAGCTTCTTGGATTGCTCGTCGACTTGGGAATGCAACGATTTCGCGTCCCCGGAAAGTGCGGCGACCTCATCGTTGACCTGATTCAGCTGCGATATGAGCGCGTCGCGCACCTCTTTGCGCGGATCCGCGTGCAGCTGACGAACAAAGAGAAAGCCACTGAAGCCTACGACCACGCAGATGAGAAACACGATCGCATGGGATGCCCATATCGACAGGCGCGATTGCGGCCTGCGCGCGAGCTGGGCGTCAGAGAACATCGGGTCCAAGGGGCGGTTCGTCAGATCGTCGATGAGCCGCAGAGAATCGTCGTCCGTCTTGCGTCTGCGTGCGCGGCGCTGCGCAGCGGAATCCGTAACTGAACCGGCATGATGCGATTCCAATCCGAAGGCCATGCGGGAGAACGCCGCTCTGGTGCGCGCTGGACGGTTGTCAGCGCGTGTGGGATAGCGCACGGGCTGGGGCTGAAGATGGCCTTGGGGAAATGCCAGGGCATCATCCTGCGGGGAACCGCCGGGATCAGCAGGACTGACGGGCCGCTGAGATTCGAAGAAGCCCGGGTCCGGTGCGGTCCAAGGCTCGAACGGCGGTTCGGCCGATGGGCCGGACGCAGACTTCCGGTTCATCGCTGATCACGCAGCAGGGCGAGACCCTGCCTGAAATAGATGTAGCCGGCGAGCCAGTAGACGCCTATGCCCCAGATGCCGATGGCAAGACCAATAAGATGCAGCAAGGTCACGATAGGGTTGCGCCAGACGTCTGCCACGATCAGCGCGACGATGGCCACCATCAGGAGGGCTGTGCCGGTTTTGCCCACGAAATGCACTGGCAACGGACCGTAGTCGTACTGGGCGAGCACAAGCACCTGGACGCCCATGAACAGATCTCGCAACGCCACGATGATGAGCATCCACATTGGGATGATGCCTGCCAATCCCAGCGCCAGCACGCTGCACAGGATCAGCAGGCGATCGGCGATAGGATCGAGGAGCTGACCGATTTTGCTCACTTGGTTGAAGGTGCGGGCGATCATGCCGTCCAGTCCGTCGGAGAACGCCGAAATGGCAAGCACGATGAGCGCGGGGATCATGCGACGGTGCGAGACCAGCTCCGCGATCAATGGGATGGAGAGGATGCGCAGCACGCTGATGATGTTCGGAATGGTGAGATACACATTGCGGGCCTCTGGGCTGTACCTGTGCTTGTCGAAATGCCTGTTCATCGTATCCGGCACTACATCCTCGAGGCCTGCAGCGCGGTGACGATGATGCCTCTGGCTCCAACGTCGTAGAGCCGGTCCATCAGCCGGTTCACCTTCTCCCTGGGAACCATGACGCGCACGGCGGCCCATTGCTTGTCGTGCAACGGCGAGACGGTCGGGCTTTCGAAGCCTGGAGTCACTGCGACCGCGGCCGACACCTTGGATACCGGGATGTCGTAATCCATGAGCACGTAACGCTGCGCGGTGAGCACGCCTTGCAGGCGTCGTTCTAATATGACCAGGCGTTCATCGTTGCTGGCCACGCGCGGGGAGCGCACGAGCACCGCCTCGGAGCGCAGGATCGGCTCCCCGAACACGCGCAGACCCGCGTTGCGCAGCGTGGTGCCCGTGGAGACCACGTCGGCGATGAGATCAGCGACGCCCAGCTGCACCGAGGATTCGACGGCGCCGTCCAAATGAATGATCTCGGCATGGATGCCGTGGCCGGCCAGATAGTCGGCAAGCAGCTTGTCGTAGGTAGTGGCGACCCGTTTGCCATCGACGTCGTCGAGTTGTTGGATGTCCGAAGCCTCGGGGGCCGCGAAGCGGAACGTCGAAGCCCCGAAGCCGAGCGGCAGGTGCTCTCCTGCATCCGTACGCGAATTGAGCAGCAGATCGCGTCCGGTGATGCCAACGTCGATTGTGCCATGGCCGACGTAGACGGCGATGTCGATCGGGCGCAGATAGAACAGTTCAACCTCGTTGTCCGGGTCCTGCACGACGAGCTGGCGCGGGTTGCTGCGCAGGCGGTATCCGGCTTCGCCGAGCATATTCCACGCCGGCTCGGACAGCATGCCCTTGTTGGGCACGGCGATTCGCAACATGTTTCCTCCTCGAATCCGATCCCCGTCGGATCGTTCTCTCACAAATACCGGTAAACGTCGTCCAAAGCAATGCCGCGATCGATCATCATGACCTGCAGATGATAGAGCAGCTGGCTCATCTCCTCGGCGGTGCGGTCGGCCCCTTCGTATTCCGCGGCGATCCACGTCTCCCCCGCCTCTTCGATGATCTTCTTGCCGATGAAATGCGTGCCTTTGTCAAGCTCGCCCACAGTCAGCGAGCCTTCGGGGCGCTCCTGCGCCTTTGCGCTCAGCTCGGCGAACAACGATTCGAATGTCTTCATGTTCGGCTCCTTGCCAGTGTTCCCGCTCTCAACCAGGCCTGTGCCCATCGATGTGCCGCCTATCGTTTTGATATCGTGATTATTATGATATTGATTATTGTTCTGTCAGCTGCTATGTGCGATTCCATCCGGCTGTTCCTTTGGGAAACGCCGTCATCAGAGTCATTGAGCGCAGGATCTCGTTCAGTCGCGGTATGCGCCCTGCGCACGCTCTCGTATCGCGTCGATGGCTGCCACCGGGCTCGCAGCCCCGTAGACCGCCGAACCAGCAACCAACACATCTGCCCCGGCCGCGGCCACAGTCGTCGCCGTGGAAGGACTGACGCCGCCGTCCACTTGGATATGCGTGCCTAGGCCGCGGCGTGTGATTTCATCGCGCAAACGACGCACCTTGGCCATCTGGTTGGTGAGGAATTTCTGGCCGCCGAAGCCAGGTTCGACCGTCATGATGAGTATCATATCGAATTCGTCGAGGATGTCGAAGATCGGCTCGACCGGCTCGGCCGGGCGCACGGCGTAGCACGCTTGGCAGCCCATTTCGCGCAGCTGGCGGGCCAAGCGCACGGGGGCGTGGGCGGCGCCCATGTGGAAACTGACCGAAGCGGCTCCGAGCTTGGCGTACTCGGGCGCCCACCGATCTGGATCCTCGATCATGAGATGCACGTCGACCGGCAGTTCGGTCACTTCGCAGATCCGCTTCACAATTGGTTCGCCGAGTGTCAGATTCGGGACGAAATGGTGGTCCATGACGTCGACGTGAACCAGATCGGCATTGGAGATGGCCTTGAGGTCACGTTCGAGATTACAAAAATCAGCGGATAGGATGCTGGGAGCGATACGAATGGTCATGGCTTTCATTCTATTGAGGACGAGCGACTTGGATATGATACTTCAGAATGATTTTCTGCATGCTGTCATGGGTCATCTTGCGAAACAAGCGTATCCCAGACGGTCAAGCCGCGTTCTCGGGGCTGCGCGTCTCGTCCTGGCGTTCCGCCCCGCTCACCGTGCGCAGCTGCTCGGCGAGCGGGGCGGATGATCTGCCATACCGTTGCACGAGTATGAAGGCGACGGCGCCGGCTACGAAGACGGCGATGGAGACCCAGACGTTGACACGCACCCCGAGCAGCTCATGGGCGAAATCAATGCGCAGCGCCTCGATCCAAGTGCGTCCTGCGGTGTACCACATGACGTACAGCGTGAACTGCGAGCCGGCCTTGAGCGTGTGCAGCGTTTTGCGGCCGAGCCACACGATCAGCGCCGCGCCGATGAGGTTCCAGATCATCTCGTACAGGAAGGTCGGTTGGAACAGGGTGCCGGTCGGGCACGACGAGCCGTCATAGCATTGTTCGCTCTGCCCGATGGCGGTGCCGACATTGTTGAGTTTCAGACCCCAGGGCAGCGTTGTGGGCTTCCCATAGAGTTCTTGGTTGAACCAGTTTCCCAGCCTGCCGATCGCTTGCGCTACGAGCAGTCCCGGCGCGATGCAGTCGGCCAGCAGCGCCATCGGATAGCGCTTGTGGCGGCACCATGCCCATGCGGCCAGTGCGCCGAAGGCGATGCCGCCCCAGATGCCAAGACCCCCGTTCCAGATGCGGAACATGTCGGTCCAATTGCCAGTGGAACCGAAGAATCGCTCCGGCGTGGTGATGATATGGTAGATTCTGGCGCCGATGATGCCGGCGGGCACGGCGCACAGCGTGATGTCAAGGATCTGATCGAAATTGCCGCCTAGCCGTGTCCAGCGCGCGTTGCCGATCCAGACGGCGGCGACGATGCCGGCGAGGATGCACAACGCGTAGAAATGAATCGTCAGCGGACCGATCGAAAACTGCGAAATCGTCGGCGAGGGTATGTATGCCAGCGGCAAGTTGCCCAGCGGTATATAGCTCATATCATGATCACCTAATGCTCATCGTTCGCGGCGATGTCCGGGCGCTGGCCGATAGCCGGCCTACGCGTGCTGTTCTCGCCTGTGGTGGTTGTGTTCTTCGGTATCCATGTGTTTATCAACGCATGTGGTTTGGCCGCTCAGTGAGCGTGAGGCCGTTATCTCCGGGCACCATGAATGCCTTTTGCCAAAGCGGCGGTAGTGGCTGCCAACGCATCGAGGCCATCGCGCAGATCACGGACGTTGACGCCGGTATCGTCGAGCAGGGTATGCACCAGCGCCGAGCCGACGATGACGCCGTCGGCATATGCGCCGACCTGCGCGCCCTGTTCGGGCGTGGACACGCCGATGCCCACGCAGACGTTGCGGGCGCCCGCCCGCCGGGTGCGCCGCACGAGCTCCTGCGGCGAAGCGCTGAGCGTCGTCCGTTCGCCGGTCACGCCCATGCGCGAGGCGGCGTAGACGAAGCCGCGTGCATGTTTGGCGACAGCCGCGAGCCGTGCATCGCTGGAATCGGGCGAGACGAGGAAGATGCGGTCCAGCCCGTGACGCTGCGAAGCCTCAATCCACTCCCCTGCCTCGTCGGGAATCAGATCCGGCGTGATGAGCCCCGCGCCGCCCGCAGCTTCGAATTTCGTGGCGAACCGTTCGACGCCGTAGTGAAAGATTAGGTTCCAATAGCTCATGATGAGCGGAACGGCGCCCGCCTGGGCCACGGTGCGCACAGCATCGAACACGCCCTCAAGGCGTCCTCCATGCGCGATGGCGAGTTGGGAGGCGGACTGGATCACCGGGCCGTCCATGACCGGGTCGGAGTACGGCAGACCGATCTCGACGATGTCGACGCCGTTTTCGACTATGCAGCGCAGCGCCTCCAGCGAACCCCGCGCATCGGGGAAGCCGTACGGCAAGTAGCCGATGAAGGCAGGCGAGTCCTTGGCCTTGAGATCCCTCAGCAGCGTTTCGGTCGGGCTCGGCCGATGGCTGATGCCCAATGGTTGAAAATCGGCCTGCACATCTGGCCGAGCACTTGAGCGGGCGGCGGTTGCATTCGTTTCAGTCATATCATTCCCCATCCGTGCCTGTGTTGTCGGACCCGGCATCGTCGCTAGACGTGCCATGCGCGCCATTGGCCTCCAATGCCTTGCTTTGCTCGTCGGTCAGATAGCCGAACCATTTGCCCGCCGTGGCCACGTCCTTGTCCCCTCGTCCGGAGATGTTGATGAGGATCACAGGGCTGCTGTAGCCCTTCGCCTTGAGATCGGCGGCGGCTTTGTATGCGCCGGCCACGGCGTGGGCGCTTTCGATCGCCGGGATGATGCCTTCGGTCTCGCACAGGTCTTTAAAAGCGCTCATGGCCTCGTCGTCGGTAGACCAAGAGTAGTTGACGCGGCCGATGTCTTTGAGCCAAGCGTGCTCGGGACCCACCGAAGCATAGTCGAGGCCCGCAGAGATCGAATACGTATCGCGTGTCTGGCCTTGCTCATCCTCAAGCAGATAGGATTTCGCACCTTGGAACATGCCGACCTCGCCGGTGTCCGGCGCGAATCTAATGGCGTGTTCGCCGGATGCGGGCCCGTTGCCGCCGGCCTCGTAGCCATAGAGGTTCACGCGGTCATCGTCAAGGAAGGCGTTCATGACGCCGATGGCATTCGAGCCGCCGCCCACGCAGGCGCATACCGCATCGGGATGCTCGATGCCGTATTCCTCGTTCAGCTGGCGTTTGGCCTCTTCGCCGATAATCTTCTGGAAGTCGCGCACCATCGAAGGGAAGGGATGAGGCCCTGCGACCGTGCCCAGTAGGTAATGCGTACTCTCTACGTTGGTGACCCAGTCGCGCAGCGCCTCGTTGATCGCGTCCTTGAGGATCTTCGTGCCCTGCGTAACTTCGACGACTTCGGCGCCAAGCAGCCGCATTCTGGCGACATTGAGGGCCTGTCGGCGGGCATCGATCTGGCCCATGTAGATGCGGCACCTGAGGCCGAACAGGGCGCATACGGTAGCCGTGGCCACGCCGTGCTGCCCGGCCCCGGTCTCGGCGATGACGCGGGTCTTGCCCATGCGCTTGACAAGCAGGGCCTGGCCGAGCGCGTTGTTGATCTTATGCGCGCCGGTATGGTTGAGATCCTCGCGTTTGAGGAACACACGCGCGTTGAGCCCGGTTTTTGCGTTGAGCCGTTCCGCGAAGCGCGGGGCCTCGGTCAGCGAAGAGGGCCTGCCGACGTACTGGCGATTGAGCTTGGCAAACTCCTTGTGGAATTCGGGGTCGGCCTTGGCCTGTTCGTAGACCGATTCGAGCTCGTCCAAAGCGCCGACCAGCGCCTCGGGCACATATCGGCCGCCGAATTGGCCGAAATACGGTCCCTCATGCGTGGACAGCGGTCGCTGCTCGGAGGCCTTGACGCGCTTGCCAGCAGCGACCAACGCGCGCACGGCCCCCTCATGGTCCTCGGCCGTGGCGACGCCTTCGCCTACGAGTACGGCATCGGCCCCGGCGCGGGCGTAATCCTCGACTTCGACGCTGCCGAACACGCCCGATTCCGCCACGCGGATGACGTTGCCCGGCAGATCGGCGGCCAGCTCGCCGTAAGTGGATATGTCGACGTGCAGGTTCTTGAGGTTTCTGGCATTGATGCCGATGACCGTGGCCCCGGCTGCCTCGGCACGCGCGATCTCTTCGCGGTTATGCGCCTCGACCAGCACGGTCATGCCCAAGGATTCGGCGAGCTTCAGCAGCCGGGCGAGCGTATCGTCGTCAAGAGCGGCGACGATGAGCAGCACGATGTCGGCACCATGAGCGCGTGATTCCCAGATTTGGTATTCATTGACCATGAAATCCTTGCGCAGCAGCGGGATATGCACGGCTGCCCGTACTTGATCGAAGTCGTCGAGCGAACCCAGAAAACGGCGGCCTTCAGTCAGCACGGATATCGCGCTGGCGCCGCCCGACTCGTATTGGCGCGCCAAAGCAGCCGGGTCGGGAATGTCATTCAGATGCCCCTTGGATGGCGAGGCGCGTTTGATCTCGGCGATGACAGGAACCTTGTCGGCGGCCTCGAGCCATCGGCGCGCATCAAAGGCTGCCGGCGCATCGGCCGCCATCCGTTTGATCGTATCGAGGGACACGACGCGTGCGCGCGCCTGCTGGTCCTCGAGAGCTCCAGCCACCAATTCATCGAGTACGGACATGGTCAACCTTTCGATTCTGTCATGGGTAACTCTATACGATCCTGTGTATACGGGGTTTCGCACGCGCAGGCGTATCTTCACGAGTGCAGCGAGCGCAGCTGGGACGCGATCTGGATGGCCTCCACGCTGGCCTCCGCCTTGTTGCGCGTTTCCTGCCATTCATGCTCAGGCACCGAATCGAGCACGATGCCGGCGCCTGCCTGCACCGAGGCTTGATGGTCGCACAGATACGCCGTGCGGATGGCGATGGCCATATCCATGTTGCCCGAGAAATCGAAGTAGCCGATGGTGCCGCCGTAGATGCCGCGGTCGGCGGGCTCCAATTTGTCGATGATCTCGATGGCGCGTGGCTTGGGCGCGCCTGACAGCGTGCCGGCCGGGAACGCGGACATGAACACGTCGAAAGCGGTGAGCCCTGGCGCCACGCGGCCGGTGACGGTCGAACAGATGTGCATGATGTGGCTGAAGCGTTTGATGTCCATGAGCGAGACGACTTCGACGCTTTGCGGCTCGCACACGCGGCTCAAGTCGTTGCGCGACAGATCGACGAGCATGATGTGCTCGCTGCGTTCCTTGGGATCTTCCAGCAGCTCCTTGGCCAGCCGTTCGTCATCTTCGATGGTTTTCCCGCGCGGGCGCGATCCTGCGATCGGGAAGGTGACGGCTTGGCCGTCGTCCACTTTGATGAGCGTCTCCGGGCTGGAGCCGATCACATTGAAATCGCGGCCCTGCGCGTCAGTGAGCGAAAGGAAGTACATATATGGGCTGGGGTTGAGCGTGCGCAAGACCCGATAGACGTCGAAGGGGTCGGCCGGCGAATCGATTTCGAGCCGTTGGGAGATCACGACCTGGAACACGTCACCGTCCACGATATGCCGTTTAGCGATTTCAACGGCCTGTTCGTAAACGTCGCGTTCGGTACGGAAACGCAATTCAGGCTGCGGTGCAGCGCTGTCGAGCACACTGATCCTGGACTCCCCCGGGACCGGGGTGACCGCCGCGCGCTGCATCGCCTCAAGGCGTTTGAGAGCGTTGTCGTAGGCAGCGTCGGCGCGCGTCGGTTTGTCATCCATATTGACTGCGTTGGCGATCAGCCATATCGATCCGGTGAGATGGTCGATGACCGCTATATCCGTGGCCAAGGCGAGCACCAGCTCGGATTGCGTGGTCTCTATCGGGGCCTGCGCGCGCAGCGTAGGCTCCCAGTGGCGCAAGGCGTCCCAGCCGACCGAGCCGACCAGCCCGCCGGTCAGATTCGGCAGCCCGGCGATGTGCGGGGCCTTGAGCGTGCGCAGCACGGCATGAGCCACGTCAAGCACGTCGCCATGCAGCGGGATGCCTGACGGAACTTTGCCGAGCCAGTCGGCCTGGCCCTTGTTCGACCGTAACTGAGCCAACGAATCGACGCCGATGAAACTGTATCGGCTCCACGAACCGCCGTATTCCGCGGATTCGAGAATGAACGTGCCGCTGCGCCCGCCCGCCAGCCGCTCATAGAACCCCACAGGCGTGAGCGAATCGGCCAACAGGCGGCGCACGATGGGGATAATGCGGTATCCCGCATCAGCCAGCTCATGGAATTCCTCTCGGCTGGGCCAGGTTCCGCCCCACTGCAAATGCTCGACGCTGCATGCATTCATCGCGCTGTCTCCTGTCGTGCCGAAACGGGCCGGGCGGGCAACGGTCGAATGCCATCGTCGGGTCGCCGAGTCTTTGCATCTTGCGCGTCCCGCAGGTTTTCTGCCGGGCCGGTCACTACGGGAAGCGGTCCCCCGGCATCGAAGCAGCTGCGCGCGCCGGTGTGGCAGGCAGCACCGATCTGATCGACCTCGATAAGCAGCGCGTCGCCGTCGCAGTCGATGGCTGCGCCCTTGACATACTGCACATGGCCTGATGTGTCGCCTTTGCGCCAGTATTCTTGCCGCGAACGGGACCAGAACGTCACCCGGCCTGTGCTTAAGGTGCGGCGCAGCGCCTCATCGTCCATGTAACCCACCATCAGCACCTCATGCGTGTCGTACTGCTGGATGACGGCAGCGACCAGGCCCTTGTTGTCGCGCTTGAGCCGCCGGGCGATATGCGGGTCGAGACCGGTTGAATTATCGTATGCCATTCCTCTTGCATTCCTCTCACATATTGGCAACGGGCGCGCCTGGACAAGCTTGTCCAGGCGCGGCTACCTGACGCAGTAGCCTGCGTGGCGCAGCTCGTTCTTGACCTCGCGGATGGTGGTCGTGCCGAAGTGGAAAATCGAGGCGGCGAGCACTGCATCCGCCCCGGCTTCGACGGCCGGGGGAAAATCCTTGGCTCCCCCGGCCCCGCCGCTGGCGATGATGGGTATGGTCACTGCGCGTCGCATCGTGCGGATCATCTCAAGGTCGAAGCCTCGTTCGGTGCCGTCCGCATCCATCGAGTTGAGCAGGATTTCGCCTGCGCCGAGGTTTTCGGCCCGACGCGCCCACCATACGGCGTCGATGCCGGTGGAACGTCGCCCGCCCATCGTGGTGACTTCGAAACCCGATTCGGTGTGCTTCTCGCCGCGCTCACGGCGCGCGTCGACGGAAAGCACGAGGACTTGGTTGCCGAAGCGCCGGGTGACTTTGCTGATAAGTGTGGGATCGTTGATCGCAGCGGTGTTCACGCTGATCTTGTCAGCGCCGCAACGCAGCAGCGAGTCGACATCCTCCACAGAGCGTACGCCGCCGCCGACCGTCAGCGGGATGAATAGCTGCTCGGCGGTACGGCCGACGACGTCGACCATGGTTTGCCGGTGGCCGCTGGAAGCGGTTACATCGAGGAAAGTCAGCTCATCGGCACCTTGCCGGTAATATTCGGCGGCCAGTTCGACAGGGTCGCCGGCATCGCGCAGATGCTCGAAATGCACCCCTTTGACCACACGACCCTCATCGACGTCCAGACATGGGATGACCCGCACAGCCAATGACATTGCAACTCCCTGCTCACAGCCGGATTATTCGCCTCCTAGGGTAGCGGTTGCCGGCGTCAAGAGGGTTTGCGCGTCCAGAAAACACTGAATTGCAGCCTCAGACGGCTGCCGCGACGGGGAGGTTCTTCGCAGCCAGTTGCCCGCAGGCCCCGTCGATGTCGGAGCCGCGCGTGTCACGCAAAGTCGCGGTGATGCCCGCGTGGTGCAGGATCTCAAGGAATTGCCGCTCGTCCTGCGGTTTGGAGGCCGTCCAGCGTGAGCCCTCGATGGGGTTGAGCGGGATCGGATTGACATGCACCCAGTCGTCACCATAATGGTTCAGCCGTCTCGCCAATTCCCTGGCATGCTCGGCCTGGTCGTTGATGCCGCGCATCAGGGCGTACTCGATGCTCACGCGCCGTTTGCTGGCCAGATAGTACGCATGCGCGGCATCAAGTACCTGCGTGGTGTTGAAACGCTTGTTCATCGGCACCAGCTCGTCGCGCAGCGCGTCGGTCGGCGCATGCAGCGATACGGCCAGACGCAGCGGCAGGCCTTCCTTGGCCAGCTTGTTGATGCCGGGCACCACGCCAACCGTGGAAACGGTGATATTACGCGCGGAGATGCCGAATCCGTTCGGAGGCAATGCGCTCATCTGACGCACAGCCGAGATCACCGCGCGATAATTGCCCATGGGTTCGCCCATGCCCATGAACACGACATTGCTCAAGCGGCCCGGGCCTCCTGCGATATCGCCGTCGCGCATGGCCTTTGCGGCGACGCGCACCTGTTCGAGTATCTCGCCGGCGGACATGTTGCGTGTCAGGCCAAGCTGACCGGTTGCGCAGAAGGGGCAGCCCATCCCGCAGCCTACTTGGCTGGAAATGCACAGGGTCGTGCGCTTGGGGTAGCGCATGAGCACGGATTCTATGCGCGCGCCATCGAAGAGCTCCCACAGTGTTTTCACGGTGGTTCCTTCGTCGGCGGTCTGTCTGGTCACTTCATTGATGAGCCTGGGCAGGAAGATGCGGCTGGCCTGCTGCCGCATGCTTTCCGGGAAATCGGTGAACCGTGCGGCGTCGACGGCGTAATGCGCGAAATAGTGATTTGCCAGCTGTTTGACACGGAAGGGCTGCAAACCGAGCTGGTTCGCAGCTTCAATGCGTTGCTCGGCGTTCATATCGACCAGATGCAGCGGCGGCTTGCCCCGGCGCGCATGGTCTTTGGCCAGCACATCGCGGAATGCGCCGGTAGTGCCGCCGGGCGTGATGCCGTTAGCCGCGTCCTCCTGCGTTTCGTGCTGCGTCATGTCGCTATGCCTGCCTGTCATCTGCACGTCTTTCATCCGTATCATCTTTCACCTGCGCGCCTACAGCCCGGTCGCCCAGAGCAGGGCCGCCAGGAACGGAGCGCACAGCAGGATCGAATCGACCCGGTCCATCACCCCGCCGTGTCCTTTGAGCAGATGGCCCATATCCTTGATGCCGATGTCGCGTTTGAGCATCGAAGCGCACAGGTCGCCGAACGTTCCTACAACGCCGACCATTGCTCCCATGAGGATCGGTACCCACCAGCGCGAAGCCCATAGGCTGCCGTATGTGACGGCGAAGACGACGTAGGCGCCGAGAACCGAGGCGAGAATCGATCCGGCAAGGCCTTCGACGGATTTTTTCGGCGAAATGCGTGGCGAAAGCTTGTGCCTGCCTAGCCATGCCCCGGCGAACAGACCGCCGGTGTCGCTGATGGCCGGCAAAAAGACGATGATGACAGCGTGAGCCACGGCGTGGGCGTTGAATGTCAGCGGCAGCACGATGCAGGATGCGAGTGCCGGAATGTACAGCACGGTGAACACGGCGAGAGCGACATTGTCCAAGCGGCGGTACGCAGGCGCAGCCGGCACGGAGCCGGATCCTGCCGATGCCCCGCCGCCTTGATTGAGTTTGCCCGCCACCGCCGAGGCCAGTCGTACGCTCGTGCTCAGACTGACGTTCGCGCCGATGATTACGAGCGGCACCGACGCGGTCAAGCACACTGCAGCGGCGAGAATGGGATCGGGGGCATAATACGTGGTCAGTAACGTAACCGCTGAGCAAACACCTGTGATTACCAGTGGGAAACGCAGGCCGGCCGCCGCAAAATCGACGCGCAGCTCCCACAGCGCCAGCAACATGAAAACGACGATGAGCGCGACGAAGACGTCGATGCGGATGAGCAGGCAGGCCAGGATCAGCACGATCAGCACGATGGCGGTAGCCACCGCCTGCGGCATATTGCGCCCGGTTTTCTTGTTGATGTCCTGCAGCGCTTCTTCGGCCTCGCCACTGTGGTGTTCGTGCCTATGCATGCTTGATTTGCGTCCTTCAGCCAGTTAACGGTGCCGCGATACCACCATTTCGATCTGTGCCGAATGGCTCAGACCTCCATAATTTCCTTTTGCTTGGTGTCAAGCAGCGCGTCGAGTTCATCCGTGATCCGCTTGGTGACCTTGTCGAGATCTTTGAGCAGCCGATCGCCCTCGTCCTCACCCATATCGCCGTCTTTGACGGCCTTATCGACGGACTCCTTGGCCTTGCGGCGAATATTGCGCACGGCTATCTTGCCGTCCTCGGCCTTGGTCTTGGCGAGCTTGACATACTCCTTGCGGCGGTCTTCGGTCAGTTCGGGCATGGTGACGCGAATGACGTTGCCGTCACGGCGAGGACTGACGCCGAGATCCGAATCGCGGATCGCCTTCTCCACTGCATTTGCCTGAGAAGGATCGTACGGGGTAATCGACAGGGAGCGTGGCTCAGGCACGCCGATTGTCGCGACGGCTTTGATAGGCGTGGGCGCACCGTAATAATCGACCATTAGGCCGTTGAGCAATGCCGGGTTGGCCCGGCCAGTGCGGATGCCGGAGAAATTCTCCTTGGTCGCCTCGACGGATTTGGCCATCTGGGCGCTTGCTTGATCGATGACGGATGCCATGGAAGTTCCTTCCGATTACTTGACGTGTGGACTTGTGCCTGTTTGTCTGACGTGTTGCCGTGTGTTGCATGCGGGTGACGATGTTCTACATTGAGAGAGGATCGCGCTGCATTCTTTTATGCAACACTAGTCGTTATCCGCGCTGCGCGCATCGCCCGGCGGGTTACCGGTGCGCACGGCGCGATGCGAATCGCGAAGCGGACTGGGCTTCGGCGCGTATAACGCCAGATCAGGCGATCTTCGATTCAGCCGATGAAACGAGGGTGCCGAGCCGTTCGCCGACCAGCGCGCGGGTCACATCGCCCTGGCCCTCGAGTCCGAATACACGGATGGGGGTTGCATTGTCACGGGCCATGGAGAGCGCCGAAGCATCCATTACGGCGAGGTTGTCGACCAGTGCGCGGCTGTAACTCAGGGTCTCGAAGCGTTGCGCCGCAGGGTCCTTGCGCGGGTCGGCGGTATAGATGCCGTCGACGCCATTCTTGCCCATCAGCACCTCGTCGCAGTGGATTTCCAAGGCGCGCTGAATAGAGACAGTGTCAGTGGAGAAATACGGCATGCCGGCGCCGGCGCCGAAGATGACCACACGGCCCTTCTCCAAATGACGGATGGCTTTGAGCGGGATGTAAGGCTCGGCCACCTGGCCCATGGCGATGGCGGTCTGCACGCGTGTGGCCTGCCCTTCCTGCTCGAGGAAGTCCTGCAGCGCCAGGCAGTTCATCACGGTGCCGAGCATGCCCATGTAATCGCCGCGGCTGCGGTCGATGCCGGCCTGTTGAAGTTCGGCGCCGCGGAAGAAGTTGCCGCCGCCGACCACGATCGCGACCTGCACGCCGCGTTGCACCGCCGGAACGATTTCCGCCGCCACCCGGCGCACGACCTGCGTATCGATGCCGACGGCGCCGCCGCCGAAGGCCTCCCCTGAAAGCTTGAGCAGAACCCGTCGGGGTTTGCCTGCTGCGTCTTCGTCGCTCATAGCCAGCCTTTCTCGCCATGCGTTTTTCCACGCATATGCATATTTTCCGCTCTATAGGGTATCCGTCAACACCGACACGAGCCGAGCCATTAAGCGCAGGGCGCGGCTCGTGTCGTAAAACGAATCGTGCCCTGCAGACTGTTCGTAGGCGAAGTGAGGCCCCGCCAATGGGCCGAAGACGATGCCATCGGCATCGTCTTCCCGTAGGTGAGGTGAATGACCGCCAAGGTCGTGGAGGCAGGGCCGACGTCTGCATCAAGGCTGCGAAGACTTTTCAGGCACAACATGATATGGCTAGTGCCTGCAGATGTATTGCCGCATCTGCAGGCACTAGCCATATCAAATCACCGCTCTCGTTCAACGACGAAGCTGTTATCGTAAAGGACTACTTTTCGTCGCCTTTGCCGACTTCGAGACGAGCGAAGGCCAAGGCCTTGCCGCCGACCTTCTTGAACAGATCGCCGACGCTCTTGGAGGGATCCTTGACGTACTCCTGTTCGAGCAGCACGTTCTCCTTGTAGAAGGCGCCTAGGCGGCCTTCCACGATCTTGGGAACAATCTTCTCGGGCTTGCCTTCGGCCAAGGACTTCTCAGTGGCCACACGACGCTCGGACTCGACCACATCAGCCGGGACGTCCTCGCGGGTGAGCCATCGGGCACCGAGTGCGGAGATCTGCAGCGCGGCCTCGTGCGCCACTTGCGCGCCAGCCTCGTCGGTCGCGATCATGGCCACGATGCTCGGCGGCATCTCGACGGAGCGCTTGTGCGCGTAGATCTCGACGTGTGGGCCTTCGATCGTCGCGAACTGGTCGAGCTTGACATGCTCGCCGAACAGCGCGGCCGCCTCTTCGACGGTCTCCTTGATGGTGGCCTCGCCATCGGCTGCCGCGAGCAGCTCATCCACGGAACTGGCCTTGGCCGCGATGGCCTTGTCCACGATGCTATCGGCGAATTCGATGAACTTCGGGGTCTTAGCCACGAAGTCGGTCTCGGAATTGACTTCGATCGCGTATCCGGTCTCGCCGTTGGCGGACTGAACGACCTTGGACGCGATCGTGCCTTCCTTGGCGCTGCGGCCTTCGCGCTTGCCTGCGGCCTGAATGCCCTTGGCGCGGATGATCTCCTTGGCGCGTGCGACATCGCCCTCGGCCTCGGTCAGGGCCTTCTTGACGTCCATCATGCCGGCGCCGGTGTCTTCGCGCACCTGCTTGATCAATGCTGCGGTTATTGCTGCCATTGCTGTTGTCTCCTCTGTTGGATTGCAAATAGTGAGTTGCATATGCTTTGCGCCTGGCTCTGGTTTCGTTGCCAGCTCCAGGCGCAAACCGTATGCACTGCTACTCTGGTCAGGCTTCTGCAGGAGCCTCGGTTGCCGGAGCGGTCTCTGGCTGCGCTTCGGTCGGCTGTTCGCCGGTCGTCGGCGTCTGGACGCCTGCCTCGGCTTCGGCGGCGGGAGCATCCTTGGTCAGGAGCTCCTTTTCCCAAGCGGCCATCGGCTGGTCGGCGGTTTCACCTTCGACCTTGGCGGCCTTGCCGGAACGATCGAGCAGGCCGTCGGCCACGGCGTCAGCCATGAGGCTGGTGAGCAGCTCGATGCCGCGAATGGCGTCATCGTTGGCCGGGATCGGGTAGTCGACAGTCTCTGGGTCGGTGTTGGTGTCGACTACGGCAACTACCGGGATGCCCAGCTTGTGCGCCTCTTCGACGGCCAGCGCCTCTTTGCTGATGTCCACAATGAACATCGCCGAGGGGGTGCGGCCCATGTTGCGGATGCCGCCGAGCTGCTTGTTGAGCTTGTCCTTCTCGCGCTCCAGCAGCAACAGTTCCTTCTTGGTAAGTCCCGAGCCGCGCACGTCGGAAAAGTCCATCTCCTCGAGTTCCTTGAGACGGGTGACGCGCTTGGACACGGTTTGGAAGTTGGTCAGCATGCCACCGAGCCAGCGTTCGCTGACGTAGGGCATGTTCACGCGAGTTGCCTGCTTCTCAATCGCCTCCTGAGCCTGCTTCTTCGTGCCGACGAACAGAATGGTGCCATTGTGGGCGACGGTCGTCTTGATGAAGTCGTAGGCCACGTCGATCAGATCGAGAGACTTGAAGAGATTGATGATATGGATACCGTTGCGCTGGGTGAGGATGTACTGCTTCATCTTCGGGTTCCAACGACGGGTCTGATGGCCGAAGTGCAGTCCTGCCTTCAGCATGTCACTCATGGTGATCTGAGCCATAATAATGCTCTTGCCTTTCATGTCGGTTATTGCCTGGTCATGTGCATCCGCATGCAGCGCTCTTCACGAGCGCCGACCGACACGGATCGTCGTGGACATGACGCGATTTTTGGTGTGCCGGTTGGAAATGCTGGTTGGACCCAAACACCGCACGACCGTGCATGAATCCGGTTGGCACACGATGGTTCAGCATACTGCAAGGGCTGTATTTTCTCGTGGCGCGTAGCTGCCGTGGCCCGGCAAACGCATTGGCGCCGGGGCTTTAGCCTTCCTGCGTTAATGCGTCAGCGCTGGGCGCGCAGCCGGCGCATGGCCTCGCGCCTCACTTGCTTCTCGAGCCGATCGAGGTAGATATGACCGTCGAGATGATCATATTCGTGCTGCAGCATGCGCCCCATCATGCCGTGGCCCTCCAGCATCACCGTCTTGCCGTCCAGATCGATGCCGCGCACGCGCGCGTAGTTGGCCCGCCGGGTGGCGTACCACAGGCCTGGAACCGACAGGCATCCCTCGTCGCCGTACTGCTCGCCACTGGTCTCTTCCATCACCGGGTTGAGAATATAGCCGACTGTGCCATCGATGTTATATGAGAAGGCGCGCAGGCTTACGCCGATCTGGTTTGCGGACAGCCCTGCCCTGCCCGGGTCATCGACTGTTTCGAGCAGGTCCTCGACCAGCCGGCGCACCGCCGGGGTGATCTTCCTGATCGGGTCGCACGGCGTGCGCAGCACAGGGTCGGGTATCACACGGATCTCGCGTATCGTCACAGCTGTTCTCCTCTGGCTTCTTCTTGTCGCCTCTCTTCGCCGCAGGCGTCTTTCAGCAGGATGGCAACATGAGCTGCAGCAGAAGGCTGTCAGCACG
The DNA here is from genome assembly GCF_022640935.1 of Bifidobacterium sp. Taxonomy (GTDB): domain Bacteria; phylum Actinomycetota; class Actinomycetes; order Actinomycetales; family Bifidobacteriaceae; genus Bifidobacterium. The sequence goes on from NZ_JALCCV010000002.1 coordinate 143,511, forward strand.
GTCCTGTCGGCGTGTGCCTATGTCCAGGCACGACAACGAAACCTCCTGCCGGATAATCAGCGTAATCCTATGGCAGGAAGCGGCGTTCGGGCGGCGGTTCAGTCTTTGTCGGGTTGTTGCGCAACCGTGTCGTCTGCATTGGCTGCGGCGCGTGGCGCAGCAGGCGAGTTGTCGCCATCTCCACCGTCAGATATGTCCGGCGCCGTGGACGGCGTGACCGTGGCGGGTTCGGCGTCGCCGGGATGTCGCTGTGGCAAAGTGATGAACGTTCTGGCCTGATCGAAAGCCTGCCGCACCTTGGGGCTCACCGTCTCCGAAGCCTGCTTGGCGCTTTCCGACGCCTGCCTGACGGTTTCGGTCGCGCGATCCAGAATCTTCACCGTCGTCGTGGGCTCCCGAGACTGGGTGCGCGGAGCGTAGAGCACCGTTTCGATCAGGTTGGCGTAGTGCTGCAGCACCTTGGGGCGCACGACCTTGAGGCTGGGCGTCAACGTGCCGTCCTCCTGGTTGAAGTCCTTGTCCACGATGACGAACTTGCGCACCGATTCGGCGCGCGAGACACTGCTGTTCGCCTGGTCGACATACTGCTGGACGCAGGCGCGCACCGCATCGCTTTTCGCGATCTGATCCATCGGCCTATCCCCGTCCATGCCCCGTTGAATCAACCACGAGTAGGTCATCTCCTGATCGAGCGCGATGAGCGCGGAGACGAAGGGTTTGCCATCGCCGACCACCACGCAGTGCGAGACGATCGGACAGGTGTTTATCGTGTCTTCCATCGGCGCCGGGCTGATGTTCTTGCCGCCCGCGGTGATGATGATGTCCTTCTTGCGTCCGGTGATATACAGGAAGCCGTCGTCGTCGATCCGGCCCAAGTCGCCGCTGCGCAGCCAGCCGTCTTCGCCGAGGACATCCTTGGTGAGCCCGGGCTGCTTGTAATAGCCCAGGAACACGTTCTCGCCTTTGATCATGACCTCGTCGTCATCGCCAAGCTTGTAGGCGATGCCCGGGCCAGGCCTGCCGACCGACCCGACACGATTCGCCTTTTCGAAGTTCACCACGCACGGCGCCGCGGTTTCGGTCATGCCGTAGCCCTGAATGAACGTGATGCCGTCCATGCCGTTGAAGAAATGCGCAAGATCGGCGTTCATCGGTGCGCCGCCGCAGGCCAGATAGCTCAGGTTCGGCCCCAGCGCGGAGCGCACCGAGGAACCGATGGCGCTCATGTAGAAGGAATGGGTCAGCCGCGCCATGAGGGAATGCGGTTTCCCGTCGCGTTCGTCCTTGGACCATTGCACGAAATGACGGAACCCATTGGCGAAGATGCGGCCCTTGATTCCGGCCCCGGCCTTCTGGGTCGCCGCGTTGTAGACCTTTTCGAACACGCGCGGCACCCCGAGCAGATATGTCGGCCTGAAGCTGCGCAGGTCGGCGAGCAGATGCGACGCGCTGGGGACGTATCCGACGACGCCGCGGGCGCCGATCGCCACATATTGGATGTAGCGCGCGAAGCAGTGCGCCAGCGGCAGGAAAAGCAGCAGACGGCTCGGTTGATAGAGCATTTCGTCGAGCACGTCATAGCCTGCGAAGACGATCGTGGTGAAATTGCGATGGGAGAGCATCGCGCCCTTGGGCTTGCCGGTGGATCCGGACGTGTATACGATGGTGGCCATGTCGTCCGCGCTTACGCGGCCGATGGCCCGATCCAGCTCCTCATCGTCGAGGGATTTACCGAAATCAGCCACTGCATCCAGGCCCTCGGCCTTGAAGTTGAACACATAGTTCAGGCTTTCCTGGTTTTTTCTAATCTGCTCAAGCGTCTGCGCATGATCGTAGTCTCCTGCGAAAGCGATCATCGGCTCGACTTCGGACACGATCGACGAGGCCTGGATCGCCGAATCCGTCTCGTAGATCGGCACGGAGACGGCACCTATGGCTGCGCACGCGAAATCGACGACGCCCCATTCGTAGCAGGTGGCCGAATAAATGACGACCATGCTGCCCGCCTTTACACCAAGGCCAAGCAGGCCTTTGGCCACTTGCCGAACCCGACCGAGCATCTCCCCCGCGCTCACGTCATGCCAGCGGCGGGTGCGCTCGTCCTGCCATTGCGCGATGAGATCATCATGGTCTCGCGCCGCGCGATTCGCCAGCAGTGAATAAATAGTGTCCTTCTCGGTGGTGGGGTGGATGATATCCACCGCATATTCTCGCAACATAGTTTCCACTATAAACCATGCGAAAGGGCAAAGGCGGGACCTAGCCGATATCGGCGTATACGCACAGCCACCGGTTGCCCGCTGTGCGCAGAACGAGATTGGCCCAGTATGTCGCCGGTCCGATGCACAGGCATACCGTCATTTCGAGCTTGTCCCGCGCGACGAACATGCCTTCGAGCAGCAGTGGAATCACCGGGAAGCGGTGCATTTGGGCGCGCAACTCCTGATGCATGCGCAGATGATTGTCGAGCAAGTGCGACACCACTTCCAACCGTTTCAAGCAGCCTTCGCTCAACGCATTGCGCAGCTTGTGCGCCACCGGTCGCCCACGGATGACGTCAGCCGTCAGGCAAGCGATCCGACACGAACGCATGGCCAACGCATTGCAGTCTGAATCCTTCAGTGCTTCCCCGGCAGCCCAGATCAGGTGATAGGCGACTGGGGCGTTGGAAAGCTCCAGTCGAATGAACCCGTCTTTGGCGGCCGGTGAGCTCGAGGCGCGTTCAGGGAATATGGTCATATCCTTATCCATGTCAATCTCCGTTCCAGTTCGTCTCGCCCACGTTCTTACCGGTGCGAACCGCCGTCGGCCCCATCGCCGCCCGCGTCGCCCGCCGCCGGTTTTGCCGGAGGCAGACGGCACATCGCCGGTCAGCATCGCGCTGCCGCGGCTGCCTGCGTCGCGACGGCACGATGTCCGCGTTGTGTTTCCGTTTTGCGGGCGTGGACAGCCACAATAGGTGAATACGGCGTCAAGAACAGCTCAACATAGCGATAACGCCATGTCAACCCCGATCCACGGCACTGTGGATATGTGGATAACTTGGATATGCGGATGACTTTGGTCTTGCAGGACTGCGAGCCGTCTACAGGTCATGGCCGGGCGTGACCACGACCTGGCAGCGTTGGAAACTTTTCACATCGATGTAGCCGGTCGAAGCCATCGCACGCCGCAGCGCGCCGATGAAGTTCGTCGTGCCGTCGGCTTGGTGGCTGGGGCCGTACAGGATTTCCTTGAGCGAGCCGACCGTGCCGACATCGCTGCGGAATCCGCGCGGCAGCGTCGGGTGCCGCGCCTCGGAACCCCAATGCATGCCTTTGCCGGGAGCTTCGGTGGCGCGCGCCAGGGGCGCGCCGAGCATCACGGCGTCAGCTCCCATTGCCAACGCCTTCACAAAGCTGCCGGAAGTCCCCATTCCGCCATCGGCGATGACCTGCACATAGCGTCCGCCGGACTCGTCCATGTAATCGCGGCGGGCCTCGGACACATCGGCGATCGCGGTAGCCATCGAGGCTTCGACGCCCAGCGTGTCGCGGGTGGCGGAGACTGCGCCGCCGCCAAAACCGACCAGCACGCCGGCCGCTCCGGTACGCATCAGGTGCAGCGCCGCTGTGTAATTCGCCGCGCCGCCGACAATGACCGGCACATCAAGCTCGTAAATGAATTTCTTCAGGTTCAGCGTCTCATGGTCCTTCGACACATGCTCGGCCGAAACCACGGTACCTCGGATGACGAAAAGATCGACGCCCGCCTCGACCACCGTCGAAGTGAATTCCTGCGTGTACTGCGGGGAGAGCGACGCGGCGACAGTCACCCCCGCATTGCGGATCTCATGCAGCCGCTGCGTGATCAGCTCGGCTTTCATCGGCTCGGCATAGATCTCCTGGATGCGTGCTGTGGCGACGCTGGCAGGCAGCTGGGCGATTTCGTCGAGCAGTGGCTGAGGATCTTCGTATCTGGTCCACAGCCCTTCGAGATCGAGTACGCCAAGGGCGCCAAGGCGGCCCATCTCGATGATGCTCGCCGGGCTGCTCACCGAATCCATCGGCGCGCCGAGCACCGGCACATCGAATTCGTAGGCATCCACTTGCCAAGCCGTGGAGACATCCTCCGGATCGCGTGTACGACGGGACGGCATGATGGCTATATCGTCCAGCGAATATGCCAGCCGGCCCTTTTTTCCCAAACCGATTTCAATTTCCTGAGACATAAGCCCTAAGGCTAATGACGGGTTGTGACGAAAACGGTTCCGGCGATGACACGATGAGCGCGTTCGTTACCACAATGCGCTATGACTAGTAGGGAAACGCAACAATTCCAACAGGAGGGCACACGCCATGTCCAAAATCAAGGTCGAAGGCAAGGTCGTCGAACTCGACGGCGACGAAATGACCCGCGTCATCTGGAAAGACATCCGGGAGCGGCTGATCAAACCGTATCTTGACGTTGATCTGGAATATTACGATTTGGGCATCGAAAACCGCGACGCCACCGACGATCAGGTCACCGTCGATGCGGCCGAAGCAATCAAGCGCACGCATGTGGGCGTCAAATGCGCCACGATTACGCCTGATGAGGCGCGTGTGCAGGAGTTCGGTCTTAAAAAGATGTGGAAATCACCCAATGGCACGATTCGCAACATCCTGGGCGGCACGATCTTCCGCGAGCCCATCGTCATCTCGAACATCCCGCGGCTGGTTCCCGGTTGGACCAAGCCGATCATCGTGGCCCGCCACGCGTTCGGCGACCAGTACAAGGCCACCGATTTCAAGATAGACCGGCCGGGCCGGCTCACCGTCTCCTTCACTCCCGAGGATGGCAGCGACCCCATCGAGCATGTGGTCTTCGACTACCCTGGCGGCGGCGTCGCACAGGTGCAGTACAACCTCGACGAATCCATCCGCGGCTTCGCGCGCGCCTGCTTCAACTATGGTCTGCTGCGCCACTATCCGGTCTACCTGTCGACGAAGAACACGATCCTGAAAGCCTATGACGGCGAGTTCAAGGATATCTTCGCACAAGTTTTCGAGACTGAGTACAAGGCTCGGTATGAGGCCGAAGGCTTGAGCTATGAGCACCGGCTTATCGACGACATGGTTGCCAGCTCGCTCAAATGGCACGGCGGCTACGTGTGGGCGTGCAAGAATTATGACGGCGACGTGCAGTCCGACACCGTGGCGCAGGGCTTCGGCTCGCTCGGGCTGATGACATCGGTGCTCATGACCCCGGACGGGCAGACCGTCGAGGCCGAGGCCGCGCACGGCACCGTGACAAGGCATTATCGCCGGTGGCTCAAGGGCGAGCAGACCTCGACCAACCCGATCGCCTCGATCTACGCGTGGACCGGTGGCTTGAGGCACCGCGCCGAACTCGATGGCACGCCCGAAGTCGATCGTTTCGCCTCGACGCTTGAGCAGATCATCATCTCCACCGTCGAATCCGGCAGAATGACCAAGGACCTTGCTATGCTAGTCGGCCCCGACCAACCATGGCTTGACACCGAAGGCTTCATGGACGCGCTCGACGAGGAGCTGGCCAAGGCTTTGGACACTGCCAATAACTGATAAGGAAACTGGTCAACAGCTTCGAAGTTCATGGCAGAAAGGTGAATTCGCGGCCGGAATTTGTGCACTTCGACCGCGCTGCGACTAGACTGGCTCAAGGTTGCAATCGGGCCGGTCAGCCGGCAGAAGTCGAAGGGCGGTTTCATGGCAGGACGAGGCATGCGCCGTGTGAGAATGCTCGTCGCGGCGCTCGCTGCGGCGGCGTTGGCGGCGGCCCTGTCATCCTGCGCAAATCCTGTGATACGCCCCACGCCTTCAGTTTCGACTTCTTCTTCGCCGCAACCGGGCAGCGTGGCGGTTTTCGTCCCCTCGGATGGTCCGACCATATCGCAGCACCGGCCGCTGAACGCATGGACCAGTTTCACCCCCGACCTTACGAAGGCGCTCGAGAACCAGGGATTCGCCCATGACGACATCAGCGTGAAGTCTTCGGACAGCCTCGATGGGCAAAGCCGCGACATCCAGGATTATGTGGTGAATACGTTGTCCGCCGCCGACGAATCGTCATCCGCCGCATCCCCGTCGCCATCCTCGGAGGTTTTCTCGGCAACACCATCCGCTGGCGCTGCTGCAAGTCCGACGTCGCACGCGAAGCTCAACGCCACTATAATCGTGGCTCCTGTGGCGCAGGTGTCGCCATCGTCCGCGCAATATGGTGATTACGCGACCCGTCCGATTACCGCTCGTGGCGGCGCGGTTGCGGGTTCCACTGATTCGGGTTCCACTGATGAGAAACGGCAGGATCAAGATGAGCAAACGCTGGAGCAGGTTGAGGAGCGGCTGACGGCGGCGCTGCAGCTGGCGCGCGAATCGGGTGTGCGAATCATAGTGGTATCCAATCCGATACGCGGTTTCAAACCTGACCTGTTCGTGCAGATGTCCACTGCCCGGCAGATTGGCGCCGCTCAGGCACGGCTCCTGGCAAGCAAGCTTCAGCTGGACAAGGTTTCGCGCGACAATCCCAAATCAATCGAGATTCTGCTACCTGTTACCGGTGCGCAGGAAGGCGATGACGATGATGCGGATCTGGCGGCCGACGCTTTTGCCGAAGAGGCTTTCGCCGGTGTTTGGGGGGTGTTGGAACCGTATGTTGCCAACGGGAAGGTTGTCAGCCCTTCGGGATCATTCAACGCCTCGACGACACCTGATGACTGGCGTGCGAGCGCCTTCGATGCAGACAAAACCCAGCAGGTGCAGGACGAAATCGATGCGAGGTTGGGTATGGCTCGCGGAAGTGGAAAACACACGCGCATCGACGGGATCGTCGCCATGAACGATTTCGTGGCATCAGGCGTCATCGCCGAGCTTGGCAGCCTGCAATACACTGGTTCGGCTGCGGACGTCAATCCTTCCATCACGATTTCGGGTATCGTCAACAATATGACCGGGCGCAAGGATCTGGCCCGCCAAGCTGTGCCAGATCCCGTGCAGCAGGCCGTGCCGCAGAACGGTGACACGGCGGAAAGCCTGGAAAAGGTCAATTCGCGTTGGCCTATCGTCACTGGCTATGGCGCCTACCGGGATACGATCGCGCAGATCGTCGACGGGAAGCTGTGGATGACCGCTTTGGAGAATCGACAGGCTTTGACAACGGATATTGCGCAGGCATGCGTTCGTCTCAATAGCGGCGAGACACTTGGCACGATGTCGTCCGTCGAGGCCTTGAGCATCGACGGCGTCACAATGCCTGCCATCCACGAGCAGCTGCTGGCCGTCAGTGCGAGCAATCTCAAGAGGACATTGATCGATCCGGGATATATTTCGCTCGCCGATGCCGGGCTCTGACGTCACCGGTTCGGCGAGATTGAAATAGTGATAATACATAACGCAACCGCATCCCTCCCGGTTGCCGCTTCGACTCCTATTTTGCCCTGCGGGGCTTGTATATCACGGTGTCGATCAGCTCGCGGTAATGATCGGTGATGACCTGACGCTTGGCTTTCAGGCTCGGGGTGATCATGCCGTTGCCTTCGGTGAATTCATCCGGCACTATCTCGAATTTGCGGATCGACTCGGCCCGCGAAACCAGTTCATTGGCCTTGTTCACCGCGCGTTCGACCTCGGCATACACGATCGGGTTACGACTGGCCCCATCGAGGTCCGCGACCGTTTCGGCGCCTTCCGACTGCAGCCAAAGATTCGTTTCCTGCAAGTTCAATGAGATGATGGCGGCGATGAAGGGCTTGCGATCGCCAACGACCACGCATTGGTCCACGACCGGCGAAGTCATCACCGAAGCCTCCATCTCACCAGGAGAGACGTTTTTGCCGCCTGCGGTGATGATGAGGTCTTTTTTGCGGCCGGTCAGCCTTACGAAGCCCTTCTCGTCGATCGTGCCAAGATCTCCGGTGTGCAGCCAGCCGTCAGTGATCTGCTCGGCGGTGATTTCCGGATGGTTATGATAGCCGACGCAGATCGAACGGCCTTTGATACATAACTCGCCCGTGTCGTCAATGCCGACGCTGATGCCTTGGAATGGCAGGCCGACCGTGCCGATCTGGTAGCCCACGGTCGGATTTACTGTGCATGGTGCGCAGGTTTCGGTCATGCCGTATCCCTCGAGCAGCGGCAGACCGACCCCGTTGAAGAAATGGGCGATCGTGGTATCCAGCGGGGCGCCGCCGGATACCGCGTATTCCACGCGGCCGCCGAAAACAGCCATGATCGAGGAATAGACAAGCTTCTTATACACGGCGTGCTGCAGTTGCAACGCCGTCGGGATCCTCTCCCCCGACTGCTGCGCCTGAGACCATTCGCGTGCGATCCTTGTGGCCTGCGAGAAAATGCGGCCTTTGAAACCGGCGCCGGCCTTCTGCGAAGCGGCATTGTAGATCTTCTCGAAAATACGCGGCACGGCCAATATGAACGTCGGCTTGAATGCCCCGAAATCTGAAAGAATGGTCTTCATATTGCTCGACAGACCGAGCGATACCGTGCCGGCGAAGCAGACGAATTGCAGATACCGGGCGAACACATGCGCCAACGGCAGGAACAGCAGAAGACGACGGTTGGGCTTGTTCACCACGTCAGGCATCGTCTGAATGCCCGACATAGTCATGAACACGAAGTTCGCGTGAGACAGCTCGATGCCTTTCGGCGTGCCGGTAGAGCCCGAAGTGTACACGATCGTGGCCAGGTCCGAGCCTTTGACCGATTGCTCACGCTCTTCGAACTCCTTGTCGCCCACGCCGCGGCCGAAGGTTTCGATCGTGTCCAGCGCGCCGAAACCGAAGACGTAGATGTCTTTGAGCGCAGCGCAATCCTTGCGCACCAGTTCGATTTTGTCGCGCTGCATGTCGTCTTCGGCAAATGCCATGGAGACGTTCGCATCGTTGAAGATCGTTCTGACCTGCGCTGGCGAATTGGTCTCGTACACGGGCACGGTGAGCGCGCCGATCGACATGATCGCCATATCGATCGCCGTCCATTGCCATGATGTGTGCGCGATGATCGCCACACAGTCCCCGGGCATGACGCCCCGCGCGATCAGTCCCTTCGCCAATGCAACGACTTTGTCACGGAATTGAAGCGCGGTGAAGGACTGCCACACGCCGCCCGCTCCGGCATACTCGATCAGCGAATCCTCTGGCGCGCGCTGCGCGCGCTCCTGCAGAATTGAAAACAGATTCCTGTCGCTGTCGATCGGCTCTTCCAGCACACGCGTATACTCCTGCAGCATGGTTCTCCCTGATAAACGGTTGACGGTTACATGATGTGATCCTCTCGTATGATACCCGCAGGTATCGGACCGTCTCAATCCTAGCGGTCATGGCAACAACCCGATCTTGCGGGGAATCACGTACTGTGCAGGATCCACATAATCAGCCTTTCCGCGTTTGAGTCCCCAGTGCACGCAACGGTCTTCGCAATGATCGGACTCCCCTTGCACGCTCGCGAAAACCTCGCCGCTCTCAAGCCTGGCACCGACGCCCTTGCTGCTGATTGCCGGTTCAAAAGTAGAGGTAAGCAGCCCATGCCGAATGCTGACAACCGATTTGCCTGCCACAATCCCCGCGAAGCTGATGATGCCCTTGGCGGGAGCCAGCAGCTCCTCGCCCGGAGCCGTGCGCAGATCGACGCCTCGATGGCCCGGATTCCAATTGTGCTCGGGCTCGTCGAAAGCCTTGACCACTTCCGGGTGCCTGACTGGCCATATGAATCGAGCAGTACAGTCACGCGAGACGTTCGAAGACCTGATATTCACATTCTTTGCCGGAATCTCGCCTGGTCTGAACCGACTTGGCCGCTGGCACGTTGATGGCTCACGGATCGTAGTTATGGCCAATGCAGGTGGCGTGAGACCGGTCGTCAGCACCGCGCCGACCGCGAGCGCCGTTAAAAGCGCGCTGAACAACCGCAGTTTGCCTGCGGCAGCGCGTCTGCGCTCCTCTTCGATTCTCGCCCTGCAGCGCAGTCTGCGCGCTCGTTGCTGCCCGTCGTCCATGCGTTTCCTCCTTATCGTTCAGGGCATCTGCTGCTTGTGGCGTCCCCTGCTCGCCTCGCGGTGCTGTCCGTTGCATTCGCCGACATTCATGGCATGCATATCAAGCTGAACAGCTATGACCATGCTGTCGCACCAAGCGTTTTCGCGTCATGCTGATTTGGGTACTGTGGTCAAACGCCTCGATTTATCCACATTTTTGGCGTTTCTTCATGATGCACGGGGAGCATCGCGCCGAATGCACCGTGACGCGGCTTCATCCCCGCCCGGTTCCACCAGCTGTGCGACAATGCTTGCATGCGCAACATGAGAAGAGCGGGACTGTTGATGGCTTCCTTCGGCCCATTCCTGTGGGGAAGCTCAGGAACGGTGGCGCAGCATCTGTTCGAGCATGCAGGGGTCTCTGTCAGCTGGCTGACCGCTGTACGCATGACGTTCACCGGTATTGTTCTATTGCTGCTTGCAGCTTGCCTGCATGACAACATCTGGTCGATTTTCGCTGACCGGCGCAGCGCGGCGCGGCTGCTGCTGTTTACGGTGTTCGGCATGACCGGCGTGCAACTGAGCTATTTCATGGCTATCAGCACCGGCAACGCCGCCACCGCCACTATTTTGCAATACCTCTCCCCCGTCATGATCATCCTGCTGCTTTCGCTGCGCAATCTGCGGCTGCCAAGAAAGCTTGACGCCATATCTGTGATTGTCGCAGTGGCGGGGACCACGCTTATCGTGACGCAGGGAAGGACCGATACGCTGGCGGTGCCGCCTGCCGGGATCATCTGGGGATTGCTGGCCGCCGCGGGTGCAGTGGCGTATACGCTGCTGCCCCGCGAACTCTTGCTGCGCTATGGAGCGTTGCCCGTGGTCGGCTGGTCGATGTTGATCGGCGGACTGATCACGCAAGCGGTTTTCCGGCCGTGGGCGCAGCGGGTGCAGCTGGACGTACCCGGCGCGATTGAGGTAGCGTTCGTTGTCGTATTCGGCACAGCGATGGCATATCTGCTGTATTTGCAAAGTCTCAAATACATCGAGGCAACGACCGCCAGCATCCTCGGTGCCATTGAGCCGCTGACCGCTGCGATCCTCGGATTCATATTCATGGGCACGTCGGCCAACCAATACAGCGTTATCGGCATGGTCATGGTCATTGCCGTGACCTTTATCCAGTTCATCGCCTACAGGAAGTCGCCGCCGCTGCATCGCGGCAATGAGCGTGGGAAACTGTCCCCATGAAAAGAGAATGCTATCGCCGCTCAGCCGGCAGGCCGCTGTGCGCATTGACGAACGCGAGCGTCTGCTCATAGCATCGCCTAGCCTCTGGCGTCGAATCGTTGAACTGGTATTCATGCGAGACTTGTTTGCTGGTGTGCTCGAAGAGCAATCCTGTCACGGGAACCGAAAGCGCCTGCAGCCTCCGCTCCAGCGCGATGCCCTGCTCCGGGAATGAATATGCGTTCCCATCGGTGATGTATGTTGGCGGAAAATCTTTGGTTACATTGTCCACTAGGCTGATCCGCTGCAATTGTCGGCTTCCTCGCCAGTCGCGCGATCCCAGCAGCGACCATGCGACGGTTTTGATGAAAAACGCCATGAACCGGCTGGTGGTCTTGGCATCAGCCATTTGGCGCAGATCGACCGGGCCGCAATAGGAAATGACCCCTTTGATGGCAGGAGCTTCCACAGACTGCTTGAACCCTGTATCTTTGGCGTAGGCCGGGTTCGTTTGCACGGTGGCGTATTGCAGCGCGATCTGGGCGCCGGCGCTGTCGCCGCCGAAAAACAGCGCGGACATATCCAAACGGCTGTCGTTCGCGTGCTGCAGATCCTGCACTAGCTCGTCCACTTGCCGCACTTGATTGGGGAAATGCGAGCCCGGTGCCCTTTCGTAATTCATCGCGACGACGGCGATGCCCGCATCCGCGACGATCCTCGTTGCAAACTCCCTGACGGATTCTTTGTCGCCGCCCACGTATCCTCCGCCATGCAGCCAAATGAGCACGGGCACCGGGTTGGTATCCGACTTCGGGTAATACGTGTCATAGGTATTATCGTTCAACGAGGACCGATAGGTGCGGTCGACGACGGATTGCACCTTCCCTGCAGCCGCGTGATAGGCCTTGGGATCGGTTATCGCGACCTTGCCGCTGAACATCTGCCGAATCACCAATGCGCCCGGGACCGGGGAGACGCTGAACGCAATGACGACGATGAGGCACGGCGCTACAATAACGCCCAGAGTCCATACGACGAACCTTCGTATTCTCTTGTTCATAACACCCACCTGCTTGCTCACGCCCCGAATCGAACATTCCCTTATCGTGCACTGGCACAGGCTTCAGGATACCCCGCAGATATGCGGAACCTGTGTCTGTCTATTCGCCGGAACCGGCGCCTCACAAGGTGACAGAAACACCCCTTTATCGCGCAGATTCGCCAGACATGCCTGTTTGTATGCGTCATCATGTTCCGAATAGATAGGGTCGGTCAATGCGACAGCCGCCAGCCTGTGGTATGCCGGGCACGTCTTCCCCCGATACCGGGGATCGTACCATTGCGGGTCAGGATGATAGCCGCGCCGCTCCATCTCATGCATCACGATACAATGGAATTGGAACAGCTTATACGGCGAGTGGGCGAACACATAATCGACGGTCGCATGCTTTCTCCCCCATCCGTTGCCGCGCAACGCGGCAATTTCACGATGCTGGCCAAGCAGCTGTTGCCTTGGCAGGCGACTGATCAGTTCCTGGTGCCACAAACGCACGTTGCAGGCCTTCCTTTCTTTGTGCACGGAATCCAGCCGGTCTGCGGCCCGGTCATTCAGCGAACTGCACAGCCCGAGAGAACACGTTGCGTGGATCATACTCGGCTTTAATCCGTGACAGGCGCCGACGGGTCTGCTGCGGGTAGGAAAGTCGGGACGCTTTATCGTCGGCGGTATCAAGCCAGTTCACATATGCTCCTGCAGCACAGTCCTGAATTCGGCGCCAGCCTGGAATGTTCTGATCCCCGTCCGATTCACCGGACAGCAAACGCGTTCCGATGACCATCACTTGCGCATGCCTTGCGGCGAATGCCGTAGCCTCTGCAGGTACAGCCGCCATGGCGCCGCCCAAGGCCCTTAGCGCCATCATAATCTCGCCGGTTTCGAAAGCCTTGCATGCGGCCGTCTGCTCGGCAACGCCAAAATCAGGCAGCAGCGAGCTCTGCTGTGCTGCAGGCGGCGCGGGGAAAGGATCATCCGTCACCAGTATGGACGCATACGGCCGATAGCTGATATCCTCGCCCATCGACGGCCCCAAGGCCTTGAAGGCGCTGATGTGCTCGGCAGCTGCCGTTTCATCACCGTCAAAGCAGAATTGCAGCATGCCCATCGCCGGACTGCCCTGCATCGCAGGCAGCAAGGCCAAGACGCTGGTAAGACGTCGGTCGGCGTCCTTCTGATGCGCAAACCATCCGCTGACCAATGCGCGTGCGTCGGTCAGCAAATCCAAAGCGAACATCACAGTGCCGAAAACGACATTCGTGACGGGATGCGCTTCGAATTCGAGCCCGGTCAGGACGCCGAAATTTCCGCCTCCGCCGCGAACCGCCCAGAACAGCTCCGGGTTCTCGTCTTCCGACAGCTGAAGGATCTTGCCTTCGGCCGTGACCAGCTCCGCAGCCACAAGGCTGTCGACCGCCAGGCCATACTCACGTACCATCCAGCCAATGCCTCCGCCTAGGGTGAGTCCGGCAACGCCGACATCAGCGGTGTCGCCCGCGGTCAGCGCCAGCCCTTCCGGTTCGAGCGCCTTCGCCACCCGGCCCCAGGTTGCCCCTCCCCCGATGCGCACGCGGGGCGTCTTGCCGACACGTTCAACTGCATTCAGCCGCCGCATATCGATGAGCAGGCCGTTCCTTGCCTGCGTCAGCCCAGCCAGATTATGGCCTCCGCCTCGAACGGTAACCAGCATTCCCTCCTGCTTGGCATAGAGCAGCGCGTCCGCCACGTCGCCGGTACTGATCGGGCGCACGACAACATCGGGAGTGCCTGTCCCCGTAACCGTTGTCACGGCATCCGAATAACCCTCATCACCTGGCTCCAGCACCATGGCTTCGCGTAGGCGAGCAGTCATATCATTCCCTCCTCGGGATTGTTCCTTATGGTCTTGCGGCATTCCATCCACCCTACATTCCCGTTGCGATGACGCCGGAAGCTGATTCAACTGCGCGGCTGGATACCTGAAAGCCGGCTTCAGAGAAGATGCGACTCCTTGAGCAGCTCCTCGATCCACGTCCCCTTCAGCTTCTTGCGAATCCTGGCCGTAATGAGCCCGGACAGCGGCAGTTTCGTCTGGAGCGGGGCCTCGGCGAGGCTTTTCCTGTCGCGAAGGTAGTAGGGGGCTTTCAAAAGCTCCCTGATGTCGTATGCCGACGCGAAAACCTCGGGGATGGCCCGTTCCACATCGAGAAGTCCATAAACCGCCTCCATCGCCGTGCGTACGGAATATTCGGTGGTGAATACGGTGTCCCTGGTAGGCGAGTTGGCGAAATTACCGATGAACGCGAGATTTTTCGATCCTTCGGGCACGACCGCCGGTCTGTCCCCCGGTCTGCGCGGCATGAAGTAGCTTGTGATGAACGGCATGTATACGGGGTTGGTGTTGATGGATTCCTGCTTCGCAAGCCCGGGGATCAACGCCTCGGGAACGCCCAGGTGATAGAGCCATTCCTGGGTGATCTCCTCCCCGGTGCATTCGGTGATCTTTTTATGCACATAGTTGCCTTCGGTGTCTGAATACAGCCCGTACATCCACACTACGGTCTCATTCGCCCGTTGCTCCTTGAAATGCGGTTGGCGGTGCACGGCGAAGCTGAGTAGCCAGTTGGAATCGGTGACCGTGACGATGCCGCCCGTATTGACCTTGTTGTCATGCAGGGGCCGCTTCGTCAGGCGCTCGAGGTACGGGTCGATCCCGGTGTTCTCGATGGTCGCCGTCGCGGATACGAACCAGCTGCGCCGCGGAATCCCTGTGCAGAACACCTCCGGGTGGCCGAATTCAGGTGATTGCTTGGCCAGATTCTCCCATAGCCTCCAGCTGCCTCCCGGTTCGTTGGTGACGGGCGCCGGCGTGTGATGGTCCCCATACGTTGTGGATTCAGTGATGGAGCCGTTCGTCACGAATACCAGATCGTCCCGGCTCAGCGATTGCTCCTGATCCTCGCCGTTGCTGCTCAGCAGCAGGTTCGTGGCCACGATGCCTTCCGCGGAGGACTTCACCGTGATGTCGCGCACCGTGGTGCCGTATTGAATGTCGACATGCCGCCCATCCAGATAGGCCAGTATCGGTTTGACCATGGAATCGTACTGATTGTACCGATTGAATTTCAAAGCGGTGAAATCGGGCAGGCCGTCGATGTGGTGAATGAACCTCAACAGATAGCGGCGCATTTCCGCGAGGGAATGCCATTTCTCGAATGCGAACATGGTGGACCAGTAGTACCAGAAGTTGCTGGCAAAGAACTCATCAGAGAAGAAGTCGACGATGGCCTTGTCGCCAGTTTCCTGTTCCGAGGTGAGGATCAGCTTGACTATTTCTTTCTGGGCCGCGTCGCTAAGCGTGAAGTCGCCGTCGGTTGGTTCACGGTCGCCTCGATTATGAATAAGCCGGCAATTCGACGAGTTGGGATCGTCCTTGTCCAGCCAGTAGTATTCATCTAGGTATGATGCCCCGGGAACTTCAAGCGACGGGATGGACCTATACATATCCCATAGGCATTCGAAATGGTTTTCCATCTCCCGCCCGCCTCTCGTGATGAATCCGATATCCGGGCGCTTCGCGCCATCGAGGGAGCCTCCTGCCAATGGCAGCTCCTCGAACAGGTGGATGCGCTCGCCGGGGACCTGACCGTCACGGATGAGAAATACCGCGGCCGCGAGCCCGGCCAATCCAGTTCCGACGATATACGCTGACGCACGATCTGATCGTTCGGGTTTGCGCGGGTGCGCGAAGGCCTCGTAGTTGCCGCTGGAATAATGCATGGCCTTCTCCTTTCAGATAGCATCGACGCCTTGGCGCGCCACGCCGATAGCCGCCCCGGGATCACCGATTAAGACGATACCGAGTTGCAGGCCTGCAACTCCCCGGTGCCGGAGCGTCGACGAGCCTCCCAATGGGAGTGCTGATCGGATGTCTCCCTGGATCGTTCTGCACGCTCCGTTCATACGCCCACCGCCAATGGTGAGTCTTCTGTTGTCAATCTTGGAATAGAGTTTACTCCGAGTTGGATATGCTCGTCAGCGGAACTGATTTCCCCTTCCCCGGCGACGCGCGGATGACACGCTGGTAGGCGCGGACATAAGGGCCTCGCCTTCTTCGTTACGTCAGCGAGCGACACGCCGGATGACTCATAAGTTGCATCATCGCGATTCAACGCTAAACTTTATTTCTTGTGCGTGGCGCTAAGTCGGGCACAAGCGAGCATTCCCGCATAGCTCAGTTGGCAGAGCGTTCGACTGTTAATCGAAATGTCGCTGGTTCAAGCCCAGCTGCGGGAGCTTCACGGCCGCCGTTCCCCCGGCGGCCTTTTTCGTTCCTGCGCCCATTCTCGCCATACGATGTTATGGGTCATGGTTTTTCTGGCCTAAAGACCTTCTGTTGTCTTGGAAACGGCTTCGGCGCCGCAGGCGAAAGGCGAAAGCCATCAGAAACAGCCGAATGCCCGTCATGCCTTGATTGCCAGGGACTGCCGGCGCACGACAGTCTGTACTCACGAAAATCATACAATAGGAATGAATTCAGTATTCGCCTTTGATGGCGAAGTAGGATCCTCGGACGGTGTCTGCCGGTTTGGACTTCTGACGGACGAATTTGAAGGTGCCAAGTTCTTCGGCGCGTCCATTCCCTCGGAACACTTGAATCCGACAGCACGCTTGCCGCCTTCGTCAACCGCATGCATCACGTTGACCGACAGCGATCTTGATAGAACATGAACGCCATTTTGAGCCCGGCGAACTCGAGGGGCGAGGTTTCCAGCAGCTTGGCGAAACAGCCCGATGCCCCGCTCGTCCTTGAGAATATGGCTGACGTCGGCAGCGTTCTCTTGACTTCCTTCGGCGGATCCGACGGCGAAATGACGCTGATGCCTATTCCAATAGTAGCGGGACTCATGTGCGCGCCGTCCCGCGAGCTCCTGGGCGATCAGCGAGGAATCCGACTCCTCGGTGGCCACATGGGAAAAATCGATTACGGCAGACATGAAAAGCACAGATTCTTTTGTGTACGGGCGGTAGCCATCGTTGCACAGACGGTTGGCTGGGCAACGATACAAAGGCCATGGATATGCAAACCGACATTTCGGCGAAGCGCAGGCACGCCTCCGCCATCAGCACTCAGTCGTTCAGGAAATAAGCCCCGCCAACAGGTTGATGGTGGCGCCGAGCAGCAGCGTGGTGAAGAAGAAGGCCAGCAGCGTGTGGCCGAGTGCAGTGCGCCGCATGTCGCTGGTCGTCAGATTTGTGTCGGAGACTTGGTACGTCATGCCCATGGTGAAGGCCACATAGGCGAAATCCACGTATCGCGGCTGCTCCCCGCCCGCGAATTCGATGCCGCCGATCGGATCGGCATAGTACATGCTTGTGTAGCGCAGCGTGTACAACGTGTGGATCAGCGCCCATGTGAGCAGGAGACTCAGCAGCGTCAGCATTCCCGATAGCGTGATATCGCCGTTGTGTCCACGCGCCTTTGCCAGCATCAGGAACACAGTGCCCACCGATGCCAGGCTTGCGAGGATGATCAGCAAATCGGCCACCGTCCGGCTGGGCTCCTCCTCTTGGGCATCGTCCTTCGTTGCCCCGGCGTCCAGATATCCGATGCGCAGCCAGACCCAGATGAGATATGCCGCGCAGGCAGCGACCCACGCGATTACGAGCGACGAGGGAAGGTCCGTATGCAGCAGCAGCGATATGGCGCCGCACGGAACCCCTGCGACCACCATGAGCAGCAGACGTCGGCCGGAACGCCGCCCGATTGCCGAGAAAACCGTCATAGCCGCGATGCTACCACTGCATGCGCAGCCACCCGCATCATGCGATGTGTCGTCTTTCGGGCTGGCCGTTCCATCAGACGCCGCTCGACGCGAATGCTGTTGTGGGGCATATTCGATTGACGTATGCGGTATTGCCACGCAACATGACGAGAACGACTGACGGGTCTCATACGCTGATGACGTCCATGGGCATGGCGGAATCGATCGGGAAATCGGGCGCGGAAGGGGTTACGCCTGCCTCGACGAGGTTGACGCCGAGCATGGCGACCATCGCGCCATTGTCGGTGCACAGCTTCAGTTGCGGGATGCGCACGTCGATGCCGTGCCCGGGTCCGACTTCGAGCAGCTTGGCGCGCAGCTGCGAATTGGCCGAGAATCCGCCGCCTACAATCAGCGTGCCGGAGCCGTACTGCTCGCAGCCATGAATCGCCTTGTGCGCCAGCACGGTGGCGACGGAATCAGCCAGGGACGCACACACGTCGTCGACTGGGATTTCGCATCCGGCATCTTGTTGCCGCTCGATCCAGCGGGCCACGGCGGTTTTGACGCCGGAGAAGCTGAAATCGTATGGGTGCTCGCGCCCGGCCCTGCCCTGGGTCAGTCCTTGAGGCACTTTAATGGCCTGCGGATCGCCGTTTTGCGCATGCTTGTCGATATGGGGGCCGCCCGGGTAGGGGAAGCCGAGCAGCCGGGCGACTTTGTCGAAGCACTCCCCTGCCGCGTCATCCAGCGTGGTGCCGACCACATCCACATGCCGCGCCACGTCAGCGACGTGCAGCAGCGACGTATGACCGCCAGAAACGATTAGCGCGAGCACATCGGGCGGGAAATCTCCGAATTGCAGCTGTGTCACGGCGATATGCCCGATGACGTGGTTGATGCCGTAGATCGGCTTGTTCGCGGCCCACGCCAGCGCCTTGGCGCCGGACACGCCCACGGCCAGGCATCCGGCAAGGCCAGGGCCAGCGGATACGGCAATCGCGTCGATGTCCGACAGCGTCATGTCGGCATCGGCCAGTGCCTTGGAGACGACCGGCACGAATGCCTCGGCGTGTGCGCGCGATGCGATCTCAGGGATCACGCCGCCGTAGCGTGCATGCTCGTCCATCGAGGAGGCCACAACGTTCGAGACGAGTGTGCGGCCCCGTACAATGGCCGCAGCCGTTTCGTCGCAGGTGGATTCGATGCCCATTACTACGGGTTCGCTCATAGTTCTTCCCTTTTCTGCGTCCGGCCTGTTGCAAGACGGTTCGTTTCGCGGTTCATCATTGCGTGTTGATTCCGTTTTTTGCCATTGCGCGTTCTGCGGTTCCATGGCTGTCGGGCATATTAGCCCTGATGCCGTCCGCATTCATATACTCTGCGTGCTCTGTCCGGAATCCCACGATATGCGGCCGCAGATCCAAGCTCATCGTATACGCATCAACGTTTTCAGGCTGGTAGTATCTCCGGCGCAAGCCCAGCCGTGTGAAGCCGAACCGGTGATACAGCGACAATGCGGGTTCGTTGTCGACGCGGACTTCGAGCAGCATGCGCCGCGCCCCGTGCGCGCGGGCGTCGTCGATCAGCCGGCGAAGCATGCCGTTGGCAATGCCTTTGCGGCGGTATGCCTCGCCCACGCCGATGGTCATGAGTTCGGCGTCGTCACCGTCGTACCAGTAGCCTGCATAGCCGCGGATGGGCGGCGTTGCAGGCGCTGCCTTATCAGCCTCTGTCAACATCACGGGCGCGGCAGCATCGGGAATATCGACGACATATGTGCGGGCAGGAGCCGACAGCTCCTCGCGGACGGTTTCCTCGCTCCATGCGCCGCGCCCGAACAGCTCGCGCTCCATTCGCGCGATGCGGATGACGACTGAGCCGCGTTCGAATGTGTCAATGCCGACGATCATTTACTCGGCCCTGTCGGCGCCGGCGTGGTGAAGCACGTGTTTGAGCGGATTGGGCACCGAAACGTCCGGACGGCGTAGGTACAGCGGCTCGACCGTATCGGCCGGGGAAACAGCGCGGCGACGCGTACGGGAATCGGCGACTCTGTCGCCATGGCTACCGTTACCTTTACCGGCATGCATTGTCCCTCTATCCGAGTGGGCATAATTGGCATACCAAGCCAGCCCATGCGCGCCCATATCCAGCACGGAAGTGTCAAGCACCAAGCCGAGCCGCGACAACGTCGACCAGCACGCGGCATACTTGGCGGCGCCATGGCCGACGATATCGACTGCCGTGTGCGTGCCCAAACGATTATCACGCTGCCTGACGGCCTCACCGACCCGTTCGGCGATGCGCTGTGGATAGTCGATATCCATATCGATCAGCACGTCGCCAGCGGTACGCGACTGATACGAAGCCGCATCGTCGGCACCGGTCATCACAGTAAAATACAGCTGCCTGCGGCGCGCGTCATTGACCGCCAGCGTCACATAGGAGACGTCTGCCGATGACGCTGATGAGGGCAGCGCCTCCTGCCGACCAAGCGTGAGCAATTCGGCGGTTTTGGGGAACGAAAATTCGCCATGCCGATGTGCCGCCATCATGCCCGCCTGCACGCTCAGAATATCTTGTCCAAGCAGCTCGGCGCCCGTGGCGAAAGCGAGCGCCTTGGCCGTCACGATGCCTGCCCGCAAACCGGTGAACGGAGCCGGGCCTACGCCTACGACGATGCGTTCGATGTCGGATGGCTGCAAGCCTGCCCGGCTGGTTGCTGTGCCGATATCGACTTGCAGACGTTCGACATGGGTGCGCGAATCGCGTTCGATAACCGGCTCATAGCCGACGACGCCTACTGTCGAGCCGTATGAGGTGTCGATCACCAAAGTATTCGTCATAGCTGTTCCTCCCCCGCACCTGTGGCATTGCCACCGACGAGCGTACAACCGGCACTGGAAAGCACGGCATCGAGTTGTTCTCCATTCCACCGTTTGCCGACTGGAATAAGCGTGACGATGCGTTCGCCGTTCTCGCTCAGTTCGGGCGGTTCCGTGCCATCGTGCGGATGGCCGGCATCCATTGCATCGGCAACGGCTCGGGAGCCACTGCCGCGCGCGATATGGATTTCCAGCCGTTCAGGGGCAAACGCGGCGACCATCTGCTCGCCCCATTCCATAAGCACTACCGTATGCTCGCTCGGATCTTCCAGCTCTTCATCGAGCCCGAGCGACTCGAGCTCGTCTAGCAATGCATCGACGCTGTTCTGCCCGGGTGCGAAGCGCTCGCCGCCGAGACGATACGCGTCGACGTGCACGCAATGGGCCGCGCTGCCATCGCCGAAATGTCCGTTCATTTCGCGCGCGATGGTGAACGTGGGCGACACGATAGGCCCTGTGACGCCCAACCCTGCGCCGAAGCCTTGCGCAAACGTCGTTTTCCCGGCGCCCAGCGGCCCAGACAGCAGGATGACATCACCGCCACGCGTCAAGCCAGCGACATATTCGCCCAGTGCACGCATGCTATGCGGTGTGGGGATGCGCAGCGAGATTGATTGCGGGCGCGCGGAACGGTCGATGCCGGAGCCTTGCCCTGCGGAAGGCGCTGCCGCGGACTTCGTATTCTTAGCAGCGTTCGAGCGAATGCTGTCGGGCTGTGTTGTGTTCATGATTCCTCCGTCAATCTCGTCGACCGCATTGGTTGCACTCGTATGTTGCCGCCGCCCGCGCTGCCGTTATTCGCGTTATTCAGCCCAGCGTATCCTACTCGGTTGTCGCTGGTTGCCTTGGATACGTGGCGGTTTGATGGCGCTCACAAGCTTCGTCCCTTGCCGCTGATGGTTTCAATCGAGCGTTCGAGCGCGTACACCGGGTCCCCGCCGCTGCTCTTGCCCTGCTCGTCTGCCCAGGCCAGCATCTGTATGCATGCGCCGAGGCCTGCCGAAGTCCAGCCGGACAGCTGTCGCATCGCGTTATTGAGCACCCACGGGTTCGTTTTCGTCTCGGCACGCGATATCCTTCCGGCGCGTACAGCCGAAGCCTTGGCGATGGTGCGCAGCTTCATGGCGAGCGCGCCGATCAGTGCGATGGGATCAATGCCTTGCTGCAGCGCGGCGCGCATCGACATGATGGCCTCGGCCATGTGGCCTTCCACCGCCGCGTCGGCGACGGCGAATCCGGTGACCTGCGGGTTGGCAGTCAGATACTGATTGACCCTGTCCAGCCCAATCGGGTCGTCGTCGAAGTCGAAGCACAGCTGCGCGCACATCGCGGCAAGCTCTCCTGTCCTATCGCCAAGGACCGAAACAAGCTGCTGGGCGGCCATTGGGTCGACTCTGCGATGTTCCCGCTCGAAACGCTGCATGACGAAGTTGATGCGGGCTTCTGGGCGTTTGAGATCGGGAATCTTCTCTTGAAACGCACCCGCCTTGACCAGCTGGTCAACCAAGCGCTTGGCCTTCATGCCGCCCTCATGCTGGGCGATGACGATGCCGGAAGCCGGTTCGCCGGCGTTCGCGCCGCGGCAGTATGCGACCATGGCCTCGCCAAGCTGATCGTCGGCGTTCTGCAGAGCGCGAACGAGCACAATCGCGCTATCGCTGAGCAGCGACGGGCCTACTGCCTCGTCGAAGGCGTATTGGTCGCCATCCGCGGCGTCAAACTCGATGAGCTCCGCGCCCGGAATTTGCCGTTGCGCGCGGTCGCGCAAGTCGCGCATGGTCTGCTCATTGAGGTAGGAGTCGCCGCCCAGCACGATGGTGAAAGGCGCAGGCGCCGCTGTTGTTCTTGCCATGCTTTCAATCTCGCTGCATCGGTGGACAAGGGCATTCCGCGTTTGTTCCCGGCAGCGCCGTCATCATTGCCAGTGCCGCTGAGGACGTTTCCCCTTATGCTTATGCAACATCACGGGCCACGGATCTTGTCGCTTCTGTTGGCATCGAACGCTTCAGGCATTGCCCGTATCCACAACGCGATGGGAGCAAGCCAGTTGCGCCGGTATGGGGTTCCTGTTTCACCGGCGCGTGCGCTGTTGCGCAGCCGATAGCGCTGTGCGATGACGATTGTCGACGCGCCCATAGCTTCGCATATGGCGATCAGCAACGCACCTCGCCAGCCTTCAGCCCAAGGCAAAGCCGCCCAAGAACTACCGCCCAGCCATTGGGCGCAGCGTTCCATGATCACGGTCAGGGCGCTCGCCAGCCAGGCAAAGGCAAATGACAGCTGAGCGTTGCACACTGCCGTGAGGAGAGCGACAAGACCGAGCATGGTGGCGGCGCCGACCACGGGGCTGATGATGAGGTTTGCCGGCACGCTGAGCAACGGCACTTGCGGCTCCATCATGACTTGAATCGGCAGGGTCAGCGATTGCGCCGACAACGTCACAGCCATAGCCTCGGCTACGCTTTTTGGCAATAGTGCTCCCAGCCGTTGGGCCATGCCTTTGGCGAACAGCACGATGCCGAGCACCGAGGCGCAGGATAAGGCGAACCCGAAGCTGTGAGCCATCGTCGGATTGACGATCAGCACAAGCACTGTCGTCCAGCACAGCGCGTTCAATGCCTGCGGACGTCTGCCGGCGAGCAGCGCCGCCGCGTTCAGCAAGCCCATGACCAGCGCGCGCATGACTGAATCCGAAGGGTAGACGAGCATCGACAGCAGCACAAACGCACCGGCCAGCGATACGGCGATGATATAGCGCGGCGCCCGCAGATAGGCAGCGAAACGCTTGACTAATGCTCCAATCAGCACGAAATGGCCGCCTGACACGGCCATTAGATGCATGATGCCTGATCGGGCGAAACGCTCCTCGAGCAGACCGGCGTAGGTCGCGTCCACCACCTCGCGCCCCGATGATGCGGCATGCTCTTGGCCAAGCAGGCCGATCGTCAATCCGGGCACGAGCATGCGACCCTGATCGGACAAGCCGTCGGTCACGGCGAAGAAATGTTCCTGCATGCTCGTGATGGTCGACTGCATAGGGTTCGGCGCGCGAATTGCCGTCACACAGTCCTCGCTGCGGCATATCAGCCACACATCGGCCTTGCCAAAACGGGCCAGCTCCAAGCGTGCGGATACTTGAACAGTCGCCCCATTCTTCATGCGATCGCAATCCGCTCCCGCAGCGAAGACACGCACGGCATGAGTGCTGGGCTGTATAACACGGCCATCGCCGATCATCGACAATGTCGCGTCAATCTGGCAGTCAGCTTGACGGAGATCGGCAGTGCGAACGGGCGTATTGATACGCATGCGCGCGATCCGCTGCCCTGGGCTTGCCCTCGCCTGCGCCATCGCGGGATCTCGCCAAGCGATAGCGGCGTTGCCCCATGTGGCTGCTGCGCCCAGCAAAGCAAGGCCTGTCAGCAGCATTCCCGTCATGCGCCATGCCTTGCCCATGGAATGGCGTTGCGCCGGCAACCGCGCAAACGGCATACTCTGATGTGCAGCATACGATTTCGTTCTCAAACTCAGCACCAGTATGGCAGCATGCTGGATGAGCATGGCCGATGCAACCGCTATGCCGACTGCCATGACGACGGTCGCCGTCACGCATGCCGTGCGAAAGGGCGTCGGCATGCCGGCGAGAGCAGCGCGCAACCCTGTTGCTTTGTGCGGCTCGGCAGTCACCACGGCATTGAATATCCAGCGCGTAAACAGGCATGACGCCCATGCGGCAAAGGCTGCTGGCAGCATGCGCCAATCACGACTGCCTTGTGCATTGAACGAAATTTCGGCGTCCGTCATGACACGGTCACCTGTGATCGCAGTTTCTCTAAGGTTTTAGGCCCAATGCCGCTGATATCGAGCAACTGGTCGATGCTGGTGAATCGTCCGATGCGTTGGCGATGCTCGAGTATGCGCTGCGCAGTGACCGGCCCTACCCCGGAGATCGTATCCAGCTCTTGCATGGTGGCGGTGTTGAGGTTCACAAGGCCTGAATCCTTTGCCGCCGGATTGCTCGGCGTCACGAGTGAGGCCGTCGGGCCATCAGCCGGCGCAGTGGCGGTGTGCTGGGGAATTTGGGTTTCTTCGGGCGCATTGCTCTTTGATTCGTCGGCAGAACTGTTGCTCGATGGGTTATCGCTTGCGTTCCCACCAACAGAAGAGACGTCACTGCTGTTCAGCTGTTGCGCCGAAGCGGCATGGTAGTTTATTGACTGCCTGATCAGCATGGTCATGCTGGCGCACAGTGCAGTGCCGAGGATAAACATGACCACCACCGCATACCAAGGCTCGGAAACCAGCCGAGGCATATCACGCCGCTTCCGCCGCCTTGCCTCGTGCGGCGCAGCTCCGCGTCGCGCTGATCCCCCAGGTGACGTTTCCTCTTTTCCGGCATTATCGGCAGGCACCAGGGGCGACGGATATTGGTATAGCAAATCGAATCCGGATGTCTGGATTGGATCGTGAACTGCGCTGTTCACATCGGGATGCCGACCTTGTCGGAAGGCTTGGCCCGGAAATTCACGCTGGTGGTGCTGAAGAGCATTGACAGAGCCGTCCAACTCGGCTAGGCGGAGCGCGCCCCGGGATTCCTCTTTTGGCGCGCCGGCACGCAATGATGCGTGGCGGCGGCGCCTTCGGCGGTCCTGACCGTTCCACGCATCCGCAGACTGATTCGCTGCGCTCGGTTGTGCAAAGAGGCTCATACCATCCTGTATAAAGCAGGAATCCCATGCACTCCACCCGCAACGACCTTTGTGGTCAAACGCCTGGGCTTATCCACAGCACTGGAGTGTCGAGGCTACGAGCAGCGCACCGCGCTGCTCGTAGCCTCGACCGAGCGCCTGCCAAGGGCGCGAAGGACTCAGCCTGTGGCTGAGCCCTGCCCAATAGGAACCAGATTATGTCTTCGGCACGCCCGAGGACAGGAACGTCGAGCCGTAAAACCGGCAGCCAATGCCTTCTCACTCGATGAGATGCGCGACGGCTTCCAATGCCAGCCGGTAACCATAGAAGCCCATGCCGGTGATGGTGCCGGTGGCTACCGGGGAGATGACGCTGTGTTTGCGGAAGGCATCGCGCGCCGACGGATTGGAAATATGGACTTCCAGCAAAGGCAATCCGGCATCAGTGACCATGTGGGCGGCATCGGACAGGCCGTAACTGTAATGGGTGAATGCCGCGGGGTTCATCACCACCGGCGTTTTCTCGTCGACGGCCCGATGCATCCACCCGATCATCTCGGCCTCGTCATCGCTCTGCCGCACCTCGACGTGCAGACCGAGCTCACGTCCCCAGCGTTCGCACTGCTTGGTCAACGAAGCCATGTCCTCGTTCCCGTAGACATCGGGCTCCCGTACCCCAAGCCGACCCAGATTCGGTCCGTTGACGACGATGACGTTGCGTGTGACCGTGCGCATGACCTCGCTGCGAGTCATTTCCATGGCTGTCCTGCTTTCTTGTTTCATGATTCCTGCTCGCAATCCCGTGTTCCGCCGCTCATGCTCATAGCTGCATGGCCGGCCGAACCGGCGCGCTACTTGTCTGCCGGATCCTGCTGAACGCGCACGAACGCCTCGTGCACGGCTTCTTGTGGCGGGTCATCGAGGTGGATGGGGTGGCCGATGCCGTCCAAGATCACGAATCGAAGCGTGTCGCCGCGCGCCTTTTTGTCGCGATGCATGAGATCGAGCACCTCATCCCAATTTTCGTGCTGCCACGCGACGGGCAGGCCAAGAGACCTGAGCAATGAGCGGTGATAGTCGACCAGATCTTGGTCGATATAGCCCAGAAGATGCGCCAGCTCGGCCGCGTACACGCATCCGACCGCCACTGCGTTGCCGTGACGCCACGTGAAATGCTCGAGCGTTTCGATGGCGTGGGCCAACGTGTGCCCGTAATTGAGGAACTCGCGCAGCCCGGCCTCTTTGAGATCGTTGGAAACATGATAGGCCTTGACGCGCACGGTCCGCTCAATCAGTTCGGAGACCACCGGCTCCAACGGCGAGTCGATGAACGATCCGCCATCGAAGCCGCGCAGCTCGTCAGCGTGGTCTTCGAGCAGATCGAGAATGCCCTCATCCATGATGAGGCCGGATTTGGCGACTTCGCCAAGGCCTTCGATGAAGATGTCGTTGGGCAGCGTTTCGAGTGTCCTGAGATCGGCGAGCACTCCGGCAGGCGTGTAGAAGGATCCGACCAGATTCTTGCCTTGCGTTGTGTTGACGCCGGTTTTGCCGCCGGTCGAGGCATCGACCATCGCCAGCAGTGAGGTCGGGCAGTTCACATAGCGAATGCCGCGCATCCAGGTCGCTGCCACGAATCCGGCCAGATCAGTAGCCGCTCCCCCGCCCAGCCCTACGATCGCGTCGGAGCGGGTGAATCCTTCGCGGCCCAAGCGCTCCCAGATGCCGTTGGCCACCTGCACGGTTTTGCCCGCCTCGGCATCCGGAATGACGACGTCGGAAACGAGATACCCGGATTGCCGCAGCAACGCCCTGGCATGGTCGGCGTGCCGCTGGACCGGCTGGGTGTGGATCAGCGCCACTTTCGTAGGGTTATCCCCTAAGGTCTCGGGCAGCTGGCGCATCGAGCTTTCGCCGACGCGCACGTCGTAGGCTTCGATGGCCTTGCCGGTGATGTGAATCGTTCGCTGCATGATCGCCTCCGTCAGTTTTTTCGCGGCCATATGCGGTGTCGAGCCGTGCGTGCGCACATGCAGGTTCGACAAGGCCGTGAAAACCGGGTCGCGCTGTTCGAACAGCTGTTTCCAGCGTGCATCGGCATCGCCGCTGAGCATAGGCCGGTTGCCTCCCCGTCGTGCCCGCTCCATGGCCTCGCGTGGATCGGCCTGCAAATACACCAGTTTGCCGCCATCGGCCACATATTGTCTCAGTGCCCTTCTCGTCTCCGTTGTCATTGGCGCGCCCCCGCCAAGCGAGAGTATGCCGTCATAGTCCTCAAGCAGGCCTTGGATCAGCGATGCTTCCACGCTGCGGAAGGCAGTTTCGCCGTGCCGTTCGAAGTATTGGGCGATGCCCATGCCGATCTCATCTTCGATGCGCTGGTCGGCGTCGATGAACGGCGCGCCGAGCAATGCGGCGGCCTGACGCCCCACGCGCGTTTTGCCCGCTCCGGGCATGCCTATGATGACGGCCAGCGGTCGATGTGATGTCATGGCGATCCTTTTGTTCAGCTGTCTGCCGGTATTTCGTCGGGCGTTATTCCGTGCTGATGCCGCGGTGAGAGACGAAGCCGTTCAGCACATGTGCTTCGGCCAAGAAGCGAGGTACTGCTCGGCGTTTCGCTTGGTTTCGTCGACGCTGTCGCCGCCGAACTTGTCGAGTGCGAATGCAGCCAGCGTAAGCCTCACCATCGCCTCGCACACCACCGAGGCGGCGGGCACCGCTGTGCTGTCGGAACGCTGGTTGATGGCCTGCGCAGCCTCGCCTGTATGCACGTCGACAGTACGCAGCGCGCGCGGGATCGAAGGAATAGGCTTCATCGCGGCCCGCACACGGATGGTCTCGCCGTTCGACATGCCGCCCTCGATGCCGCCGGCGCGATTGCTCAGTCGCGTGATGCGTCCGTTTTCGCCCGGGACCATTTCGTCGTGCGCCTGCGAGCCGAAGCGTTCAGCCTCGCGGAACCCGTCGCCGATCTCGACGCCTTTGATCGCCTGGATGCCCATGAGCGCGCCTGCCAGCGCCCCGTCAAGCCGGCGGTCGGATTCCACGTAGGTGCCCACGCCAGCGGGCATGCCGTAGGCGAGCACTTCGACGACGCCGCCAATCGTGTCGGCTGCGGCCTTGCCTTCGTCGATGCGCGCCATCATGCGCCGCGCGGCTTCGGCGTCCAAGGTACGTACCGGCGAGGCGTCGAGCGCATCCAAATCGTCCGGGGTGGGCAGCTCATAGTCGTCGCCGACGCCCACTCCGCCGATCGAAATGACATGCGAGACAGTGCGCACGCCGAGCGATTGCTCTAGGAATCGCGCCGCAACCGCGCCTAATGCCACACGGGATGCGGTCTCGCGCGCGCTGGATCGTTCGAGCACCTCGCGCACATCGACGAAACCGTATTTGCGCATGCCAGTCAGGTCGGCGTGCCCTGGGCGCGGCCGGGTCAATGGCGCGTTGCGGCCGGTATCGGGCAGCTCGCGGTCAAGCGGGTCGGCGCTCATCACTTCCGTCCATTTGGGCCATTCGGTGTTGGCTATTTCGATGGAGATCGGCGAACCGATCGTCAGCCCGTGGCGCACGCCGGTGAGCAGCCGGATCTTGTCCTGTTCAAACTTCATCCGGGAACCGCGCCCGTAACCCAAGCGGCGTCGCGCCAGTGCATCGGCGACGTCCGCGCTTGTGACGCGCACTCCAGCGGGCATCCCCTCGATCATG
Organism: Bifidobacterium sp.; assembly: GCF_022640935.1. GTDB lineage: Bacteria > Actinomycetota > Actinomycetes > Actinomycetales > Bifidobacteriaceae > Bifidobacterium. Next base: position 172,813 of record NZ_JALCCV010000002.1, read on the forward strand.
GCCACCAGCGCCTCGCCATGCGATTCGCCTGCAGTCTGCCAGCGCAACATGCCTTCTCCTTCCGTCTGCGGACAACTTCCCCTATCTTACTGTCATGCCCTACTTCTGTCTTCTGCCCAGTCTCATATGCGGATGCCTGCTGATCCTCGAGGATATCCGCAGCCGGCGCGTGCCCCGCGCTTGGGTCGGCGCAGGCATGCTCGCGCAATGCGCGGCGCTGGTTGTGTACGGGGTGAGCAGCGGCCGCCCATGGGGATTCCTGATAGCTTTGGGCTATTCGCTGCTCGCCGGGGTCATGCAATGGGCATTGTCGCATCTTCGAACAGGCAGCTTGGGATTCGGCGATGTGACCAGCGTTGCCATGACAGCTCAGGCAGTAGGCTGGTTCGGATTCGGCGTTTTCGTGCAGTGGTGGCTGATCATGGGTGTCGGCGGTCTCGTGTGGATCATTTGCTGGAGCGGTTTTGCAAGGCTGCGCAAAACTACGCAGGGATTTTCGGACGCAGGGCTGCGCCCGGTACCATTTGTTCCGGTCATTGTGATTTCCGGAATCGTCGCGATCGCTATCGGCTGAAATCGGTGCGGCAGGCATGCCGACTGCGGATCGGCTAGTTCGCGCCCGCGTTGGAGCTCTTGTATTCGTCGCGCAGTTTCCAGAATTCAGCCTCGGTCGTGGCGAACTTCGTTTCGCCGGTCTTCAGGTTCGTCGTCACGAAATACAGCCAGTCGCCTGCCGGCGGATTCATCGCCGCGGCGAGCGCCTTATCCCCCGGATTGCTGATCGGCGTGGGCGGCAATCCGGCATGGACGCGGGTATTGTATGGATTGGTGGCGTCGGTCAGCATCTTGCCTGTCAGCTTGTCGGCGCTGATGCCCAGACCATAGGCGACAGTGGTATCCATACCCAGGTTCATGTGCTTGTTCAGGCGGTTGAGAATGACTCGGGCGACTTTGCCGTAGTACTCATTCGAATTGACCTCGGATTCGGCGATCGAGGCGATGATGAGCGTCAGCTCTCGCTGTGCGCCTGCGGGAACGCCCAGCTCGTTCAGCTTGGTGACGCGTTTATCGACCATGGATTTCATGATCGCATTCGCCGAGCCGAGCGCATTGACGTCGTATGTGCCCGGCTCAAGCCAGCCTTCGAATTTCCCTCCGGCCTCCGCTGGCAGGATCCCTGCGCCCTTCGCGTCCAGAATGGCTTGGAATTTCCCGCGGTCGATGCCGGAAATCTTCGCCGCGCCCGTGACGACATCGGCGACGCGCTCGCCGGAGCGCACTTCCAGGAATCCTGTCGCCTTGCTCTGATCGGACAGTATCGCGATCACGTCCGTGGACGACATACGGTACTTCAGCTCGTACGTGCCGGGATACAAGGTGCTGCTGTTGGCGTCCGCCGTGCTGGCGAATGTCGCCTGGGATTTGATGACGCCGGCCGCCTCGAGCTTGTGCGCGATCTGTCCGACGCCTTCGCCGCTGGTAATGACGAATTGAACGCTGCCGCTTCCTGGCCCTGGATAATCCGAAACCTGCGCGTCGGGAGCCGCTCGGCCTTGCGTCCATGCGCTGAGCTTGACATAGCCGAAATATCCGCCGCCGAAGATAACGCCCAGGATGGCCACGATGATGATCAATACCTTGCTGATCGTGTGTCGGCGCCGCTGGCGGCGTCGGCGCATTTCACGACGCGATCGCGGAGGTTTCGGCGGTTCTGGCGATGCGGAGGCGGCGAAAACCGGATTTGAGCGCGCGCCGTCATCGTCCTTGCCGGCCGCCTTGTTTCCCGGCTTGCCATCGGGGGAATCCTCGTCGAATCCATTTTCGTCGAAGAAGGCGTTGAAATCTTCGGGCACTGATCGCTCCTCTAGTTGGTTCTCGCATCCAGCGCTGACTGCAGAATCACTACAGCCGATTGCTGATCGACCACCGGGCGGTGCCGCTTGCCGGCGACCTGCGCCTCACGCAGCTGTCGGTGCGCACTGACCGTGGTCAGTCGTTCGTCAAGCAATGCTATCGATGGTATGTCATGAATCGATGACGTGCCATCCGCGCTGAGCGCAGTCAAGCGCTTGGCCAGATTCGCCGCCCAGCGCCTGGCCTTCTTCGCGCTCTTGCCTTCGCTGCCATTGAGCTGCAGCGGCAGTCCTATGACTACGTGGCTGATGGGATTATCTTCGTCGGCGTGTCCTTCTATGACTTCGATCGCGGCGTCAAGCGCGCGGAAGGAGTCGCCTCGTGCGTCGAGGTTCCCGGCCGGATGGGCGAAGGTGAGCTCCGGGTCGGACAGTGCAAGTCCGACCCGGGCATCGCCAAGATCCACGCCAAGCCACGTCACAGGGCATCAGGCCTGTGCCACGGCTTGGGACAGGGCACCCAACGCCGCATCGATCTTCGTGGCATCGGTGCCGCCGCCTTGGGCGAAGTCGGGCTTGCCGCCGCCGCCGCCGCCGAGCACCTTTGACGCTCCGCGCACGAGATCCCCGGCCTTGATGCCGAATTTCCGGGCTGCTGCGTTGGTGGCAACGGCGACCATGGGCCTGTCCTCGTCGCTGATGCCTGCCAAGGCGACGACCGCCGGCACCTCTTCGCCCAATTGGCCGCGCACGTCGAGCACGGTTTTGCGCAGGGATTCGAATGATCCGAAATGACCGACGTTTTTTGTCGCGACCTTCACCGGAGCATTGGAATCCTTGGTTTGCTTCACCAGCTCGGGCACGGACGCAGCAAGCTGGGCCTCGTACATCGCGGCGAGCCTGCGGTCCGATTCCTTGAGTTTGGCCAGCAGCACGTTCAGACGCTCGGCCAGTTCGTCAGGGCGGGCGTTGAGCGTATCGGAAAGCTGAGAGACGAGTGCATGCTCGCGTGCATTGAAGTCATATGCGCCTTGTCCTACGACGGCATCGACGCGCCGGACCCCCGAGCCGATGGAGGCTTCGGCCATGATATTCACCGAGCCGATCTTGCCGACGTGGTCGACATGCGTGCCGCCGCACAGCTCGCGGCTCCAGCCGTCTTCGCCGATCGAGACGACGCGCACGATATCACCGTATTTTTCGCCGAACAGGTGCATGGCGCCCAGTGCGATGGCATCGTCGAACCTCATTTCCCTGGTGGTCACGCCCAGATTGTCGCGCAGCCGGTCGTTGACCCTGGCTTCGACCGCGCTCATCGCGTCCCTGCTGGGAGCTTTGGACCATTGGAAATCGAAACGCAACCGGTTCGGCGCGTCCTCGGAGCCGCGCTGGGTGGCCTGGGGCCCAAGCTCTTCGCGCAGCGCCTTGTGCACCATATGGGTTGCCGTATGCGACCGGGCGATAGCGCCGCGGCGGGCCACATCGATATTGGCGCTGATCTGAGAGCCGACCACCAGCGTGCCTTCGGTAAGTCGGCACTGATGCACGATAAGATCCTTGATCGGTTTTTGCACATCGTCGACCTCGAGCACGGCGCCCTCGTCGGAGATGATCTCGCCCTGATCGGCCAGCTGACCGCCGCCTTGCGCGTAGAACGGCGTGCGGTCGAGAATGACCTCGACCGTGGCCGGCGCGTGCACGGCAGGAACCGATCCCTTGCCCTGCTGCATGATGCCCAACACGCGCGAGCGGCTCGAATAGTCGGTGTAGCCGAGGAATTTGATCGGCTGCGCGAGTTTCTTCTTGAAGTCGTCGTAGATGCTCACATCGACGTTATGGCGTTTCTTCAGTGCATCGGCGCGGGCGCGCGACTTCTGCTCGTCCATCAACTCGCGGAACTTGCGTTCGTCGACTTTGACTCCCTGCTCTTGCGCCATTTCCAGCGTCAGTTCGATCGGGAAGCCATAGGTGTCGTGCAGCGTGAACACGTCTTCGCCGGAAACTAGCGGCACCTTGGAACCTTTGGCCTTGGAAACCGCGGCATCGAGAATCGTCGTGCCCTTCTCGAGTGTGCGGCGGAAGGCATCCTCCTCGCCGTAGGCGGATTCGGAGACTTCGTGGAACGTCGTATCAAGCTCGGGGTAATTCGGCACCATTGCGGCCTTGGAGACCGGGAAGAGCTCAGGAAGTACCAGATCACTCACGCCCAGCATACGCATGGAGCGCACCGTGCGGCGCAGCAGGCGGCGCAGCACGTAGCCGCGCCCCACATTGCTCGGGCGCACGCCGTCGCTCATGATCATCAGCGCGGAGCGCACATGGTCGGCCACGACGCGGAAACGCACATCGGCTTCCTCGTCCTCCCCATAGGTTCTGCCGGTCAGCTTTTCGGCCGCCTCAATGACCGGATAGACCTCATCGGTCTCGTAGATATTCTGTTTGCCCTGCAGCAGGTAGGCCAGACGTTCGAGCCCGGCGCCGGTGTCGATGTTCTTGTGCTCGAGCTCGCCGACGATATGCAGGTCGGTTTTCGACTTGACGTTGTCGACCTCGTAGTTCTCGAACACGAGGTCCCAGATCTCGATGAAGCGTGTCTCGTCGGCCGCTGGGCCGCCGTCCTTGCCATACTGGGGCCCGCGGTCCACGTAGATCTCGGAGCAGGGACCCCCGGGACCGGGGCCGCCGGTGGTCCAGAAATTGTCTTCCATGCCGAATATCTGCATATGCGCGGGGTTGAATCCTTCGTTGCGCCACAGCGAACGAGCCTCTTCGTCGTCCGTGTAGGTGGTGACCCACAGTCTCTCGGGGTCGAAGCCGTAGCCGCCCTTGTCCTGCGGCGAGGTCAGCAGCTCCCAAGCGTAATGGATCGCCTCGGCCTTGAAATAGTCGCCGAAGGAGAAATTGCCCAGCATCTGGAAGAATGTGCCATGTCGCGTGGTCTTGCCGACCTCGTCGATGTCCAACGTGCGCACGCACTTCTGGTTGGACGCCATGCGCTTGGACGGCGGGGTCTGCTCGCCGAGCAGGTACGGGATGAAGGGGACCATGCCGGCGATGGTGAACAGCGTGGTCGGGTTCGGCGAAATGAGCGAGGCGGAGGGCACGACGAGGTGCCCCTGCTGCTCGAAATAGTTCAGATAGCGCTTGGCGATTTCCGAAGTGCGCATAAGGGCGTGAGCTCCTTGGATGGTTGATATTGATGCGGTCATCACTGCATGATCGCAGGCGACGCGGCACGATGCCGGGTTCGCGCAGGAATCCGGCGCGCAACTTGCCTAGCCGGCTGCACCTGCGATTGCCAATGCCCGCACGCTCGGCATGCCAAGCATGCGCGGATCTCCGATGCCGGCCGGAAAGCAGACCGACTTGGACGCGAAATTCGTCGTGAGAACGCAGTGATGGTTGTTTTCTATTGTCTGTCACAAATACAGTACATTGCCTTATTAGCCGGCAGCGCGTCGCAGTCGCATCAGCTACATTGCATTGCAGCTGAATTACGTTGCAGCCCAGGTGACCGCGAACGGCTGGCTAGGTCAGTGCACGGATCCGGCATAGCGCCGGTTGAGCTCGTCCTCGCGGGCCTGCCGGGCGACATTGAAGTCGTGGACAAGGCCTTCGAGCGTTCGGATGCCGACACGCTCCTGGTCGGGGCCGAGCAGGAACTGGCGGGCATTGTCCGGCGTTTTGGCCTTGATGTATGCTTGGGCCTTGGAGACGGCGATAACGCCGATAACCGCGCCCACGCCGATCCATACGATTCGCTTGAACATCACCGCTCCTTGCCGTCGTAGATGTCGCTGTCGTTATGGATGGCAGCGCTGTTGTTGGTGCCATCGGCAGCCGCCTTGCGCTTCTTGGAGAAGAAGCCCTGCACCGTGGTTTTTGCGGCGTATGCGCCCGCAGCCAGTTTGATGACCGGCTTGCCGAGGAAGGAGCCGTACAGATCGGCCAAAGCGCCGACGTTGCCGGCAGTGGTCGACGCCGCGGACGAGATCTTGTTGACGTCTTCCAACGATTTGTTGACCTGCTTGACCGTCGTCACGCCCTCATCGAGCGCGGGGAGAGCGTGGTCGCCGGTCTCTTTGACCGTTTCGGCGATCTGGTCGAGCAGCTTGCCCAAACGGATCAATGGGTAGATAAGGAAACCCGCCAGCACGGCGAACGCGATCGCCGCCACCAGTCCGGCAATGTCTGCGACACCCATCATGAACCTCGTTTCTTCGGAAATGGACGGCGGCGCTTGCCTTGCCGCAATCCTGCGTCACTCACAATCTAACAGCTCAGGTTATCGAACGCCCCAGACTCGTCCTTCCCTCGCCTCGGAGATCAGTTCAGGCCATGTACGTCACTGGTTGTAGGAGACCACTGTGAAGGCCTGATCGATCGGCTTGCCGATGTCGAAGTCGAATTGCGTCACGCTGCCATTCGCCGGCCGCTCGCCTAAATCGTAGCCTTCGGGCGCGAAGCGGTGCATGAGGCTGAGCAGGGTGTTGCCATGGGAGATCTGCAGGACGTGATCGCCATCGTGCAGAGCCGGGTTGCCTGCGATAAGCGCGTAGCCGCCTTCGATGCGTTGCCAGTACTCCTTGTCGGACTCCGCATCGTGGAACGGGTCGGCTTCCTTGAGAAAGTCGCGGGTGGCACCCAGTCCATACTGCTCGACGATAGCGTTGTAGGTCGGTGCGCCGTGCGGCGCACCTGCCGCCCACCAAGCCGCATTCATGTCTTGACCCTCGAAGTAGCCGTAGAACTGCTCGCGGAAATGCATATCGGCGTGCAGCTCAGGCCTCGCATGCCCGGCCTGCTCGTTGATGCCGAGGATGCGGCTGGCCGTGATCTGAGCGCGCGTGGTGTCGGAGCAGTAGGCCGCGGCGAAATCGATGCCGCGAAGTTTGCTGCCGGCCTTGTCCGCGTCGGCGATTCCCGCCTCGGTCAACGGAGCGTTCGACCAGCCTTGCAGCCGGTTGTATCGATTGAATGACGTCTGTCCATGACGCACGAGATGCAGATGTATAACCATGCCTTACAATTATGCCACAGCACCGTTGTTATGCTGACCTGCTGGCATAATCGAGACATGACACGATTTCTCGCACGTTGGTTGGTAATGACGATCGCCGTGGCGGTCACGGTTCTGATTCTGCCCGGGATGCATACGGTGGGTGATCCCCCGATCTTTGGCTTCGCCGCGTTCGCGCTGTTCATGGCCCTTATCAACGCATCGATCAAGCCGATCGTGCATGTGCTGGCGCTGCCGCTCAGCATCGTGAGCTTCGGGTTGGCCGCCTTGATCATCAATTGGATCTTCATGCGCTTCGCCTCGTGGCTCGCCATCGGGATCTTCGGCGTGGGCGTCGATGTCGGCGGTTTCTGGTGGTCGGTGCTGGCTTCGATCATCATGTCCATCGTCTCGGGCATCGCCGCGGCGGTCGTCGGCAACGATTAGCGAAAACCGGTGGTATGCCCATGTACGCCGCAACTCCAGCTGATGGACGGAATACGAGCCTGTACGCATCTGCGCCACACCGCATAAAAATTGTTGCGCACCCCAACCAAGAGGGAGATGCCCACAGATTCGGCTGCATCGAAGGGTCGCGGAAAACCAACAGCAAAACGTAAAAGTCTGAGATGCGCCCCTCCCGCGCGTACGCAACCGTTTCGAGAAAAGGAACGACCCCGCGCCTGAAGGCGCGGGGTCGTTCGATGTATGTCCCTATCGGGAAGGACCCAGATCAGCGAGCGTAGAACTCGACGACGTACTGGATATTGACCTGCACCGGAATCTCCTCGGTCTCAGGTTTGCGGGTCAGGGTCGCCTTGAGCGAGGCCAGGTTCACGTCCAGATACCCGGGGACGGCGGGCAGCACATCACGGTGCACGCCTTCGGCGGCGATCTGGAACGGCACCATCGTCTGGCTCTTAGGCTTGACCTGGATGGTCTGGCCAGGCTTGACGCGGAAGGAAGGACGATCCACGATGTTGCCGTCGACGAGGATGTGGCGGTGCACCACGAACTGGCGGGCCTGTGCGGTGGTTCGGGCGAAGCCGGAACGCAGCACGAGGGCGTCAAGACGGGTTTCGAGATCGATCAGCATCGCGTCACCGGTCTGGCCGGCGGTGTGAGTGCCCTTCTCATACGCTGCACGAAGCTGCTTCTCCGAGATGCCGTACTGCGCGCGCAGACGCTGCTTCTCGCGCAGGCGGACTGCATAATCGGACTCGGTGCGGCGACGGGTGCGGCCATGCTCGCCGGGAGCATATGGACGCTTCTCGAAGATGCGCTGGGCCTTGGGCGTCAGCGCAATGCCCAGAGCGCGCGAAAGACGCACCTGACGGCGCGCACGCTGAATTTTAGTCATGCTTATTTCCTTTGACTCTGTCGTTATCTGAACGTAAAGCGAAAGCGAACCCTCGCTGAGTCGGCCTCTCCAGTGCTTCATCGTGCCAAGCACGAACGGCGCAATGCCGCCGACCCACTGACGGGCTAAGACTCCAGATAGTGCCCGCCTGCTGGCAGACACAATCCTCTAGTCTACACCGCACCTATGGACGTGAACGGCGTCACAGCTTTTCGATGGGCGCGACACGCAGCATGAGGCGTTTGACGCCGTCGGAGCCGAAATCGACGGTAATGACCGAGTTGTGGCCTTTGTCCTGCGTATCGAGAATCGTGCCAAGGCCGTACCGATCGTGCGAGATCTTGTCGCCAATGCTGAAATCGGCGATATTGAGCTTATTGTCCTTAACGATCGCTGAAGCCGGGGTCGCCTTGGATGCAGCCTTGGGAGCGATGCGGCGCGTCGTCACCTTGCCGCCGTGCGAACCGGAGCTGCCGTGCGTTGATCCGGATCCGCGCCGCGTCCCGGATCCATACGAGCCGAAGGAACCGGCGGTTCCATGGGAACCAAAGGAAGCACCTGAACCATAGCGCGATCCGGAATCATACGATCCTGAGCCAGAACGCGAGCCAAATCCTGATTTGCCCGAACCGTATCCCGAGCCGTAGCCGGAACCGTAACTCGAGCCACCGGCACGCGACGAGCCACCGCGGTTTGAAACTCCGAAGCCGCCACCGGAGAAATCGTCGTCATCGGCCCAGCCCCCGAACTCGTCGTCATCATCCGAACGCCACCCTGAGCGCATCCGCTCAACGCCGGCCTCACGACGTTTCCATTCGATCAGCGTATCGGGGATTTCATCCAGGAACTGGCTGGGCAACATCTCGTTCGACTGTCCCCACTGGGCGCGCACCGCCGCACGGGTCAAGTACAGCCGCCGGCGCGCGCGCGTGATACCGACATATGCCAACCGCCGTTCCTCGCTCAGCTCGTCCTCATCTTCCAACGACCGCGAATGCGGGAAGGTCCCCTGTTCCATGCCGGTGAGGAACACGACCGGGTATTCCAAGCCCTTGGCGGTGTGCAGCGTCATGAGCGTGACCTTGCCGCTGTCTTCGCCTTCGGATGGCAGCTGGTCGGAATCCGCTACGAGCGCCGTGGTTTCGAGGAATGCGCCCAGTGTGGCGTCGGGCGTATTCTGCTCGAATTCGGCGGCCACGGATTGCAGCTGTGAGAGATTCTCGACCCGTGAGGCGTCCTGCGGATCCTCAGAACGCTGCAATTCGGCCAGCAATCCCGACTTGTTCAGGACTTCCGCGACGACCTCGGAAGGCTTGTCGTTGTGGCTCTGCGCGAAGGCGGCCAGCGAGCGCATAATCTCGCGGAAGCCCGAGAGCATCTTGGCCGTGCGCGTCGGCATGCCCGGTATCTCCTCCATATGCTCGACGCCCTGCCAGAAGCCCGTGCCGTGCGCGTCGGCGTAGCCGGCCACCAGCGCTTCGGCGCGCGCTCCCAGCCCGCGCTTGGGCACGTTCATGATACGACGCATGTTCACGCTGTCGGCCGGATTCACGATGGCCTGCACGTAGGCGATGGCGTCCTTGATTTCGCGCCGTTCGTAGAATCTGGTACCGCCCACGAGCTGGTACGGGATGCCGGCGTTGATGAGCGCCTCCTCAAGCGAGCGCGATTGTGCGTTCGCGCGGTACATGACGGCGACGTCGCGGTAGCGCATGCCGTCCTCGCCGGCCAGCCGCGCGATCTCCTCGGCGATCCATGCGGCCTCCTGCTGCGCATTATCGGCCGCATAGCCCACGATCGGCTCGCCTTTGCCCAGCGCGGTCCAGAGTTTTTTCGGCCTGCGGTCCGCATTGTTGGCGATGACAGCGTTGGCGGCATCCAAGATCGTCTGCGTGGAGCGGTAGTTCTGCTCGAGCATGATGGTTTTCGCCTGGGGGAAATCCTGCTCGAAGTCCTTGATGTTGCTGATGTCGGCGCCGCGGAAAGCATAGATCGACTGGTCCGAATCGCCCACGACGGTGACCCATGCTGGACCTTGTTTGCCCGCGCCGATCGCGCCGACCGGACGCTGCTCCGCCGCGTCCACGCCGCCGAGCTCGCGGATCAGCTCGTACTGCGCGTGGTTCGTGTCCTGGTATTCGTCGACGAGGATATAACGGAACTTATGATGATAATATTCGGCGGCCATGGGGTCGGCGCGCAGCAGCTCGACGGTGCGCACGATCAGATCGTCGAAGTCCACGGCGTTCGCTGCGGCGAGTCGGTGCTCGTATTCCGCGTAGGCCACCGCATACAGCCCTTCGACATTGCCGAAGGGCCCGAGCTGATAGCCGCGCTGGCCCGGTTGGTAATCCGCTGCATAGGCCTTGAGCTGGGTCTGCCAGCTTTGCAGATTGTTCTTGTAGTCCGAGATGCGGCTCAGGATGCTGCGCGGCGTGTAACGTTTGAGATCGAAATTGAGATCGGCCCCGATGAGCTTGATCAACCGTTCGCAATCAGCCGTGTCATAAATGGAGAAACCGGAATTCAAACCGATCGACCTGCCGTCGCGCCGCAGCATGCGTACGCATGCCGAATGGAAGGTGGAGACCCACATGCGTCCTGCCACCGGACCGATCAATGCCGCAAGCCGCTCGCGCATCTCCGCTGCCGCCTTGTTCGTGAACGTGATGGCCAGGATCTGGCTGGGCCATGCGCCGAAATGCGTCAGGATCCACGCGATCCTACGTGTGAGCACACGCGTCTTGCCTGATCCCGCGCCTGCGCCGATCAGCAGCGCCGGCCCTTCGTATTGCACAGCCTGCGCCTGCTCGGGATTCAAATCCCCGATGAGCTCCTGCGCGCCGCGTGCGATGAAATCGGGATCTGTCCGCACTTTCCATTCCCTCCCATAGTCCTTGTCGGCACATCCGTCGTATGCCATCGTGTCGTCATGCCGGGTATTCTGCGGAATCCTTGACTATCGTACCGATATGGCCACCGCGAGAACCGCACACCATGTCTACCACATCAGCTCGTCAGGCGACGCGGCTGCGGCATGCTGCCAGCGCGCATTTGCCGGGCGGAATCAATGCATCATCGGCGATGCGTGCCGGATGACGCAACCCAGGCGCCGCATGCTGGGCGATGCTCGCGGTATGCTCGCTAGCATTATGCATCGTTCATTGTCGGCCGCGCCGCGGTCCGCATCGGCGGCATCGCCGGTGCGCCATGTAATTTGCCGATAAGACCTAGGCGCCATGCGGGAGAGTGATTATGAAAGAACTCGAGGACAGGATTCGCCGGGATGGGACAGTCAAGCCCGGCAACGTGCTGAAGGTCGATGCCTTCTTGAATCACCAGTGCGATGTCGCGCTGTTCGACCGCATGGGGGCCGAATGGGCCGAGCTGTTCGCGGGCAGGCAAGTCGACAAGATACTGACCATTGAGGCTTCCGGCATCGGCATCGCATGCTGCGCGGCGCGCCACTTTGGCAATGCGCCTGTGGTGTTCGCCAAGAAAACGCGGTCCATCAACCTCGACGGCGAACAATATGTCACCAGGATCTACTCGTTCACCAAACAACGCGAATTCCCGGTCATCGTCGCCAAACGCTTTCTCAGCGCCGGCGAGCATGTGCTGCTCATTGACGACTTTCTGGCCAACGGCAAGGCCATGCACGGTCTGATCGAGATTTGCGACAAGGCCGGCGCGGTCATCGAAGGCATCGGCATCGCAGTCGAGAAGGGTTTCCAGTGCGGCGGCAAAGAGCTGCGCGAAGCCGGCTATGATGTCGAATCGCTGGCCATCGTCAATTCGATGGACGCCTCAGCGGGCACTATCGAATTCGCCTGACTCCGGCTGCGGCCATCCATCACGTCTACACGTATTCACTATTTCATCCTTCATCCGATTATTCACTAGTCCCTGCGTGGCTCAATCGCAGCCAGCCACGGCCATCCATCCGCCGCGCATGCTCAAGACTTGTCGCGGCCAGACGAGCACCTGCCCAACGCCGTGGTCCGGGCCTTGCCAATGCGAGGCCCGATGTGATATTTTAAAGGCGAACCGACGCTGCTGCCGGCTCAGACGATACGAAAGTTCGAACGGCCGAGTGGTTCGAACACCCTGATTTGCGCGCAACGAAGTGGGCGCAATGATGCGGGCACAACGGAGAGAAGGCTATCGTGAACACGAATGTGGACATTGGGCATTGGTCTGCGGCGATACTCCCATGGGCGCAAGGCAGGCGCTGGTGGCCCGTCGACCCTCATCAGACCGCCGCCATCGCCGGCGAGGTGCTGCTCGAGGATTCAGCGGATTCACGACTCACGATAGCCCTGCTGAAGATCAGTGCATCGGATCTGATCGTGCAGGTTCCGCTACTGGTCGCAGCCCGGGGCAGCGAACCGCAGGAGGGCGAGCGCGGCAGCCGGATGATAGGCGTTGTCGACGGCGTTGCGCTCTTCGATGGTACCGCCGAGCGGGAGTTCTGGCGCGCATGGGCGAAGTCCGCCGCGGTCATTCCGGCCCGCGACGAAACCGAGCGGCAGGCGCGCGAACGACTCGGCCGTGCCGCTGGAGTGGTCAGGCCGATGGGGGTCGAACAGTCCAACACCTCCGTGCTGTTGCTTGGCGACGACCAGCCGCTTGTCGCCAAGGTGTTCCGCGTGCTGCATTGCGGCGAGCATCCTGAGGTGCAGCTGCCGTCGGCGCTTGGCGACTGGAAGGGCATTCCACGCCTGAACGCCTACAGCTACCTCGAGCATGAGACGCTTGACGGTTCGGCATGCGCCATCGTCGTCGCCGATGCCGTGCGCGGGGCACAGGACGGTTTCGCCGCTCTGCAGGCCATGGCAAGACGCGGCGATGATCCAGCCCTCGTCTCAACGCATATCGGCACGCTGATCGCCGATATGCACAACCGGCTCGAGCGGGCCTTCGGCAGCAGCGCAGGACCTTCGAACGAGAATCTGAAACAGCGGCTGATCCAGTCCCTGTCGTCCGCTGCCGAAATCGACGACGTGCTATCGGAACAGGATGTGCTGGCCATTGCCTCGACGATTCACGCACTGACCGATGCTGCTGGCGATGCGCCTGAGGCCGCGCAGCCGAAGGCCATTCGCGTCCATGGTGACCTGCACCTGGGCCAGCTGTTGCTGGGCTCCGATAACTCATGGAATGTCGTCGACTTCGAGGGCGAGCCGCTACGGCCCATTGCCGAGCGCAGCAAACCCGACTTCCCCGCGCGCGATATCGCCGGCATGCTGCGCTCGTTCGATTACGCCGCCCAATCCTCCGGCGCGTTCAACGCCGATTGGCTGCAGACCGCCAGAAACACATTCATGGACGGCTATCGCAGAGCCAGAGCCATATCCGGTGCCGAAGCCCGCATGATCACGGCCTACGAACTGGAAAAAGCACTGTACGAGCTGCAATATGAGGCGAAATTCCGTCCCTCATGGATCAGCATCCCGCTCAGCGGCATCCGTCGGCTGGCCCGGCGCTGAAGACCGCCCAGCCGCTCACTCCCACTCGATGGTGGCCGGCGGCTTCGAGGTGCAATCGAGCACTACGCGGTTGATGCCGCGGCATTCATTGGTGATGCGCGTGGAAATCGCAGCCAGCACATCGTACGGTACACGCGACCAGTCGGCTGTCATGGCATCCTCGGAGCTGACCGGGCGCAACACGATGGGCGAGCCGTAGGTGCGTTCGTCGCCCTGGACGCCGACCGAATGCACGTTGGCGAGCAGCACGACCGGGCACTGCCAGATATCGCGGTCCAAGCCGGCTTTGGAAAGCTCTTCGCGGGCGATGGCGTCGGCCTCGCGCAAGAGATCCAGCCGATCCCTGGTGATTTCGCCGATGATGCGGATTCCCAGCCCCGGCCCCGGGAAGGGCTGGCGCCACACGATGTCGTCAGGCAGACCCAGCTCGGTGCCGATGGCGCGCACCTCGTCTTTGAACAAGGTGCGCAGCGGCTCGATGAGCTCGAAGGTGATGTCCTTGGGCAGGCCGCCTACGTTGTGATGCGATTTGATATTCGCCGCGCCGTCGCCGCCGCCTGATTCCACGACGTCCGGGTAGAGCGTCCCCTGCACGAGGAATTTGACCTCCCTGCCCTGCGCCCCGGCCTCTTCGATGACTTGCGCCTGCGCCTTTTCGAAGGTGCGGATGAATTTTTCGCCGATGATCTTGCGCTTGCGCTCCGGTTCGGTGACGCCTTTGAGCGCCTGCAGGAAGTCGTCTGCGGCATCGACCGCGATGAGCTTGATGCCGGTCGCCGCGACGAAATCATGCTTGACCTGCTCGACCTCGCCCTTGCGCAGCAGCCCGTGGTCCACGAACACGCAGGTGAGCTGCTCGCCGATCGCCTTGTGCACCAAGGTCGCTGCCACAGCGGAGTCGACGCCGCCGGAAAGCCCGCAGATGACATGCGCATCGCCTACCGTGGCCCGTATCTTCGCGACCTGGTCCTCGATGATGCTCGAAGCGTCCCAGTCCTCGGGCAGCCCTGCGCAACGATGCAGGAAGGTTTCGATCAGATCCTGCCCCAGCGGCGTGTGCCTTACCTCCGGATGCCACTGCACGCCATACAGTCCGCGCGACGGGTCCTGCATCGCCGCGACCGGCGCCCCTTGCGTGTGCGCGAGGACTTCGAATCCCTTCGGGGCGCTTTCCACCGCGACGCCGTGGCTCATCCATGTGCTTTGCTCGGCGGGAGAGCCGTCGAGCACGCCTACGCATCGGTCGATCACAGTGTCGGTTTTGCCGTATTCCCCTTGGGCCGCCTTGTCGACGACCCCGCCAAGCTCGTGCGCCATGACTTGGAAACCATAGCAGATGCCAAGCACGGGAACGCCTGCAGCGAAGATTTCAGGATCGATCTGCGGTGCCCCTGGCTCATAAACCGAGGCCGGACCTCCGGAAAGGATAATGGCTTTGGGATCCTTGGCCAACATAGTGTCAACGGGCATCGAATGGGGCACGAGCTCCGAATAGACGTGCGCCTCGCGCACCCGCCGCGCGATGAGCTGCGCGTATTGGGCGCCGAAATCAACGACGAGCACAGGACCTGTTGCCATGGAATCTCCCTATTCAATACACGGGTCTGCACGCGCCACTGCCGGTTGAACACGGCACGACCGATGACCAGACCTTATCTACCAGCTTGTAAAGCTCTGCTGAATACGACACAACTGCAGACGAGACCATTGTGGCGGTGCGAGGCGACATTGAGCGCCGATGCGCTGCGCCATACGGCGTGGAAAACATTGTCATCGACTGCTCGTCGTTCCCGCGTGATTGGCATTGCCATGGCGCAGCATGTCAGTTGAACGGAAACGAACAGAAACGAAACAACACGCCGCTAGCGAAATCAGCGAAATGAACGCAACCGTTGCTCATGAGAAGTTACAAAAGCCTGTTATAGAGCCATTATAAATATATTTTCAACCACAAAGCAGTTGCACAATTCACTGATAGAATCTCACAAAAGTTGTAATAAAGCGATCAGTTTCGCACACAGGTGCAAAAAAACGGCCAAACGTCGGCCGCTGCCCGTACACTGGACTGCGATTGGGCGTGGAAACCGCGGCACTGCAAGGTTCCACGGGATTCATGCCTGAATGAAAATAATCAATCGCACAGTACTGTGCAGGAGTACAGGAGTACATATGACGAGTCCTGTTATTGGCACCCCTTGGAAGAAGCTTGACGCTCCGGTTTCCGAGGACGCCCTCGAAGGCGTGGACAAGTATTGGCGCGCTGCCAACTAT
>NZ_JALCCV010000003.1 GCF_022640935.1 Bifidobacterium sp.
GCAACCATCATGACCGATCCGGAAATGGCAGATGCCACCTACATAGAGCCGATCGCCACGCCGATCCTCGAACGCATCATCGCCAAGGAGCGCCCGGATGCGTTGCTGCCGACCTTGGGCGGCCAGACCGCGCTGAACGCGGCCGTGGCCCTCGGCGAGGCGGGCATCCTCAAGAAGTACAACGTCGAACTGATCGGCGCCTCGCTTGAGGCGATCAACCGCGGCGAGGACCGCGAACAGTTCAAGAAAGTCGTAGACGATGTCGGCGGCGAATCCGCGCGTTCGGCCATCGCACATACCTTGGAGGAAGTGGACCGCATCGTCGACGAGCTCGGCTATCCGGTCGTCATCCGCCCCAGTTTCACCATGGGCGGTCTCGGCTCCGGCATCGCGCACGATCACGAGGAGCTGCGTCGCATCGCAGGGGCCGGAATCCATTATTCGCCGACCAACGAAGTGCTCGTCGAAGAGGGCATCGAAGGCTGGAAGGAATACGAACTCGAGCTGATGCGCGACAAGAACGACAACGTCGTGGTCGTCTGCCCGATCGAAAACGTCGACCCGGTCGGCGTGCACACCGGCGATTCGATCACCGTCGCGCCTTTGTTCACTCTGACCGATCGCGAATACCAGCGTATGCGCGATCTCGGCATCGCCATCATCCGCGGTGTCGGCGTGGAAACCGGCGGCTGCAACATCCAGTTTGCCGTGAACCCAAAGAACGGCCGCATGATCGTCATCGAGATGAATCCGCGCGTTTCGCGCTCGTCCGCTCTCGCTTCGAAGGCCACTGGCTTCCCGATCGCCAAAATCGCCGCCAAATTGGCGTTGGGCTATACGCTCGACGAGATCCGCAACGACATCACCCAGTCGACGCCGGCCAGCTTCGAGCCGACGATCGACTACGTGGTCACTAAAGTGCCGCGCTTCGCTTTCGAGAAGTTCCCGGGTGCCGACCCGCTGCTTACCACGTCGATGAAATCCGTCGGCGAGGCCATGGCTTTGGCCGGCAATTTCCAAGAATCATTGGGCAAGGCGCTGCGCTCGATCGACAAGCGCCATCTCGGTTTCAACTGGGACGGTGAGCGGCCTGGCGCGCAAGAGGTCGCCGAGCTGCTCGCGAAGATGTCTACGCCGACCGAGCAGCGCTATCTGCAGGTGCAGCGGGCGCTGTGGGGCGGGGCGAGCGAAGAGCAGATATTCGATGCGACCAAAATCGACCCGTGGTTCGTCAAACAGCTGGCGCTGATCAACCAGACTGCTATGCAGGTGCGTGAGGCTGAAACGCTTGACGCACGCCTGCTCAGGCGAGCCAAGCTGGCAGGCCTGTCCGACCTGCAGATCGCGCATTTGAGGAATCTCGGCGACGAGGGCGAGAACACGGTGCGCGAACTGCGCTGGAACTACGGGCTACGCCCGGTCTACAAGACCGTCGATACCTGCGCCGCGGAATTCGACGCGCTCACGCCGTACTACTACTCCTGCTACGCCGATGAGTCGGAGCTGCGACCGCGCAAGCGCGAGGCGGTGATCATCTTGGGATCCGGCCCCAACCGCATCGGCCAGGGCATCGAATTCGACTATACCTGCGTGCATGCGGTGCAGGAGCTCGGCAAGGACTATGACACGATCATGGTCAACTGCAACCCGGAGACCGTCTCCACCGATTACGACATGTCGGACCGGCTGTACTTCGAGCCATTGACCTTCGAAGACGTGATGGAGATCTATGCGGCCGAGAAGAAAATGGGCCCGGTCAAGGGCGTCATCGTGCAGCTCGGCGGGCAGACACCGCTTTCGCTTGCCGCGCGGTTGAAGGCCGCCGGCGTGCCGATTCTGGGCACCTCGCCCGAAAGCATCGATCTGGCGGAGAACCGCGAGCTCTTCGGCGAAGTATTGCGCCGTGAGCATCTGAACGCGCCGCGTTACGGCACCGCGCTGAATCTGGATGAGGCTCGCAACGCCGCCCACGAGATCGGCTACCCGGTGCTCGTGCGGCCCAGTTATGTGCTCGGAGGACGTGGCATGGAAATCGTCTACGACGACATCCAGCTCGAGAAATACGTCAACCGGGCGCTTGACGAAGCCAAGGCCGACACCGTGGTGTCCGGCAGGTTGCCATCGCCGTTGCTCATCGACAAGTTCCTGCAGGATGCCATCGAAATCGATGTCGATGCGCTGTACGACGGCGACGAGCTCTACATCGGCGGCATCATGGAGCATGTCGAGGAGGCTGGCGTGCATTCCGGCGATGCCGCCTGCACGCTGCCGCCGAGCACGCTGTCCGACGACCAGATGCGCCGTTTGCGCGAGGCTACGCTGGCCATCGCACAAGGCTGCGGCGTGCGTGGGCTCATCAACGTGCAGTACGCCTTCATGGCGAATACGCTGTACGTGATCGAAGCCAATCCGCGCGCTTCGCGCACCGTACCGTTTGCGTCCAAGGCGACCGGCGTGGCATTGGCAAAGGCCGCCGCACGCATCGTCGTGGGGGAGAGCATCGCCCAGCAGCGCGCCAACGGGCTGCTGCTGCCGAAAGGCGATGGCGGCATGATCCGCCCCGGCCAACAGGTGGCCGTCAAAGAGTCCGTACTGCCGTTCAAGCGCTTCCGCACCCCGGTGGGCAAAACCGTCGATGTGCTGCTCGGACCCGAGATGCGCTCGACCGGCGAGGTCATGGGCTTCGACCGCGACTTCCCGCATGCTTTCGCCAAAAGTCAGCTCGCCGCTTATGCGGGCGGCCTGCCGACTTCGGGCAACGTGTTCCTCTCGGTCAACGATGCGGACAAACGTCAGCTGCCGTTGATGGCCGTGCGCCTCATCGAGCTCGGCTTCACCATCTGGGCTACGGAAGGCACGGCTTCGGTGCTGCGCCGCTATGGCATCGAGTCGAAGATCGTCGACAAGATCTCCACCCGCGTGGATACCGCTCCCGATGCGCCTGCGTCAATCGAACGCGCTGCAGGAGGCATCGGCAAGAATGTCGTTGATCTCATCGAAGACGGCACGATCGACATGATTCTTAACACGCCGAATTCGCGTGGCTCGCGCTCCGACGGGTATTCCATCCGCGCGGCCGCCATTGCCGCCGATCTGCCTCAGTTCACCACCATGACTGAATTCTCGGCTGTGCTCATGGCGATCGAGGCAGTGAAGAAGGACGATTATCAGATCATGAGCATCCAGGAACATGCCCGCCAGCTCTTCGCCATGGAAACCAATGGTACGGAGAACGAGGCTGCGGAAGGCCACGGTGCGCAATGATCCCCGCGCGCCCGAGCCAGGGTCCCGGCCAAGAGGAGGGCACTGCGAAGCGTTCCAGCTTCGGATTGCGGCTGAGCAATTCGATGGCGACATACGGGCCGCTGTGCATCGGGATTGACCCTCATCGCAAGATCCTGACCGACTGGGGCTACAACGTGGACGCCGGGGGCGCCGAGATGTTCTCGATGCGTATGCTGCAGGCGTCACGCGGCCGAGCGGCTGCTGTCAAATTCCAGACTTCGATGTTCGAACGCTACGGTTCCAAAGGCTTTGCGGCGCTTGAGCGCGTGCTGTATGCCGCACGGCAGATGAACATCATCACTATCGTCGACTGTTTGCGCGGCGGCTTGCCCACTACGATCTCGGCGCTCTCCGACGCCTATTTCAGGCCTGATTCGCCCATGCTGGCCGATGCGATCACCTTGCTGCCGTACTACGGGGCGCGCTCGATCAATCCGCTGGTAGATGAGGCGCTCAACAATGGCCGCGGCGTGTTCGTGGCTTCGCTTACCTCGAATCAGGAGGGCGCGAGTCTGCAGACCGCCATTCGGCAGAGTGGCGAATACCGGGGCCAGACCGTGGCCTACGGCATCGCAAGCTGCGCACAGAAATTCAACGACGGCATTGACTGCATGGGTTCGGTCGGCCTGATCATCGGCGCGACCATAGGCCAATGGATGAACCAAATCGGCGTCGATCCAGCCAGTTTCTCCGGGCCGATCCTTTCGCCAGGCTACGGCTGGCAGGGCGCTGAGGCCAATGATCTCAAAACTGTATTCCACGGCACCAAAGGCAATGTGCTGGTCACGGTGTCGCGCTTCATCGCCTCGCATGGGCCGGACATCTCCGAATTGTCGCAGGCTACCGAATCTATCGCATTGGATATACGCCAGGCGTTGTTGGAAGCGACCGAGGAGAGGCGGAGATGACCGAAACTGAAGATGTACACGCTCGCGAGACGGATTCGAGCAATGGAGTCGAGGCCGGCCGCGAGAGCCGCAATGGTCACGGGAATCGCAACGGCCGCCTGATCGTCCTGACCGGTCCTACAGCCGTCGGCAAAGGCACTGTGGAGGCCGAGCTCAGAGCGCACCATCCCGAGGTCTGGGTATCCGTCTCCGCCACGACGCGTGCCCCTCGCCCCGGCGAGGTGAACGGCCGCAATTACTGGTTCATGTCGGAAGGGGATTTTCTCAGCAAAGAGGCCAACGGCTGGTTCCTCGAGACCGCCATCGTGCACAATATGGCACATTACGGCACACCGCTGCAGCCTGTGCTCGACCATATCGCCCAGAACACGCCCACGATTCTCGAAATCGACCTGCAAGGCGCGCGGCGCGTCAAAAGCAAGGCTGCAGGCATGGGGCTGGACGTCGTCTATGTATTCATCGCCCCGCCAAGCTATGACGAGCTGGTGCGTCGCCTGGTCGGCCGCGGCACCGAAAACGAAGAGCAGCGCAAAAAACGCCTGGAGACCGCGAAGCTGGAACTCGCCTCGGAGGGCGAATTCGATGTGACCATCGTCAACAACAGCATCGAACAATGCGCCGAGGATCTCTGGGCCATCATCGCCAAGGAATATGGGCTTGAGCGCTAGATGAAACGGGTTCTGTACCCTTTGCCATTTCAATGCTAATGCATGTCTATCTAGAGCGCAGGGTGCTTCACCCAGACACCGCGAAGTGTTAGAGTTGTCTTGAGCCAAACGGCTCGTGGACAAGGCAGCATACAGTAGCAAAGTTGCACCGTAGCACATGAATGGAGTGGTTCATATGTCTGATCAAAGAGTTGTAGTCATCACCGGCAGCGGCCGGGGCATCGGCAAGGGGATTGCCGAGCGCCTTGCGAAAGACGGCTACGCCGTGGTCATCGCCGACTTGGATCCTAAGACCGCCGGGGAGACGGCGCAGGAACTTGTCGGCAAAGGCTTCAATGCGGTCAGCGTCGCGGGGGACGTATCCAAGAAGGAGGATCACGAGAAGTTCGTGAACAAGGCGGTCGAAGAGTTCGGCCGGCTGGATACGTACATCAACAACGCCGGCATCGCGCAGATCAAGCTGTTGCAGGACGTGACCCCCGAGGATATGGAGAGGATCTTCAAGATCAACGTCTTCGGTGACCTGTACGGCATCCAGGCGGCGACTGAACAGTTCCGCAGGCAGGATGATGGCGAGCGTATCCGCAAGATCATCAACGCCTCCAGCATTGCCGGCCATATCGCCTTCGACCTGCTCGGCGCGTATTCGGCGACCAAATTCGCCGTGCGCGGACTCACCCAAGCCGCGGCCAAGGAAGTGGGCCGCGACCACATCACGGTCAACGCCTACTGCCCGGGCATCGTCGGCACCGATATGTGGGACCTGATCGACGCGAAAATGGTCGAGCTCAAGGGCGGCGAAACGGGCCAGTACCTCAAGCAGTATGCGCAGTCGATTACATTGGGCCGTGTGGAGACGGCGGAAGACGTGGCCAACTACGTGTCCTACCTCGCATCGCCGGACTCTGATTACATGACTGGACAGTCGGTGCAGATCGACGGCGGCATCCAGTTCATCTGATTTCGTTGGCCCGCACGGCGGGTCTGGCATGGCAGCGTGGCGAGTTCTTTCCTTGCACGTGCTGCTTGACATGCAGTAGCTCATCACGCGTTCCATTCAAAGGCCTCGCCGTTCGCGGCGGGGCCTTGATCATATCTGCGTCATGTTCTATCCGCTTTCTGTTGGGTTGTTTTCTTGTATATGATGCAGCGCGTCGGAATCTCGTAGTGTCGGCCTCGTGGCTACCTTGCAATGATCCGGCAACGATAGTATCGGCTTTATGTGTGGTAGGTTTCAGTCTCTGCGAACATCTGCCGGCCTTTATGCGCGGGTGGCATCGACTTCGGGTGCTGCCGCCGCTAAACGACGTATTTCGGTGCAATATATTCGAGGTCGCAGTGAAGCGGTGCCACCAACAAGCCTGATAGATGTCCGCGACACCTCAAACCTGCCTCAGATATAAGCCCGATGTACGCAAAACGCGGGAGATTTTCGGCTTGCCAAGCCGTTCCAGCAGAGACAGGAGGACAAGATGAATCTTCGGCAAACCGCGGATGAAAAGCGTTCGATATAGACGATCTGCGTGGCCATGCTTGGATAGTGTGGAATCGAAGACGGGAACAGGCCCGTCGGGTCGGAACGTGGATGGCCGAGGGGAGCGAAGGCATATGAACAGGAAAACATGGATAAAGTCGGCGGCATTGACTGCAGCGGGCATTGTCGCGGCCGCCGGCATGATGATCGGCATGATCGTATGCGCTGTTTCGGCTGATGCCGATCTGGCCCATGTCGGGATGGGTATCCTGCTGCTGCTTACGGTCGGCGGCATGCTCAGTGCGATGGTGCTGCCAGGGCGCGTATCCGGCAGTGGCAGCATGCCTTGCAATCCGCACAAGGAGATCGAGGTTTAAAAAACTGCCTGGTGGAAGTCGGCGGCGGGGCGACCAGCTAAGATGCAGTTGGGATTGCCGAGGATACGTGGGCGAACATGGGAGTGCATGTCTGAGGCTTATGCGGGTATGCCCCTGCGATCGTACTGGTTTCTGTGATTTCAGGAAGGCCGGTATTGATATGTACACCTCGGGTTTCAGACGTCGATAAGCGTGTAGCCGTGCGACGCGACGACTTCGCGCAACTTGACGAGATAGGTTTCGGCGGCGTTGGAAAGCTTGGCGCGTTCGTTGCTGATCCAGCCCAGCAGCATGGTCTCGTCGGATTCGAGGGGCACGGTGACGATCTTCTCGTTGTTGAGATCCCCGTTGTCGATGCCGGTGCACACCGTGTAACCGTTGAGACCGATGATGAAGTTGAGGATCGTCGCCCGGTCGGTCACGTTGATCTGCTTGGGGGAGTAGTCCGGCCAGACCGCCTCCTCGGCAAAGTAGAAACTGCCTTCCTCGCCTTGCTCGTATTGGATGAACGGGTAGGGCTTGAGATCGTCCATCGTCACCCTGCGCTTGGTAGCGAGCGGATTGCTGCGAGCGATGAATACATGCAGCGGCGCACGGAAGAGCGGATGGAAATCCAGATGCTTCTCGCGCAGCAGCTTGCCGATCACGTCCTTGTTGAAATCCGACAGGTACAGCAGGCCGACCTCGGAGAGCATGTTGGCGACCTGATTGATGATATCTTTCGTGCGGGTTTCGCGGATCGTGAACTCGTACTCGTCGGATTTCGTCGAGTTGATCATCTCCACGAAAGCCTCCACGGCGAACATGTAATGCTGCGTGGAGACGGCGCACAGCTGCTTGCGCGGCTTCGCGTTCTTGTAACGCTCCTCGAGCAGCGCGGCCTGGTCGAGCACTTGCCGGGCGTAGGTGAGGAATTCCGCGCCGTCGATGGTCAGCGCGATGCCCTGTGAGGAGCGGGTGAAGATCTCGATGTGCAGCTCGTTCTCCAGCTCCTTCACCGAGGAGCTCAGGGCAGGCTGCGACACATAGAGTTCATGTGAGGCCTCGTTCATGGAGCCGCATTCGACTATTTTGACGATGTATTTGAGCTGGAGCAGTGTCATAAATATCTTGTATAGCATCGAGGGTATACGGAAATGCTACTTATAACGAAGATCGGGTTGCCGTGAGTGCTCGATCATGGTGTGGCGTCAATATCGTTGTATGACGTTTTCAGAAACGATAAAACCGCAGGATTCCGCCATTTCCGAATTCTCAAAAACCGCATATGGCGATCAATGCGCCGCATGATGGTTCGCACGGTTTCGTTGCGCATTTCCTATCCGAATGCTGGACTGGCTACACACGCACGCCGAGGCGCTGCAGATCGCGCCGAGCCGTGCCTCCATCAGTGAACTGCAGGCCGTGGATGCCGACGGCGTTGGCGCCGTTGACATTGCGGGCGGTGTCATCGAAGAATACGCATTGATTTGCCTCAAGGCCGAAACGGCGCAGCGTCAGCTCGTAGATATCGGCATTCGGCTTTCGTTTGTGTTCGAAGCCTGAGACCACAGTGCCGCCGAGCAAGGTTTCGAGCTGCGGAAAACGGTCAAAAGCCGTGTGGAAGGTCTCGTGCGACCAGTTGGTCAGCCCCCACACGCCGATGCCCGCGCTGCGCAGATCAGCGAGCAGCACCTCCATGCCGGGGATCATGCGAGGCAATGCATCGGCGTAGTGCTCGATGTAATACGTGAAGACCTGGGCCATGCCATCGCCGAATTCCTCGCGGTATTGCACGATAAGTTCGGCGAACTCCTCGCCCGAATCCATATGGTCCTCGTAGCGGTAAAAGCCATACGGGTCGCTGTCGGCGCAGATCGCGTCCACCAGGTCGCTAGGGAAACGGCCCTCGAGACACGCCCGGCATTGCCAGTCGATGAGCACGCCGCAGAAGTCGAAAATCACATCGGTGATCGTGTCATCGGCGTTGCCAACCGCTCGGGATATGTCGGTCATCATCCAGCTCCGTGTTTCGTAATGGTGTGCAGCGCAAGGTACGCATGAACCAGCGTAACGCATGGCCAGCATCCGTCATTGCAGGCATGGTGAAATGCCCTGGCGACGTGCCCGAGTCGCGCCGCCCAAGTCAAGGGTTGGCAGTTACGGATGGCGGCATTCCGCCGCTGCATAATCCCATGGGCATACTTGTGCAGGCGTGTCGGCGTTCGACGCGCGCCGGTCTCAGGGCAGCAGCTCTTCGACGGCTTCGCCGATCGCATGAACGACGTCCGAGGCAACGATAGGATGCCCGACGTTGCGTTCGGTTGTGGCCTGTGGCGCGCCAAACACCTGCGGCGGCCGCCACCCTTGCTGATCGCTGTCTGCGGCGATGCCGGCGGCCAGACCATGCAGATACGCAGCCGCGGCGGCCACTTCGGCATTCAGCGCCGTATCCTGCTGCAGGAGACCGTCTTGCTGGGCGAGCAGCGCACCCATGATTCCAGCGAGCACATCGCCGGCCCCGGCAGTGGCGAGCCATGCGGGAGCTGACCCGGAAATAAGCGTGCGCGTGCCGCCGTCGCCGTCATCGCCGACGACGATGGTGACGGCGCCTTTGAGCAGCACGGTCGCGCCGGTGATCGTATGCGCCCGCTGCGCCCAGCGCCACGGCTCGGCCTGCACTTGGCTGCTGTCGATGTCCTCGCCAAGGTCGGCGAGCAAGTCGGCCAGCTCGCCCGCATGCGGGGTGAGCACCACCTGCGGCGGAACGTGGGCGGGAAGCAGATCAAGCGCCCCCGCATCCACGCATAGTGCAGGCATGTCGTAAGCCTCGATCGTGCTCGGACCATTGTGCGTGGCATCGGTATCCGCGCTATCCCCGGCAGCTGTCGTGATCTCGGTGTCTGGTTCAATGCCATCGCCATTCAGCTCATCGCCCGTCGAATAGTGGGCGAGCAAGGCGGCGATCGTGCTGCGCTGCACGTCGATGCCGGTTTCGTCCGCGTTCGCTGTAGGCACGCCAGACCCGACGACCCATGATTGCACGCGGCCTTTGCCGATCACGGCTTCGGGCAGCGCGTTCAGCACCATATCCTGCGCACGCTGCGGCCCCATGTAGCGGATCATGCCGGTATTCGTGCGGGCTGCGGCAGCAGCGCCCAGCACTGCGGCGCCCGGGAAACGCGTGGAGCCGGTGATCAGCCCGACGACGCCGCGCGAGTATTTGGCGTCGTCCAGACAGGGAAGCCGGATGGCTTGGCGCGCCAGCTCGTCATCGACGGCTTCGATTGCAGGCCGCTGTTCATCGATGTCGAAGCTGAAATCCACCAGCGTGACCGCGCCGCAGGCGTACGCGGCCGGTGGCAGCATCGCGCAGGGCTTCATTGCGCCGAACATCACCGTCGCATCCGCCGGGATATACGGTCCGGGCAACGTGCCATCGCCTACGCCGATGCCTGATGGAGTATCGATGGCAAGCACCAGAGGCGTATCGCGGTCATAGTCCTGCCGCTGATCGTGGATCGCCGGGCTGGACGGCAGCTCTCCTTCGAGCCCCAGGGACTTCGCAAGCGTCGAGGGAATGCCGCGCAGCACACCATGGACGCCGATGCCGGTCATCGCGTCAAGCAGCAGATCGGCCTGCGAAGCCAAAGTGATGGCCGTGTGGAGCCGTTCGCCGGCCTCTCCTGCACTGAAGCCTGAAGCACATCCGGGAATGTCGGA
Source organism: Bifidobacterium sp. (assembly GCF_022640935.1). Lineage (GTDB taxonomy): Bacteria > Actinomycetota > Actinomycetes > Actinomycetales > Bifidobacteriaceae > Bifidobacterium. Next base: position 10,415 of record NZ_JALCCV010000003.1, read on the forward strand.
CTGCGGGTCGAGCACCAGCATCTTGCCGCCAGCCTGCACAAAGGCGGCGAAAGCCGCCTGATGCAGCGAGCGTCCCACGGCGACGGCCGTAACGGCAGCGCCTTCATGGGCCAGTTCCGCAGCCGCATACAGGCCGTCGCCGCCATTGTCGCCGGCGCCGGCGAGCAGCACGACCTGCGATTCGCCGATGTCCAGACCAGCGTCGGCGAGCATGCGCGAAGCCATGCGGGCTGCGGCTCCCGCAGCCATACGCATCAGCGGCACGTCTCGCTCAAGCAGCGGCCGCTCCATCGCCCGTATCGTACGCACGTCATAGGCGGCGTGCAATAGCGTGGCCAAACGTCCAGAATCCTCGGCAATGCGTTCCACGTTGCTTTCCATACAAGGCCTCCCGATCGCAGCGGTTGCTTACCGTATCAACTGTAGTCCTGCGCAGGCATCGCAGATTGCCTTGGGCCTTAGGCTGAGCGCCCTAGAAACGCGGCCACGCCGGATCGGGATAATGACGGCCGCCGACCGCACGGCGTCAATACAACAACGGTGCCGCCGCTGGATGCATCAGCAGCAGTGGCGCCGGCAGTCCGCCTTATTCCTCGGCGACCAGATCCAGATACGAGTCGTTCCAGAGGTCTTCGTCGCCGTCGGGCATGAGCAGCACGCGCTCGGGGTTGAGCGCCTGTACCGCCCCTTCGTCGTGGGTGACCAGGATGATTGCGCCCTCGTATTTGGCGATGGCCTTCAAGATCTCGTCGCGCGAGACCGGGTCGAGGTTGTTGGTCGGCTCGTCGAGCAGCAGCACGTTGGCACGCGAGGTCACGAGCGTGGCCAACGCGAGCCGCGTCTTCTCGCCGCCGGAGAGTACCTTGGTCGGCTTCATTGCGTCGTCGCCCGAGAACAGGAAACTGCCCAGGATCGAACGGGCCTGCGTGTTGTCGAGTTCGGGGGCCACATGCTGCAGATTCTCAAGCACGGACACATTGAGATCGAGCGTATCGTGCTCCTGCGCGAAATAGCCGATCTTGCAGCCGTGGCCATAAACGACTTCGCCGGTGTCGGGCTGTTCCTCGCAGGCCAGAATGCGCAGTGTCGTGGTCTTGCCGGCGCCATTGTATCCGAGAATGACTACGCGCGAGCCCTTGTCGATGGCTAGGTTGATGCCGGCGAACACGATATTCGAACCGTAAGCCTTGGATATCTCCTTGGCGGTAATCGGCGTGCGGCCGCAGGGAGCAGGCTCGGGGAACCGGATATCCGCCACCTTCTCCTGTTTTTCGGCTTCGCTGGTCTGGGAGAGCAGCCGTTCGGCGCGGCGCATCATGTTCTGTGCGGCGACGGCCTTGGTGGCCTTGGCATGCAGGCGGATGCCCTGCCTCATGAGGCGGTCGGCCTTCTTCTCGGCGACCTCGCGCTCACGCCGGCGACGTTCTTCGTCGACTACGCGCTGGCGCAGATAAGCCTTCCAGCCGAGCGAATACATGTCGATCTGCCCCAGCTGCGCGTCCAAGTGCCAGACTTTGTTCACCACTTCGTCCAGGAGCTCCGTGGAATGGGAGATGACGAGGAATCCACCCTCGAAGCGTTTGAGATAGCCACGCAGCCATTCGATAGAATCGGCGTCCAAATGATTGGTCGGCTCGTCCAGGATCAGCGTGTCGGCATCGGAGAACAGGATGCGCGCCAGCTCGATGCGGCGACGCTGGCCGCCGGAAAGCGTGCCCATCTGCTGCTCCATCGTCTCCTGCGGCAGTCCTAGGCTGTCGGCCATGGCGATGGCTTCGGATTGCGCCGCGTAGCCGCCGGCCTTCTCGAAGTCCTGCGTGGCCTTGTCGTAATGATCCATGGCCTTCATCATGATAGCGGGGTCCGGATTGGTCATATCCTTCTCCGATTTGCGCAGCCGGGTGATGATCTTGGCGATGTCGCGGGCGCTCATCAGCCGATCGAGCGCGGTCTGCTGTGGATCGGCGGCATGGGTATCCTGCGGCAGGTAGCCCAGCTTGCCGCTGACACGCACCTTGCCCGATGTGGGGAGCATATCGCCGGTAATGACCCTGGTCAACGTCGTCTTGCCGGCGCCATTGCGACCGACCAAGCCGATCTTGTCTCCTTTGGCTACATGAAAGTCAGTGGGATTGAGCAGCGTGCGCGCACCGATCTGAATCTCGAGTCCCTGTCCCTCAATCGCCATGGCCTACCTACCGTCTTTCCTCTTGCCGCTTGGGCATTCCTGCGTGGATCATATGCGTGCACAATGCGTGTTTGCGCGCGTGAGCGTCAATCGCCGTGTTTGCGTGCATGCGCGTGCACCACATGCAAGGCTCTCGCATGATTCCAGCATGTGACCGTCATCGTATGATTGTCATCCAACGGAGCATCATCATAGCGAGGGGGTATAGATGAATGGCGTTGCGGGGCGCGCAAAGAGACCCGGCTGCCGGACATGATGATGTGCTGTGGCGGCTCGCACGCCGTGTCTCTGGCAGTCCCGGGCTGGTCCTCTTTCGCGGCATGGTGACAATTTTCCCATCGGCTAGGCGAGGTTGGGCGAGCCACCCTGTCGATTGCGATGGCCCGGCTCGGAACGCTCCATCGATATCAATGCCGCGGCAGCAATCGCGCCCACGGGGTATAGATCACGATCGCGCCAAGCGTAGCGAACACGATCAGCATCACGGCGAAAGCCTTCGACGCATCCATCAGCTTTACCGCAATGGCCACGGCCGACCAGAGGACGACCAGTCCGAACATCCAATCGTGCAGCCGGACGTTCATGAACGCCGACACGGCCACCAGCAGCAGGACCAGCGCCGCGGTCGAAGCGGCCTGCGCGATCGTATCGCTGCCGTTGGGATCGTAGTAACGCGAGATCACATGCGTGATGTTGGCAAGGGTCGCCACGGCAAGCCATGAGCCATACAGCGACAGCGGCACCCAGTCCAGGAAATTGCGCCCTTGGCGTTCCTGGAGACCCTGTCTGCCCGTCGCGTACAGCGTCCAGACGGCCGTCAGCAGCAGCGCAATCAGGATGATGCTGACGACGAATTGCCGGTAATGCCAAGAGATGAGCCAAGCGATATTGAGCGCGCAGGTGAGCACAAACAGCGCTCCGCGGGTGGTTAGGGGCAGCAGGCCGAGACGCGTGCGGCTCTCGTCGCGGCACAGCACCACCAGCCAGAGTGCGAGAGCGAGATAGATCGCGCCCCAGATCGTGAACGCATATCCCGCCGGCGTGAACCAGGAGAAGACCTCGTTGGAGATATCCGCGGTGGAGACGCCGCCCAGTTTGCCGATCTGCGCGAACGTGTTGAAGGCCAGCGTCAGTGCCCATGCCGCCCAGAGGACTATCGCCTCGGTCCGGGTCCAATGCCGATCGACTGTGGCGTTGCCATCGTCGTATGTTGGTTCCATGGGGGCTCCTCTGCGATGCGTTTGTCGGATGCCACACGCGCGACGTGCCGCACAGTCCGTTGTAGGACGGCGTCGCGCGATACGTCTGGTGACCCGAGACCCAAGTATATCGGACCGATCTCCGCTCTGTGCAGCTGTCCATCGCGCCGGTGGAAGACTGCGAGCACAAAATCGAACACATGTTCGAAAATTGTCCGGAGATGCGGTATTCTTGGGTGGAATCACGGACGGCTTATCGGAGGTAGCGGTGACTTCTCAAACAGTGGCTTCTCATTCGGCGCCATCTCATTCGGCGGTATGCAGCGCTACGGCGCAGCAGGGCACGGTAATGGAGCATATCCTGGATAGCGAGACGTTCCTCTCAGGGGAGCTGGCGAGGGCGAAGCTGAAGTCCTCGAATGGTTCGCTCGTAGCGGATATTTCGCATATCCCTAACGATCTGAAGATCACCATCCAGGGAGCGCGCGAGCACAATTTGCGCAATGTCGACCTGGCGATACCGCGCAACCGCATGGTCGTATTCACCGGGTTGTCCGGCTCGGGCAAGTCCTCGTTGGCTTTTGACACCCTGTTCGCCGAGGGACAACGGCGCTACGTCGAGTCGCTCAGCGCCTACGCCCGCCAGTTCCTGGGCCAGATGGACAAGCCCGACGTGGACTTCATCGAAGGGTTGAGCCCGGCAGTCTCCATCGATCAGAAGACCACGAACCGCAACCCGCGCTCCACGGTCGGCACCATCACCGAGATCTACGATTATCTGCGCCTGCTGTTCGCACGCACCGGCATCCCGCACTGTCCGGTGTGCGGCGCACTCGTCAGCGCGCAGACGCCGCAGCAGATGGTCGATGCGTTGCTCGGCTACTCCGAAGGCACACGTTTCCAGATACTTGCGCCCGTCGTGCGCGGGCGCAAAGGCGAGTTCGAGGACCTGCTCGAGCTGCTGCGCGGCGACGGCTATTCGCGCGCGCTCATCGACGGCGAAATGCGCCAGCTTTCCGACGACATCTCGCTCGCGAAACAGAAGAAGCACATGATCGAAGTCGTCGTGGACCGGCTCGTGATCAAAGACGGCATGCGCCAGCGGCTTACGGATTCCATTGAAACCGCGCTCAAACTGGCCAAAGGCATCGTCATCGTCGACTTCGTGGATCTGGACGCCAAGGATCCGAACCGGCGCCGGCCCTTCTCCGAAAAGCGCTCCTGCCCGAACGGCCACCAGCTCGACCTCGATGAGATCGAGCCGCGCACGTTTTCGTTCAACGCGCCCTATGGCGCCTGCCCTGAATGCACCGGCATCGGTTTCAATCTCGAAATCGATCCGGAGCTGGTCATCCCCGATCCGGGCAAAAGCCTCAACGAAGGCGCCATCGAGCCGTGGGGCATGTCTAAGGGCACGGGCGAATACTATCGCCATGTGCTCGAAGGCCTGGGCGAGGAAATGGGGTTCAGCCTCGATACGCCATGGAGGAAGCTGCCCCAAGATGTGCGCCATTCCATCATGTATGGCCACGATTTCAAAGTCAACGTGTCATACCGCAACCGGTGGGGCCGTATGCGCGAGTACTCGACTGGTTTCGAAGGCGTGGTGCGTTCGCTGATGCGCCGGCATGACGAAACCGATTCCGACCAGATGAAGCAGTATTACGAATCCTATATGCGCGAGGTGCCTTGCCAAGCATGCCATGGCAGACGGCTGCGCCCCGAAGTGCTGTCGGTCACCGTCGATGACCAGTCCATCGCCGACGTTTGCGATATGCCCGTGGAACACGCGCTGAGCTGGGTCAAAGGACTCAAACTGACAGGATCGGCCGTGCAGATCGCCGGTGAAGTGCTCAAGGAGATCCGCGCCCGGCTGGGCTTCCTCAACGATGTCGGACTGAACTACCTGACCTTGTCCCGCGCCGCGAAAACGCTGTCCGGCGGCGAGGCGCAGCGCATCCGCTTGGCCACGCAGATCGGCTCCGGGCTGGTGGGCGTCATGTATGTGCTTGATGAGCCGTCGATCGGCCTGCATCAGCGCGACAACGAACGGCTGATTGCCACGCTGCACCATCTGCGCGACCTCGGCAATACCCTGATCGTAGTCGAACACGATCAGGAGACCATCGAAAAGGCCGATTGGCTGGTCGACATCGGGCCGGGCGCCGGCGAGCACGGGGGAGAGGTCATCTACTCCGGCCCCTCGCAGCATATCGTCGAAGCCTCCCGTTCCATAACCGGCGACTATCTGGCTGGACGACGGTCCATCGCCGTGCCGCCCAAGCGCCGCAGAGTGCGCAAAACCAAACAGCTCAAAGTCGTGGGCGCGCGCGAAAACAATCTGCGCAATCTGACCGTGAACTTCCCCGTAGGCGTCATGACCTGCGTGACCGGCGTTTCCGGCTCGGGCAAGTCCACACTCGTCAACTCGATCCTTTACCCGGTGCTGGCTGACAAGCTCAACGGCGCGCGCATCGTGCCGGGCAAGCACACCCGCGTCGAGGGCGTGGAGCAGTGCGACAAGGTCATCCACGTCGATCAGAATCCCATCGGCAGAACGCCGCGCTCGAATCCTGCGACCTATACCGGCGTATGGGACAAGATCCGCACGCTCTTTGCCAAGACGCCGGAGGCGCAGGTGCGCGGCTACGGCCCCGGACGCTTCTCCTTCAACGTCAAAGGCGGGCGCTGCGAAGCCTGCCATGGTGACGGCACGCTCAAAATCGAAATGAACTTCCTTCCGGACGTCTATGTGGAATGCGAGGAATGCCACGGCCGGCGTTATAATCGGGAGACGCTCGAGGTCACATACAACGGCAAAACCGTCGCCGATGTGCTCAACATGCCGATCGAAGAGGCTGCGCAGTTCTTCAAGGCTTATCCTTCGATCGCCCGATATCTCAACACGCTGGTGCAGGTCGGCCTGGGCTATATCCGCCTCGGGCAGCCGGCGCCGACGCTGTCCGGCGGTGAATCACAGCGTGTCAAGCTGGCCACCGAGCTGCAGCGCCGCTCGACCGGCAGCACGGTCTACATTCTGGACGAGCCCACTACGGGGCTGCATTTCGAAGACGTGCGCAAGCTGCTGCTCGTCCTGCAGGAATTGGTAGACAAAGGCAATACCGTGATCGTCATCGAGCATAATCTCGACGTCGTCAAATCCGCCGACTGGCTCATCGATCTCGGCCCAGAAGGCGGCGATGGCGGCGGCACCATCGTGACCGAAGGAACGCCTGAGCAGGTCGCCCAATGCGAGGAAAGCTGGACGGGGCGTTTCCTCAAGCCCATGCTGGCATGAGCACGCCGGCAAATCCAGCAGAGGAAAGGCTATGACGGGAATCATCGAGAAGCACAGTTCGGACGAATGGCGCAAAACCGCCAACACGACGGCCAAACGGCTGGGTGATTCACGCGACCTGTTCCGGCCCAAGACCGGCGACATCCCAGCGGAGCCCGGCGTCTACAAATGGCGTGACGGCGAAGGGCGCGTGATCTATGTCGGCAAGGCGAAGAATCTGCGCAACCGACTGACGAATTACTTCCAGCCACTTGAACAGCTGCACCCGCGCACCCAGACGATGGTGCTCACCGCCAGAAGCCTGGAATGGACCGTGGTCGGCACCGAGCTTGAGGCTCTCACGTTGGAATACACTTGGATCAAGGAATTCGACCCACGGTTCAACGTGGTGTTCCGTGACGACAAGACCTACCCGTATCTGGCCGTCTCAGTAGGCGAGAAGGTGCCCCGAGTCTGGGTGACGCGTAATCGCAAGCGCAGGGACACCCGGTATTTCGGCCCCTATGCGAAAGTATGGGATTTGCGGCATTCCTTGGACAAGCTGCTCAAAACCTTTCCGGTGCGCACCTGCTCGCCTGCCGTGCTCCATCGGGCCCAGCTGACCGGGCGGCCGTGCCTGCTCGCCTCGATTGGCAAATGCTCCGCGCCCTGCGTGGGCAGGATCGGTCTGGACGAACACCGGCGCGATTGCGAGCGGCTCGTCGGCGTGCTCACCGGGCGTTTCGGTAAGAGCTACATCAGCCAGCTGACCCGCGAGATGAAACGGGCCAGCGCCGACACAGAGTTCGAGCGGGCGGCGCGGCTGCGCGACCAGATCCAGATGCTGCAGACCGTCGGCGAGCAGAACGCCGTGGTCTTCAGCCAAGACGTCGACGCGGATGTGTTCGGCCTGGATTCCGACGAGCTCGAAGCCTCGGTGCACGCGTTCTTCGTGCGCTCCGGCTCGATACGCGGCGAACGCAATTGGAGCGTCGAACGCGTCGAAGACGTCAGCGATGCCGAATTGATCTCAGATCTCATCGTCCAGGTGTATTCGGATATCGCAGACGCTCAGGATTCCGGTGGCTCGCCTCTGCTTGGACGGGAAGCGGCCGTCGCGCCGGTTGCCGAGGCGGGCGGCGGCGCGGGCGGAGCGAGGCGCGTTGAGGGAGCCGAAGACGATGATCCGGCCGATTCGGTTGATTCAGATGCAGGGCAGCACGACAAAGGGCAGTCTAGTGCGACGCAATCCGATGCCATGCAATCGAATCCTGCATCAGTGCATATCCTTGCGAGGCGTGACGCCCTCGGTTCCACGCAGACCGTCACCGCCACGGATGCATCGGCTCGCGCCCAAGCGACACGCGTTCGCAGGGAACGTCAGGAGCAGACCGGCCGCGCCGATCTGCTGGCGCCGATCGCCCCGATCCCGCGCGAGATCATCGTGCCGATCAAGCCTGCGCGCAGCGATGAGCTGGAAATGTGGCTGGGCCAATTGCGTGGCTCCGCAGTGACGATCCGCGTTCCCTCGCGCGGCGAGAAAAAGGCGCTGATGGAGCGCGCCAACGACAACGCCAGGCAGGCGCTGCAGCGCAGCAAGCTCAGCCGAATCAGCGACATGGGCGCGCGAACCCAGGCGATGAACGACGTCGCCAAGGCACTAGGGCTCGCACAGGCACCGCTGCGCATCGAAGGCTACGACATCTCCAACACCATCGGCGGCACCTTCCAAGTCGCCTCGATGGTCGTATTCGAGGATGCCATCGCGAAAAAATCGGAATACCGCCGTTTCGCGATACGCGGAGACGATGGTAAAGGCGCGCTCGACGATTTGAGCGCCGTCTATGAGACCCTTACCAGGCGATTCAGGCACGGCAATATCGCGGGCGACTCCGGCGAAGACCTCGAAAGCGAGCAGCGCATCCGCAAGGCTTCGGAGCATCGTTTGGCCGATGATGACAGCGCAGGCACGAACAGCGGGAATATCGCGGATGCCGGCAACGCTACTGTCGCAGCGGACTTGGCCGTCAAGGCGACTGCGGCAACAGCCGAGCCTGAGACGGGCTTTAGGACGGCGAATCCCGTCATATCCGTGCAATCTGCAGCGGCTGTGAGTTCCGTCGCGCCCGAAGAACCGATCGTCCAACAGAATGCCGAGCGCCATCGTTTCGCGTATAAGCCGAACCTGATCGTCGTCGACGGCGGCAAACCGCAGGTCATGGCCGCGGCCAAGGCGTTGAAAGACTCCGGTGTGGACGATGTGGCCGTATGCGGCTTGGCTAAACGGCTCGAAGAGGTCTGGGTGCCGGACGATGACTATCCGATCATCCTCAAACGCCAGTCAGAGGGCATGTACCTGCTGCAGCGCGTACGCGACGAGTCGCATCGCTTCGCCATCACCTACCACCGTCAGACGCGGCGCAAAGGGGTCCTGCGATCGGCGCTGGACGATATCCCGGGCATCGGCCAAGCCTACCAGAAGCGCCTGCTCAACGCCTTCGGGTCGGTCAGGGCGATGCGTCAGGCCTCGCTCGAAGACCTCATGGCGGTCAAAGGCGTCGGCGAAGCGAAGGCGAAGATGATCCATGACGCTCTGCGCAAATCCTCTCAAGGTCTGGAGTCCCGGCGCAATCCAGCTTGAAGGCATGCTCGATTTACGAGAACGCGGCGCAGCCGAGAACGCAGCACAGTTCTGTGGAATACAGCGCAGAGTGAAAGGCGCGGCGCACCCCTTCGAATCCATCCGTATGCGCAGCAGAATTCGTGCAGCCAAACCATCGTCCGCGGCATGATCATGCGCGTTGCCATGTGTGTGATCGCTCGTCGCTGGGCTTCGGCTAGCATGAGATGTGCACAGCACAGCAATAAGGAGGAGGCCTTGGCGGCGTCGAATCATGCGGGGCATGCATGTCATGCAAGTCATCTGGACTGGGACGAACAGACTGCGCTGTCCGTGCCGATGCATCGCTGCGCGGTGCTGGGGAAACCCATCGCTCATTCCTTATCGCCCGTGCTTCACAACGCCGCGTATCGTGCGTTGAATCTCGACGGCTGGCAATACGGCCGCGAGGAAGTCGGCCAGCAGGAACTTGAAGCGTTCCTTTCCTCCTTGGACGGCACATGGGAAGGCCTGAGTCTGACCATGCCGTTGAAGAAAACCATTATGTTGCACGGCACGCCATGCGATCATTGGAGCCGGGAGCTCGGCTTGGCGAATACGGCGGTGTTCAGAGGCAGGCCAGACGTTCATGTCGCCGCGCAGGCTGCTCCGGCCAATATTGCCGCATACTGCGTTGCCCCGTCCGGCATCGCGTTGTACAACACCGATGTCGACGGCATTGTGCTCGCCTTCCGGCATGCGTGGGAAGCCAAGGGCCGGAAGGCGCTGCCGACGATCGGCGACGGCCCGGCTCGCGTCGTGATTTTAGGCAATGGCAGCACGGCGCTCTCCGCCCTCGCCGCATGCCTAGTGATGCGCGAGGAGGCGGCGCATGTCGCCATCACTGTCGTGGCCCGGCACCCTGATGCGAATGCCGGCATTGCGCAGTTCTGCGCCCAGCATGCCGACGAGATTGACTTAGGAATGCTCTCCATGCTCGGCGCTGATCTGGGTGCCGTCGCAGGGCGCATGGCCGGCGCCGACGTGGTGATCAGCACTTTGCCTGCGCATGCCGCTGACGCTATCGCGCAGCGTCTGGGCGCGCAGCGCGCAGCCGCCGCTGTGCATGGCACCTTGCTCGACGTCTCCTATGATCCACGGCCCACCGCCTTGCAGCGCGCATGGATGCATGCCGGAGGCATGTCGATCGGCGGCGAAGAAATGCTGCTGTATCAGGCGATCGTGCAGGTATGCCTGATGACGGGACGTGACGCGAGCCGCTGGCGCGTCGCCGAACAGGATGCAGGAAATTTTGCTGCGAGGGGAGAAACCCAGCAAGGCGCAGCGCAACAGATGCCGAAACAGAGCATGGCATCCGAGAACGCAATCGCCGGGTGCCTGCGTGACGTCGGTGACGATGACAACGCTGGTGACATAGACGATGTACGGTTGGAGCAGAGTATGAGAGCAGCATTACAGGAGGCATGGTGAGCGAGGCAACCGCACCCCAGGAGCGTGGATCCCGGGAGAAACCGCTCCGGGATGAGGCATCTGGAGACAAGGCATTCGAAACGCAGATCCCGAGGCCTGCGGGTGAGTTCGAGGTGCTGCTCATCACCGGCATGAGCGGCGCCGGCCGTTCTCATGCCGCCGATTGCGTCGAAGACATGGGCTGGTACGTGGTTGACAACATGCCGCCGAAGCTGCTGGTGCCGTTGGTCGACATGATGACCGCGTCGGCGTCAAAAGTCCACAGGCTCGCCGCCGTGATCGACGTGCGCTCGCGCAGCTATTTCGACGACCTCTCGGCGGTGCTCAGCCACTTGGACGATCTGGGGGTGAAAACCAGGATCCTGTTCCTTGACGCCGACGACGGAGTGCTTATCAAGCGCTACGAATCCGTGCGCAGGCCGCACCCGCTGCAGCATGGCAACCGCCTGATCGACGGCATCCATGAGGAGCGCGAACTGCTTGCCAACCTCAAAGAACGTGCCAATACAGTCATCGACACCTCCAGCCTGAGCATCCATCAGCTTTCCACCAAGCTCTACGAGGCGCTCTTGGGGTCAGGAGCGTCCACGGTCTCCGTGCATATTTTCAGCTTCGGATTCAAATACGGCATTCCGCTCGACGCGGATTTCGTCGCCGACGTGCGTTTTCTGCCGAATCCTTACTGGGTTCCCAGCCTGCGCGAGCTCAACGGCCTGGATCGCCCGGTGAGCGACTATGTGCTCTCCAGCGACGGCGCGAAGGAATTCCTCGCCGCCTACGAGAAGGCTGTGATGGTCGCCGTCGAAGGCTATGCGAAAGAGGACAAGCACTATGTGACCATCGCGGTGGGTTGCACAGGCGGGCAGCACCGGTCTGTGGCGATGGGCGCGGCATTGGCCCAGCGGCTGCGTGCGCACGGACTGTCGGTGACGGTTTCGGCGCGCGAGCTGCACCGTCGGCAGCGCAAACTCGGTGAGGCGTGAGCGCCGGCGGCCGGGCCAAGGCATTCATATCGCGAGAGATTTCGTCTCAAAAACAGAAATGAAGGGGTAATCTTGTCCAAGTCGTTGGGTAACACAGATAGCCGTGGCGTTGCGGGAACGAGTACCCGTTGTCATGCCTTATCAGCATTGAAGAACGGGAAATGAGGAGGTCGGTTCTTGGCACTTCTTGACGATGTCAAAAGCGAGCTCGCCGCAATAGAGAACGATTCGCCGGCTGCGAGAATGGCGCAGGCCTCGACGATGATGCGTTTTGGCGGCGGGTTGCGTCCGGTGAATAACCAGGCGGTGATTCGGGCGCAGTTCGATTCGGTACAGGCAGCAACGTGGCTCCAGGAGACCATCGCCAAAATCTTCCAGAAAGAGGCGTCCGTCAGCCGTACGACGCGCCAGACGCCCTATGGCGTGGTGCAGCGCTACGACGTGCTCGTCGAGCGCGGGGCGACAGCGCTTGCGTTGCAAGCAGGCCTACTGGACCGCCGCATGCGGCTGGTCAAAGGGCTTCCTGCCGACATCGTCAGTGGCAACATAGCCCAGATTAAAGCTGCTTGGCGCGGCGCCTTCCTGGCTCGCGGAGCCATCTCCGATCCGGGCAAGGCCAGTTATCTTGAGATCATCTGTTCCTCGCATGAGACCGCGCTGGCGCTGCAGGGCGCCGCGCGGCGGTTGGGCATTAGCGCCAAGGCACGGCAGGTGCGCAGCTCGGAGCGCGTCACGCTGCGCGACCCCGACGCGATCGAACGCATGCTCATTCTCATGGGAGCCCCGCGTTCGGCCCGCGAATGGACCGGAAAGCGTTCGGATGGCGAGGCCCGGGGCAAGGCGAACCGTCTGGCCAACTTCGACGATGCGAATATGCGCCGCAGTGCCAAGGCGGCGGCCGAGGCCAGCGAAAAAGTCCGTCATGCCTTCGAGATCCTCGGCGATGAGATGCCGGAGAACCTCAAGGCCGCGGGGCTGCTGCGCCTAGGCCATACTGACGCCAGCCTCGAAGAGCTTGGCCGCTTGGCCGACCCGCCGATCACGAAGGACGCGATCGCGGGGCGCATCCGCCGCCTGCTGCAGCTCGCGGACAAAACCGATAAAGCGCGCCGGCAGGGCTGATTCCGGATTCCGAAGTGGGGCTGCTTGTCAGCCGTTCGTGCCTTGGATGCGATTGCTCGCCGCATGGCACGGCGGCACCTTTCTGCCTATCATGCGTCGGTGTTGTTCCCGCGCACCCGGCATATTCGCTGTCGGATAATGTGAGCGGGAACAATGCATTGTTTATTGCTGACGGTACCATGAAATGTGGCGTATATCACGTCATACTCTGTCTGTTTCAGCCGTATCCGACGGATACGGCAAGGCGGTTAGGAAAGGATATTCATGAAGACTCTCAAAGATCTTGGAGATCTCAGTGGCAAGCGCGTCCTTGTCCGTGCTGATTTCAATGTCCCTCTCAAGGGCACCACCATCACCGATGACGGTCGTATCAGGGCTGCGTTGCCGACCATCACGACTCTGCGCGGCGAAGGCGCCAAGGTGATCCTCATGGCGCATTTGGGCCGTCCGAAGGGCAAGGTCGTCCCGGAACTGTCGCTGGCGCCTGTAGCCAAGCGACTGGGCGAGCTGCTGGCCACCGATGTGCCACTGGCTTCCGACACCTACGGCGAGGACGCCCAGGCCAAGGTCGCCGCCATGCAGGACGGCGACGTCGTACTGCTCGAGAACGTGCGGTTCAACCCCGAGGAAACCAGCAAGGACGCGTCCGAACGCGCCGCCTACGCCAAGAAGATCGCTGCGCTCGGCGACGTGTTCGTCTCCGACGGCTTTGGCGTCGTGCACCGCGCGCAGGGATCCAACTACGACGTGGCCGCCGATTTGCCCGCCGCTGCAGGTCTCCTGGTCGAGAAGGAAGTTACCGCGCTGTCCAAGGCCACCGACAGCCCCGAGCGACCGCTGACCGTGGTGTTGGGCGGCTCCAAGGTATCCGACAAGCTCGGCGTGATCGAGAACCTGCTGGGCAAGGCCAACCGCCTCGTCATCGGCGGCGGAATGGTCTTCACCTTCCTCAAGGCCAAGGGCTACGAGGTCGGCACTTCGCTGCTCGAAGAGGATCAGCTCGAGAAGGTCAAGGGTTACGTCGAGACCGCCGAAAAGAACGGCGTCGAGCTCGTGCTGCCGACCGACATCGTCGTCAACGCGGGATTCCCCGCGGGCGATACTCCGATCAACCCCGAAGTCGTCGAGGCCGACGCGATTCCGGCCGACAAGATGGGACTGGACATTGGCCCTGATTCGGACAAGCTCTTCCACGACAAGATCGTCGACTCCAAAACGGTGGTATGGAATGGCCCGATGGGCGTGTTCGAGGTGCCGCAGTTCGCCGAAGGCACCCGCGCCATCGCGCAGGCGCTGGTGGACGCGACCGCAGCCGGCGCCTTCACGATCGTGGGCGGCGGCGACTCCGCATCGGCCGTGCGCAATCTGAAGTTCCCAGAAAGCGGCTTCTCGCACATCTCCACCGGCGGCGGGGCCTCGCTCGAATTCCTCGAGGGCAAGGAGCTGCCGGGCCTGAAAGTGCTCGAGTAGTCCACTGGGCTCACGGCCGCAACAGACCCAAACACTCGCAATCATTGCGGGCATATCCTTTGCCGGACATGCCCGCAATGCCTATAATCGGCCTCGCATCTGCCTTTGCAGCGAGGAGCCATACGAATCCATGTATTTGCCGCAAAGCTTCGGCAATGGCATACGGAAAGGACAGCGGATGGCACAGCGGCGCATCCCTTTGGTAGCCGGCAATTGGAAGATGAATTTCGATCACCGTGAAGCCACCTATTTCGTGCAGAAGCTGACGTGGCTGCTGCGCGACGCACATTTCGACTACAAACGTTGTGAAATGGCGCTTATGCCGTCCTTCACCTCGTTGCGCAGCGTGCAGGTGCTTGTCGAAGCCGACAAGCTCAGGATCCGCTATGGCGCGCAGAATGTCTCTGTCACCACGCAAGGCGCCTTCACCGGCGATGTCTCCGCCGACATGCTCGCCCATCTTGGCTGTAGCTATGTGATCGTAGGGCACTCCGAGCGACGCAAATACCATCCCGAGGACGACGCCAATATCGTCGACCAAGTGCGCGCAGTCCTTGCAGCAGGCATGCAGCCGATCCTATGCGTGGGGGAGAGCTTCGAGGAACGCCGCCAAGGCATTGAGCTGGATTTCGCCGTGGGCCAAGTGCGCGATGTGACGCGCGACCTGTCCGATGCCCAGGCGGCGAAGCTCATCATCGCCTACGAGCCGGTCTGGGCTATCGGCACCGGCATGGTCGCGACGCCTCGGACCGCCCAGGATGCCGCCAAGGCATTCCGCGACGATCTGTGCGAGAGTTTCGGTGCGCAGGTGGCCGACAGCGTGCGCATCCTGTACGGCGGCTCGGTCACCTCGGGCAATGCCGCGCAGCTCATCGAGGAAAAAGACGTCGACGGCTTCCTCATCGGCGGCGCTTCGCTGGATGTCGAAGAGCTGGCGCGCATCGCCAGGCTCACCATCAAATCAACGGTGAATCCCGTGGGGAAGTAGCTTACGGGATGCGATAATAGGGAAGCTGCCGGCTGTTGCGCGCCTGCGGAGTTCGCGCGTCGCATTGTTCACGACCTTGCGCTATTCTTGGGTTCAGTAACGTAACTATGGAGGTTCACCGGTGTCTGTTATCGCTGTTGTCAGGCTTGTCCTGCAAATCATTCTTGTCGTCTTCAGCGTCCTGCTCACGCTGCTGATCCTCATGCACAAAGGCAAGGGCGGCGGCCTGTCCGACATGTTCGGCGGCGGCCTGACCCAGAATGCCGGCACCTCGGGCGTGGCCGAGAAGAACCTGAACCGCTGGACGGTGATCATCGCGCTTGTCTGGGTGGCGATCGCCATCGCGCTGGGGCTGATGGCCAAATTCGGCCTCGGCGCCTGATCCGCTGACCGCGAACTCTGCGATTCGGTGGCCGTTACCGGTATTCCCAAATCGACGCGTCTGATCGTCGTTGACCTCGATGGCACGTTGCTGCATGATGCGCCTACTTTCGAGGAACGCTTCATGTCGCAGCATTCCGTCGATGTGCTTGAGCGCTCGCATGAACAGGGCGTGAAACTCGCCATATCCACCGCGCGGCCGGTAAGCACGGCGCTGTCGTTCGCGCGACGGCTCCCGGTTGACGCATGCGTCTACCTGAATGGCGCGCTGATCGACACCGATCCAAGGCATTCCAATGAAGAGACGCTCACCGATCCCGTGGTTCCCGCCGATGGGCACGTGAGGCGCGTGGGCTTCTCCTCGCAGCGGGCCTGCGATGTATGTCTCTCTCTGCTGCAGGCCATGCCCGGCCTGCATCTGGGCATCGTCATGAACGATATTCGCTACACGAACTTCGATACCAGCATCATGTGGAAAACGCAGCAATTCGTATACTCCGACTTCCATGACGTGCCGCAGGGCGAAGCCGAGAAGATCTTCATCATTCCCGACCCCGCGCAGGGCTCCCGGCTTGCCGGCATGCTGCCGCCGGACTTCGGCGTGAGCGTCTCCGAAGGAACGATGTGGATGCTGATGAATCCGTTGGCCAACAAGGGCGATGCGCTGCGCACGCTGTGCCGACGCATGGGTATCGGATTGGAACAGACAGTCGCTTTCGGGGATGACCTCATCGATATCGATATGCTCAAAGCATCCGGCCGGGGCGTGGCTGTGGCCAATGCGCGGCCGGACGTGCTGCGCATAGCCGACGAAGTGTGCCCGGCGAATAACGAGGACGGCGTCGCGCAATGGGTCGAACAGCTGATCGCCTGACCGGCTGACCTGCAGCGTGATGTACAGGCGCCGCAGTTTGCAAAACTCGACGATTACGAGGTCCGATGGCTGATATGAATGACATAAAAAAGCCGCTTTGCGCAGGTTCGCCTTGTGCGGCCTTGGCTAACACCGAGCTCCGAGCAGCGCCGTTTTACACGGTACGAGGCAAAGGATTCCCGATTATCTTCGTCCATGGCATGGGTGTGGACCATCGTTCGCTGATGCTGCTCGACGACGCTTTCCCTGAGGGCACAGAACGCATCTATATTGATTTGCCTGGTTTCGGCAAAACGCCGGCCTTGCATGGGACCGGCGGTCTGCAGGACCTTTCCGACTGGCTGCGTGACATTGTGCTTGCTCTTGGTGGAAATCGAGATTACGCGTTGGTCGGCAACTCGATGGGCGGCGCATTGGCCCGTGACCTCGTTGCCGGGAATTCCAAGCATATCGCCGGCATGGCGCTAATCGCGCCGGTCGTTGACCCGGTCAAAGCTCATCGCCGCGTCGGGAAGCATATTATCGGTCATCCCAACGAATCGCTGATCGCGACGTTGCCGCCCGAACAGGCCGATGAGTTCCTGACGATGGGCGTCAACCAGTCGTTCGAAGCCTGGCGGCGATACCAGCGGTTCATCTTGCCCGGCACACTGCTGTGCGACCGGGGTGCGATGATGCGACTCGATGCGCGCTACTATCTCAACGGCGATCCGGAGAATCGTTTCGGCGCCTTTGAAGGACCGGTCGCGATCATCTGCGGGCATGAAGACCAGATCGTCGGCTATAAGGACCAGCGCGATCTGCTGCCGCATTACCCGAATGCCGTCTATACCGTGGTAAACGGCGCGGGCCATAATGTGCACATTGATCAGCCTGACGTAGTGCGCGCCGCATTGCGCGATTGGATCGACCTGCTGCCGGTGTGATTCACGCGGATGGTTGTGGCTCGGCGGTGATTCGGCTCCGGGTCCAGCGATGCGCATTCAGGCTCAAGATGCATGTGAGCTGCCGATACCGATGCCCACAAGCCTTTTTAGTCGCAGGCATTACGATTTCCGCATCATTGTGCCCCCCCCTGCGCGTGGATCACGGCGTTTTCCTGCCTGCCAATCATCGCAACCTTTGCAGCGCTCGAGATAATGCGAGATTCGTGATGGAAAACCGTGCCCATGAGTTGCAATGCACGGCGGCATCCCGCCAGTGCAGGAGATGCAGCATACGAGCACGGCCTAGAGCAGTGTGAGATGACGCAATACAGGAAACCCTCCCGGTCACAGGATCGGGAGGGTTTCCTGGCTCAGCGGAATCGAAAAGATTCTAACCGTTCAGCATCAGCCGTTGACACGGTCGATGCCGGCCTGGGTGTCGGAAAGCACCGAATCCCAAGAGTTGATGAAGGATGCGACGCCGTCGGCTTCGAGCTTATCAGTGACCTTCTTGATATCAATGCCCAGCTCGGCGAGCTTGTCCATGATGGCCTTGCTCTCCTCGTAGGTGCCCTTGATTGAAGGCGCGCCGTTGCCGTGGTCGGCGAGGGCGTTCAGCGTCTTTTCCGGCATGGTGTTCACGATGAACGGGGCGACCAGCTCATCGACATACTTGCAGTCGGAGTAGGCGGCGTTCTTGGTGCCGGTGGAGGCCCAGAGCGGACGCTGCTTCTTGGCGCCCTTGGCTTCGAGATCGGCCCAGCGGGAATCCCCGGCGAACTTCTTCTCGAAGAGCTGGTAAGCCAAGCGGGCATTGGCCACAGCGGCCTTGCCCTCCAGCGCCTTGGCCTCGTCGGAGCCGTTCTCCTCGAGCAGCTTGTCGACCGCGGTATCGACGCGGGAGACGAAGAAGGAGGCGACGGAGCCGATGTGCTTGAGGTCATGGCCGTTGGCGTCTGCCTGCGCGATGCCCTCGATGAAGGCGTCGATGACCTGCTCGTAGCGTTCGAGCGAGAAGATCAGGGTGACGTTCACCGAGATGCCCTTGGCGAGCGTGGCGGTGATGGCCGGAAGGCCTTCGAGCGTCGCCGGGATCTTGATCATCGCATTCGGGCGGTCGACCTTCTCCCACAGCTCCACAGCCTGCTTCTTGGTGTTCTCGGTGTCGTGGGCCAAGCGGGGATCAACCTCGATGGACACGCGGCCGTCGACGAAATCGGTCTTCTCGGCGACTTCGCGGAAGATGTCGGTGGCGTTGCGCACATCGGTGGTGGTGAGCTCGCGCACGGCGGTTTCCACATCGACCTTGCCCAGCTCCTTGAGCTGCGCGTCATAGGGGCCGACCTGGCTCAGGGCCTTCTGGAAGATGGATGGGTTGGTGGTGACGCCGACGACGTTCTTGTTGGCGATGAGGTCCTGCAGCGAGCCGGACTCGATGCGGGTGCGGGACAGGTCGTCCAGCCAGATCGAGACGCCGGAATCGCTGGTGCGCTGCGTTGCTTCAGTCATATTGTGTATCTCCTTATCAGTCATCGGTCATACAACCGATGGTGCAAATCTTATTGTGCAAACCCATTGTCGTTATTCACGCCTCGCATTTCCATGAGCGCGGCAGCAGGAAGCTGGGCGTTAGCAGCAGCTCGTCGTGGAAACATATCCGTGGGTTTCGGCCGGGGGATTGAGGCTATGCGTCACGCCCCCGGCCGTATTCAATTATCCGATGCCGTATTCAGGCTGAGACTGCGGCCCGAAAACTGCGATCAGGCCTTGACGGCGGCGATGGAGGCCTTGGCGGCCTCGACTGCATGCTCGGCGTCGATGCCCAGATCGATCATGTTCTGCGCGCCGTCGCCCTGCAGACCGAACTGCTCGATGGAGACGGGCTCGCCGTATGCGCCGAGGTACTTGTACCACGGCATGGCAACTCCGGCTTCGATCGAGACGCGGGCAGCGACGGCCTTGGGCAGCACGGACTCCCTGTAGGCCTCGTCCTGCTCCTCGAACCATTCCATCGAGGGGAACGAGACGACGCGGGCCTTGATGCCTTCGCCGGCCAAGGTCTTGGCGGCGGCCACGGCCCACTGGACCTCGGAGCCGCTCGCCATCAGGATGACATCCGGGGTGCCGTCGGTGTCGACGAGTACATAGGCGCCCTTCTTGACGCCGTCCTTGGCCTTTTCGGCGGTCTCGGCAAGCGTCGGAACACCTTGGCGGGTTAGGATCATAGCGGTAGGCAGGGTATTGTCCTTCTCGAAGAAGTAACGATAGGCTTCCGCGGTCTCGTACTCGTCGGCGGGACGCACGACCTCGACCTGCGGCATGGCGCGGAAAGCGGTCAGGTGCTCGATCGGCTGATGCGTGGGGCCGTCTTCGCCGAGTGCCACGGAATCGTGGGTCCATACGTAGAGGTTCGGGATCTTCATCAGCGCGGCGAGGCGTACTGACGGGCGCTCGTAGTCGGAGAACTGGAAGAAGGTGCCGTTGAACGGACGGGTGTCCGAGCCGAGCAGGATGCCGTTGGTGATGGCGCCCATCGCGAACTCGCGCACGCCGAAGTGCAGCTGGCGGCCGTACTGGGAGACCTCGGGCCAGGTGCGGGTCGCATCGGCGTCGGGGCCGAAGGACTTGGCGCCCTTGATGTTGGTGTTGTTCGAACCGCCGAGATCGGCCGAGCCGCCCCACAGTTCGGGCATGACCGGCGCGATGGCGTTGATCACGGCGCCGGAGGCCTTGCGGGTGGCGACCTTGGAGCCGGCTTCGAAGGAGGCTTCCAGATCGTCGATGGCCTTGTCGAAGCCCTCGGGCAGCTCGCCGGCCTTGATGCGCTCGTACAGCGCAGCCTTGTCCGGGTTGACATGCTTCCAAGCTGCGAACTGCTCGTCCCATTCCTTGTGGGCTTCAGCGCCGCGTTCGCCAACCTTGCGGGCATGGGCGAGCGCCTCTTCGTCTACCGGGAAGTCGGCCTCGGGATCGTAGCCGAGGACTTTCTTGAGCGCGGCGACCGGGCCGGCGCCGAGCTTGGAGCCGTGCGAGGATTCGTCGTTGGTCTTGCCCGGGGTCGGCCATGCGATCAGGGTGTCGACCTTGATGAACTTCGGGCGATTGGTGACCTTTTCGGCCTTGTCCAAGGCTGCGGAGAGCGCCGCGGTGTCTTCCTTGTAGGAGCCGTCGGGCTGGATGAAGCTCACTTCGTCGGTGTACCACCCGTACGCCTCGTAGCGCTTGAGGATGTCTTCGGAGAAGGTGAGCTTGGTGTCGCCTTCGATCTGGATATGGTTGGCGTCGAAGATCACGGTCAGGTTGCCCAGTCCTTGGTTCCCCGCAAGCGAGCTGGCCTCGGAGGATACGCCCTCCTCGACGTCGCCTTCGCCGCAGATGACCCAGATTTTGTGATCGAAAGGCGAGGTGCCGGCCGGAGCGTCGGGATCGAGCAGGCCGCGTTCGTAGCGCTGTCCGTAGGCGAAACCGACAGCCGAAGCAAGGCCCTGGCCCAGCGGGCCGGTGGTCATTTCGATGCCGGGGGTGAGCCCGACCTCAGGATGGCCCGGGGTGCGCGTGTCGGCACCGCCACGGAAGTACTTGAGGTCGTCGAGGGTCACGCCATAGCCCGAGAAGAAGAGCTGCACGTATTGCGTGAGCGAGGCGTGGCCGCCGGAGAGGATGAAGCGGTCGCGTCCGGCCCACTGGGGGTCGGCGGGATCGTGCTTGATGTAGTGCTGATACAGCGTATAGGCCACTGGGGCGAGCGAGATGGGGGATCCGGGATGTCCGTGTCCGGCCTTCTCGACTGCGTCGGCGGAGAGGACCTTCGCCATTTTCACAGCGCGTTCGTCCAAGTCAGACCAGGTGAAATCGGTCATAGGTGATCTACTTTCCTTCCAATACTGCGAGCATCATGCATACGGCTTATGCCGCGCCATATATGCCCTCACATTGCCATTCAATGGTAGCTTTCGCAGCAGACTTGGCATCTCGCCGGTGGCGTGTTCGCTGCGTGTTATCGGCGTTAGCGCTCACAAACGCCATGCGGGCAGCAGTGTCCGAAGGCAATGGGCACAGGCGTTGAGCGCAAACACCGTCAGTCGCCGCCGGCCTGTCGAGCATAAAATCATCTTAGAACGAACGCGTTAGCACTCGTGGCAATCGAGTGCTAATACAGTGACCATGGCATGCCTGCTGCCCGGTGCGGTCGGCTAACCCGTCGCAATCCCGCTTCGGAGCGCGGCAGACGTTTCGCCGGTGACCGTTTCGCGGCGCATGTTGCGCCAGATCCCTGCCTGATCGAACATTACAGGCCCGGAACACGGAACAACTATATATAGGTATGTGTGGAACGCATCCGGAGCGCAGCATAACCGGATCGGAGGCGCCGTGGTTGCATGATTGCAATCGACAGGCGGCAAGGGAGGGAACATGGAACAGTCACGTCGCATGATAGTGCTGCGCGCCGTGATCGAGGATTACATCCGCTCCCAGGAGCCGGTGGGGTCCTCGTCGCTGACCCGGCACCATGACTTGGGTGTGAGCTCGGCGACCATTCGCAACGATATGGCCGCCTTGGAGGATGAAGGCTACCTGATCCAGCCGCACACCTCGGCCGGGCGGGTCCCTACAGAGCTGGGCTACCGCTATTTCGTGGACCGCCTTTCCACGGTCGTGCCGCTTTCAGGCGCGCAGCGCCGAGGCATCACAAAATTCCTGGGCGGCTCCATCAGCCTGCAGGATACGCTGCAGCGGGCGGCCAGGCTGCTGGCCAATATCACTGGCCAGGTGGCCGTCGTCTCCTCGCCGGCGTTGTCCCGTTCGACGCTGCGCCATGTGGAGCTGGTGCCCATTGCGATGGGCACCGTGCTGGCCGTGATCATCACCGATTCCGGCAGCGTCGCCCAGCACACGCTGAATCTGTCCGCCCTGCCTTCATGGGAAGCCGTGGGCGATTTCTCCGCCTTGGTCAATGAACAATGCGTGGGGCTTTCCCTGGCCAGGGCGGCCGAACAGGTGCATCGGCTGGGGGCATTGCCCGGAAACGGGCTGGGGGCGCGCGCCGAGGCGGGGAACGTGCGCCGGTTGGCCGGCGTGCTGGCCCGGGCATTCGACAGCATGGCCGATGACGAGACTGTCGGCGACCTGTATATGGCCGGGACCTCACGCCTCGCGCATCAGCGGGGCGTAACCGATCTGGCGCCGCTTTTCGACGCACTCGAGGAGCAGGTCGTGCTGATGAAGCTCATGAGTTCGCTGAGCGAAGAGCATGCGGGGGTTGGCGTCGCCATCGGTTCGGAGACTCATACGCCCGGTCTTATGCACTCGTCCGTGGTGACGAGCGGCTATGGGCATAGCGTGGCCGAGGCGCAGGATACGGCGCCGGCGCGGGGCGACGATGCGATCGGCATGGTCAACGATCAGCCGGTGGCTTTCGTGGGTTCGATCGGGCCCACGCATATGGATTACTCCACGACCATGGCGGCGGTGCGGGCGGTCGCCCGTTACCTGACCGTGCTGGTCTCCCACGACGAGCAGAACGCAGGAAAGCAGTGGCCAGCCGAGGAATGAGATCAGGCGACGAGGGCTGACGCGGTGACCGCGCCTTATGGCACAATAACTCGCGAATGAATGACTCGCGAACACGGCTCGCAATATGACTGGTGCGGGCACAAGAGAACCAAGGATTAAGCAGTGGCAGACTATTACGAGGTACTCGGCGTCGAACGCTCGGCGAATGAGGATGACATCAAGCGCGCGTATCGCAAGATGAGCCGGAAATACCATCCCGATATCGCCGGTCCGGAATTCGAGGACAAGTTCAAAGAGGTCAACAACGCCTATCAAGTGCTGTCCGACCCCGACAAGCGGCGCATGTATGACGCGGGCGTCGATCCTAACGATCCCAATGCCGGTGCGGGCGGCTATGGCGCAGGCGGCTTCGACATGGGGGATATGGGCGACGTCTTCGGCCAATTCTTCGGCGGTGCGTTCGGCGGGGCTTCACAAGGACCCGTGCCGCGTACCCAGCCGGGCCGCGATTCGCTGGCGCGTGTCTCCATCGACCTGAAAACGGCGGTGTTCGGCGGCACCGCGCATGTAAAGATCACCACGTTCGGGCTATGTCAGCAGTGTGGCGGCTCCGGTTCCGCCAACGGGGGTCGGCCGGTGACCTGCCCCGACTGCAGCGGGCGAGGCGTGCGCCAGAAGGTCGTGCGCACCATGCTGGGCCAGATGATGACGACGGCCCCATGCGAGCGCTGCGAGGGCCATGGCACCATCATCAGCGATCCCTGCCCGGCCTGCATGGGTCACGGGCGGGTGCGCACCGCACGCGAGGTCGGGGTAAGCATCCCCGCGGGCATCGCCGACGACGCTCGGCTGAGACTGGCCAATCAAGGCGAGGTCGGCGAAGGGGGCGGCGCTGCAGGAGATCTGTATATCGACATCCGCATCAAGCCCGACAAACGCTTCACCCGCGACGGCGACGATCTGCACTGCTGGGTCCAGATCCCGATGAGCTGGGCGGTGCTCGGCCACGATCTGGATATCGACACCTTCGACGGCGAAGAGACGCTGAGCATTCCCGTCGGCTGCCAGAATGATCAGACAGTGACGATCAAAGGGCTCGGAATGACCCGCATGCGCAGAAATGACGAACGCGGCGACCTGATCGCCCACATCGGCGTGCATGTGCCCACCAAACTCAGCGATGAGGAGCGCGACCTCATCGAGCGCTTCGCCAACTCCCATGACGTGGATTCGCAACACATCGCGCAAAGTTCGAAGCCTGCGGTCAGCGGCAGGAAAAGCTTCTTCGGCAAATTGAAGGATGCGCTCAGCTAACTGAATGTATCGGCAACCACTGGCGTCCGGCCCGCAGGTGTCGGTTCCAATGGAAAATCGCGAGCCGGTTTTGCATGTCTCTTGTGTATGCGGCGCCTATAGCAGCGAATGGCACATCGAGCGGTATTCGCTCACATAGCCGCCGCCGAAGAAGACGCAGTGGCCTGCGATGGGGTAGAGCTGCCAGAGCGTGACACGGTCCTGATACCCGGCCTGCAAAGGATGCGCCGATTGATAGCCGTCGATGATCTCGTGCAGATACGACATGCCGAACAGGTGCAGCATCGCCAAATCCTCCTCGCGATGGCCGCCATGCGCCGCAGGATCGATGAGCACAGCCTCGCTGTAGCCTCGATCAGAGGTCCACATCACATTACCGCTCCACAAATCGCCGTGGATGCGCGCCGGCTTGTCGCCGGCCGCGCGGCCCAGCAATTCGGGAAGCTTGTCGACCACGCGCTGGGTGAGTTCAAGATCGCCCTGGTTCAGCGTGCCGCGCCTGACGCCCAGCTTCACCATGGGCAGCAGACGACCCTGCCCGTAGTAGGTGGCCGGGTCATTCCACTCGCCGGTATCCATCGGCACCGGATCCTGCAAAGGCCCGAAATAGCATGTGCCTGCATAGCCTTCGGGCGGCGAGCCGAAGTAGGGCGCGCCCGCATCATGCATATGCGCCAACGCCACGCCGAAATCATGCGCAGCCTTCGGCGTGGGGGAGGAGGAGCTCACGCGCTCGATATCGAGCCAGTCACGTCCCCAGTCAAGCACGTCGACCACACGCGGACCGCCGAGCTCCTGCGCTTTGCCGAGCCATTGCAATCCGCGGCCT
Source organism: Bifidobacterium sp. (assembly GCF_022640935.1). Classification (GTDB taxonomy): domain Bacteria; phylum Actinomycetota; class Actinomycetes; order Actinomycetales; family Bifidobacteriaceae; genus Bifidobacterium. The sequence goes on from NZ_JALCCV010000003.1 coordinate 35,570, forward strand.
TCGCATTCGAAGAACCCTTCCGGCGCATGCACCCTGCTTTTACGGTATTTGTTCATCACGTGCCTCCTTGCTGTGCCTGCCGACACTCCCGTCCTCATTGTGTGCACGAGAGGCGACAAGTGCCGCGAGGCGCTGCATGCGCGGAACGCGGAACGTTTCCGTGCAGGCCGTGCATGACACGTCCTGATTCCCGGCCGGATCTTAGGGCATCTTCGGTAGTATGGTCACTGCGATGTGAAACCATCAACGCACTGAGTACAAAGAGGGGTCATGAATTTCTTCCAGGCGATTTTCCTAGGGCTGGTGCAGGCGCTGACCGAGTATCTGCCGGTGTCTTCAAGCGCCCATATCCGCATCATCGGCGATCTCATGCTGGGGCACGATCCCGGCGCGGCGTTCACCGCCATCATCCAGTTCGGCACCGAGTTCGCCGTGCTGCTGTACTTCCGCCGCGATATCGCGCGCATCCTGAGCCATTGGTTCGGCTGCCTGTTCGGGCGCAACGGAAGCAGCCTGCATTCCCGCATGGGAGCGGGCGACAAGGACGCTTCGATGGGCTGGTACATCATCTTGGGCACCATCCCGATCGTGGTCGCGGGCGTGCTGTTCAAACACACGATCGAGACGACGCTGCGCAATCTGTGGATCACAGTGACTGTGCTGATCATCTTCGGCGTGCTGCTGTGGATCGCCGACGCGCGCTCTCGTCAGGTCAAAACCCTCGACGATATGAATACGAAGGAGGCGCTCGTGTTCGGCATCGGCCAGATGCTGGCCCTCATTCCCGGCGTTTCGCGTTCCGGCGGCACCATCACCTTCGGACGCGCACTGGGCTACACCCGTGAGGCGGCCGTGCGCGTCAGCTTCCTCATGGCCATCCCGGCCGTGTTCGGGGCCGGAATACTCGAATCGATTTCCGCGGTTTCCGATCTGAGCGACCCGCAGGTGGCGGCGACGTTCCCGGGCTGGGGCGCCACCCTTGCCGCGACGGCCGTCAGCTTCCTCGTCGGCTATATCGTGATCATCGGATTCCTCAAATTCGTCTCCACGTTCTCCTACAAGGCCTTCGCTATCTATCGCATCGGCCTGGCTGTCGTCGTGGCGCTTCTGCTGCTCACCAACGTGCTGCCCGCCGTGTGATCTTTCGGTCCATTGCGCCGAGCGGGCTCGACATGTTATAGGACCCGTTCCTGAAGGCATTGCGATGCGGCGGACGTTGGTTTTGCCGCGCCTATCCGAGTATGGTCAATGCTTTCGGCTGTATGGCATATCGTAGCGGCGGCGCGAGTTTCGAGACTTCGCCATCGTGCGAAACCGAGAGCTCGGCATGGTCGGTTTTGATGGTGACGGCTGCGGGGAAGAACTCCTCGAATTCGGCGAGTTGTTTGTCGCGGCCGATGAGCGCAAAGAGGGCGATCTTGAGGAGCGCGAGTCGGGACGGGGTTTTGGCGGCGTAGACGGTCAGGACGCCTTCGTCAAGACGGGTGCGATTGACGCCGCCGCCGGCATCCAAGTCGTAGCGGTTATTGCCGACGAAGATGAATGAGGTTTCGAATGTTTCGCCGTCGATGGTGACAAGATGATACGTCTTGAAGCTGGCGAATGCCCGCCAGGATGCGACGATGGCCGCCGGCCATTTGCCGAGAGCCGATCCGAGCCGGTCGCGGCCGCGCAGCGAGGAGGGATAGAGCCCGATGCTGGAATTATTGATGAAGATCGTGTCATTGACCTTGGCGATGTCGATGCTGCGCGGGGAGAGCGTGGCGAGTCGCGCGAGCGCCTGATCAATGTCTTGGGGGATGCCGAGGTCTTTCGTGAAATGGTTGAGCGTGCCTCCCGGAAGGGGGATGAGGATCGACTTGGTGTCGGCGATCAATCCGGCGACGGTGCCGACGGTGCCGTCGCCCCCGATGACGGCAATGGGTTTGCCTGCCTGGATGAATGGCTTGAGTCTGCCCTCGAAGCCGTCGCCGATCGCTATGAATTCTTCGACGGTGATTTTGGCGGCTTCGCATTTCTCGCGTAATTTCTGTCGAGGGATCGCCGAGCCGGATTCCGGATTATCTACCAGTATTATGTTCATGCCAGTGGCCTTAGAACGAATATGACGACGCACAGCGAGGCGGCGCCGAGCAGCCAGCCCGCGACGACATCGCTCGGGAAATGAGCGCCGAGATAAATGCGGGAGATGCCGACGAAGATGATGAGGAGGATCAGCAGCACAACTGCTATGGCGTTGTATGGCCGCGGCAGCAAATGCCATGCGAGGTAGGCGAGGAAGCCATAGGCGATGGTGGACCCGCTCGTGTGACCGCTGGGGAAGCTGTTGGTGTCGAATAGCAGATGCGCCGCATAAGCGGTGTGCGGCCGTTCGCGGTCGACGATGAGTTTGATGATGGAGCCCGCGCCGAGCGTCAGCCAAATCAATGCGCCTGAGCATGCCAGCCGAAGGTTTGCGCGGAAGTATCCCCAGCCTGCGACGACAGCGCCGATAGTCATCGCGGCAACGGGGGAACCCAACGCGGTGATGGCGAGGAACAACGGCCTGAGCGACGGCGACAAATTGACGATATAGTGCGTAACCGAAGTATCAAACCGGCTGACGAGGTGCTTCATACGCTTCAGTATAACGTGGCTACGCCGAAACAACGTGAGAGAAGAAGATCAAACGTGGGTGATACAAGAATCGAACTTGTGACCCCTTCCGTGTGAAGGAAGTGCGCTAACCGCTGCGCCAATCACCCATAATCCAATTGGCAAAACCGATTTCTCGGCTCTGCGTGGGCGATACAAGATTCGAACTTGTGACCCCTTCCGTGTCAGGGAAGTGCGCTACCTCTGCGCCAACCGCCCGGGTCTGCCTTGGCTTGCCAGATTCGCATCCAGCGCACCAAGAGGTGGGTACGAGAGTCGAACTCGTCTATACGGCTTTGCAGGCCGCTGCCTAACCGCTTGGCTAACCCACCGATAGGTCGTCAACTCTTCGGACCTCGAGCGGACAACGGGACTCGAACCCGCGCTCTCGACCTTGGCAAGGTCGCGCTTTACCAACTAAGCTATGTCCGCGTGTGTTTCCAGCAATGAATCGCCGCCGAAGCACGAGTCACTACTATAACCACATCCGTGGCATTCGCAACCCCAGCGTGTCGCCTTGGAAATAACGAATCCAGACCTTTCGCATGCGAAGGAACGGCCTTCGCAACAGGCCGTCAGTTCGTTCTGATGCGATTCACCTATGGCATAAGCACACGAGATGCGATCGGCATTCGTTACATTAGAACGTATGACTGAAGAAGCGAAGCCACGGAAAACCGCGATGATATGCGCCTTTGAGGGTTGGAATGACGCCTGCCAGGCGGCTACCAACGTCATTCGCCACCTCCTCTCACGCTATGATGCACGTGAGGTCCGGTACATTCGCTGCGATGGATACTACGACTATCAGGTCACGCGGCCGATGACATGCACGGTGACCGGTCGCCGACGCATCCTCTGGCCGCAGACCACGTTCTACGATATCCAGATCAGCGAGGGCACGCACGTCTTCGCGCAGATCGCTCCAGAGCCCAATTACCGCTGGATCGAATACAGCCGGCAGAGCCTGCGCATCGCCGAGGAATTCGACGTCGAACGCATTGTGACGATGGGCTCCATGTTCGCCGACTGCCCGCACACCCGGCCACTGCCGCTGGACGAATCCGATGACAGCTGCCGCTGTGACATGGACCGCGAATACAACGGCCCGGTGGGCATCCCGACCGTGCTCGATTCGATCGCCTGCGAAGATGGCTTCAGCACGAGCACCCTATGGGTTTCGATACCGCAATACCTGGGAAGCGACGATTGCGCCCAGGCCACGCTGCAGATGCTCGAACGGCTTTCCAAGGTGCTCGGCATCGAGCTGGATGAGGGGGACCTTCCGCGCAAGGCGAAGGCCTGGAAGGCGCAGGCCTCCGTGCTCACGCGCTGCAACGACGAGCTGGCGGATTATGTGCGTAAGCTCGAACGCAAATACGACATGGAGCTCAACGCCCGCATATTCGCCGATCTGGGAACCCCGCAGGCCGAGCAGCTTGTCAAAGAGACTGAGGAATACCTCTCGCATATGCAGGAGTAGGCGATTTCGCCTTGCTGTAGTTGCTGTATCCTAGCCATGCTGTGTGCACGCGGCATGGCCATCACTTGAGTGGCGTCGCCGGCAGGCGGCGGCCTATCCACACGTCTGCCGGCGACGCCGCTGCAAGACGCCTGGCAGGCGTTTCAGTTGTCTTGAGCCGTCGGCATGCCGAGGGCGCGCCGCCACGCGCCCTCGCCGGTCAATTCGGGGAAGGCCTCACGGTAGGCGGCGCGCGTCTGCTTGCCGGTCTTTTGATAAGCGCGCAGATCGTCCTGCAAACGCTTCGTGATCGCCTTGTAGAGCCCCGTATCCTTGATGCGGATGACGCCCTTGCGATTGGCCCAGTCCACGGCTACGAGTTTGCGTTTGCCATGCAGGACGCCCGCAGGATACACCCAGCCAGCCGCCGGGATCACGACATAGCCGTCGCCTTGCGTCCTGAACAGGTGCTGCCCGTTATCGGTGAATAAGTCGAAAAGACGTTGGGAGAGGGTACGCGGCTTGTCGCCGTCGATCAGCTGCCGGTCGAGGCCTGTGATATCGAAGTCGGCGAGGTCGGGGTCCTGGCCGGTGAGCCGCTGCAGTTCATCGAGGTCCACGAGCCGCTCTTTGTTGCGGTTGGCGGCCATGAACCTCTCCGTGGCGCGGCCTTTGGCGCCGATGAATTCGGGGCCTTTGAGGAAGTCCTCGAATGCGTCGAGACACAGCTGCGCATCGGCATAATCGAATTTCTTGAGCTCCAGATGCACATCCTCCCTGAGCTTGCGGATGAAGTCCACATTCGGGGCCATGTCGCTGGATGCCTGCGCTATCAGGCAGTTGCGCGTCATCTGATACCGTTCGACCGCCGCGCTGTAACGCTTCTCGAACGGCATATGCCAGACGCACAGGCCGTTCATGGAGATGAAACGTGTCTTGCAGCGGTTGCCGTATTCCACGTCGTCGCAGCGTACGAAGAGCGGCAGCGGCAACCCGTCGCGCTCGATCACGGTGAGCGGGATGCAGCAGTACCACCATGCGGCATACATGGTCTTGCGCATCCACGAATAGGGCTTGAAAACCTCGTTGTAGACGATGTCCTCGAATTTCGTCAGTCGCAGCGGCGGTTTGCATGCATGGCAGAGGCCTTCCGGATCCACGAACCCGATGTCCTCGCTCTGCATGTCAGGTATCTCGTAGTTGAGCATCGCGCCGGAGATCATCGCCTCGCGGTATTCGTCTTTCACGATCCGCAGCAGGTTGTAGGTGCGTTTGATGCTTTCGGGCGAGACCGCCACATCGTCGTCCATGAGCAGCACGTTCGTCGCCTTCGGGATCTGATCCAGCGCCGCGAGCATGCCGCGCGCGAACCCTCCCGCGCCGCCCACGTTATCGTTCGCAATGACCTCGACGCCATCGCCGCTCAACGACTGTGCGTCCAACGTGCGGCCGTTGTCGACCACGACCATGTGGAAATGCCGTGCGATGTCGTCCGCAGACTGCAGGATATGCCGCCTGACCAAATCGATGTTGCTGATGACGTAGTGTTCTTTTTTGAATGTCGTAGTGGACAGCATAAGCTCTACATCGCGCAGCGGCGACGGGCATTCGGCCCCGTACCAGCTGTTTCTGATCTCTGTCCGGCCTTGCGTCGTGATCGTGAAGCCGACCAGCACTGCGCCTTTGCCGACCGTGAGCGGCATATCAACGATTTGCCATTGGTCGCTCGCCGGAAGGCTTTCCGTATTTGCTTCGACTGGGGTCGGAGTGGAGGCAAGGGCGTCCACCGTCGTCTGTTGGATTTCGCATGCCGCTCCGCGAAGCTCCACGTGCAGGCGGAAACCGGTGGCGATGGTGTATTCAAGCAGTTTGGAAACCGAAAGCGCGTTGAAATACGTGGTGAAATCATAGCGCCCGGCGCGTTTCAACGCCCAGATTCCGCTCTTGTCCTCGGGCGCGAATGGCTGGTCAGCCCTGCAGTACATACCCGGATTGGCGAGCGCCCTAGGGTTATCCTCCAAAAGGACATCGGCGAATTTCATGGTAGGCATGCTTCTTCTGCTCCTTAATTTCTCTTCGGACGTCTTCCGGAGTCTGGGCTCAAGCGATCTGTGACATCACAAGGGCTGCGTCGACAGGCGATGACACGCCGACGCAGCCCTTGGCTTCCTAGTTGAGTTTACCCAGTTCTTCGATGATACGCCGTCGCCCCGCACCCGGCTCGCCCTTCAAGTTCTTGCCGGCAGTGCGACTGGCGCGTCAGGCCAAGCCGGACAAGCGGTTGATCAGGTCGGGATCCCTGGTCGCGCCCTTGTCGGCGGAGCGGGCGAAGGCTGCGTAGGCTTTGAGTGCGAGCGAGACCTTGCGTTCGCGGTGCGCCACATAGCCGTCACCAGCCTCGATTTCGGCTTTGCGTTGGGCCAGCTGCTCGTTGCTCAGTTCGACATCGATGCGCCGATTCGGGATGTCGATCGTGATGATGTCGCCGCTGCGGATCAGCGCGATCGGTCCTTTGCTCGCCGCCTCCGGCGCCACATGGCCGATGGCCAGCCCCGAGGAGCCGCCGGAATAGCGTCCGTCAGTGATCAGCGCGACATCCTTGCCGATGCCCCTGCCTTTGACGAATGACGTGGGGTAGAGCATTTCCTGCATTCCCGGGCCGCCTTTGGGCCCCTCGTAGCGGATGACGAGCGCCTGGCCGGGCTTGAGCGTGTCGTTGAGGATGACTTCCACGGCCTCCTCCTGCGATTCGACGACGAGCGCCGGCCCACGGAAGTTCCAGATCTCCTTGGGCACGCCCGCGGTCTTGACCACGCAACCGTCGGGCGCAAGGTTGCCGCGCAGCACGGCGAGTCCGCCTTCGCTCACTGCCGGGTGCGCGACATCGTGGATGGCGCCGTTGACGCGATCCGTATCCAGCTCGTCGAATAGCGTCTCATGCGTCCATGGTTCGGGGGAGACGATGCCGCCGGGAGCGGCGCGGAAGAGTCTGCGCGCCTTGTCGCTACAGGTCGGGCGCATGATGTCCCAATCGTTGAGTTTGTCCTCCAGCGAAGAAAAGTCGATCGAATGCACATCGTGGTGCAGTTTGCCGCCGCGATCGAGTTCGCCTAGGATGCCGCTGATGCCGCCGGCGCGGTGCACGTCCGAGATCTCCCAAGGCCCGGAAGGGCTGGCCTTGCAAATGCATTGCACACTGTGGCTGATGCGCTCGATATCTTCCAAGGTGAAGTCGACGTCGGCGCTCTGCGCGGCGGCCAGAATGTGCAGCACGGTGTTGGTCGAGCCTCCCATAGCCTCGTCCATGGTCATTGCGTTCTCGAAGGCGTGCTTGGTGGCGATGCCGCGCGGCAGCACCGAGGCGTCATCCTCGTGGTAGTAGCGGTCGCTCATCCGCACGATCAGCGCGCCAGCCTGTTCGAAGAGCTGCTTGCGATAGATGTGCGAAGCCAGCACGGTGCCGTTGCCCGGCAGCGCGAGGCCCAACGCCTCGACCAGGCAGTTCATCGAATTCGCCGTGAACATGCCGGCGCACGAGCCGCAGGTCGGGCACACGCTCGACTCGTAGGAGAGCAGGTCGGCGTCGGAGACGTTGTCGTCGGCCGAAGCATACATGACGTCGATCAAGTCGGTGCTTTTTCTGGTGCCGTCCGACAGCGTCGTGGTGCCGGCTTCCATGGGGCCGCCGGAGACGAAGATCGTCGGGATGTTGAGTCGCATCGCCGCTAGCAGCATGCCGGGGGTGATCTTGTCGCAGTTGGAGATGCACACCAGGGCGTCGGCGCAGTGGGCGTTGACCGAATATTCGACCGCATCGGCGATCAGATCGCGGCTCGGCAGCGAGTAGAGCATGCCGGTGTGGCCCATGGCGATGCCGTCATCCACGGCGATGGTGTTGAATTCGCGGGGGATGCCCCCAGCGGCCTTGACCGCTTCCGACACCAGCCGCCCGACCTTGTTGAGGTGAACGTGGCCCGGCACGAATTCGGAGAACGAGTTGGCGACGGCGACGATGGGCTTGCCGAAATCCTTGCCGTCCACGCCAGCTGCGCGGTACAGCGCCCGCGCCCCCGCGAACATCCGGCCCTTCATGAGTTGTTCAGAACGCATCTTCATAGCACCATTCAAAGGGAAAACCGCGACACGCGCGCCCATGCGCCCGCATGGTGAACACGGCGCGGGCACAGGTCGAAGCGAAAGGCCGTGCCCGCGATCGCGTTTCAGCAAAGAAGCCGGATTAGGCAAAGACCGGATGCTGCGTCGGATCCTTGCTGGGATAACCTCAGCGGCGGCTGTCGGCCGATGCGTTCGCGATGAGCTGGTCGACGACCTTGTCGAACGTCAGACCCGCCGCCTTCATCATCCCCGGGTAGCGGCTGTAAGAGGTCAGCCCGGGCAACGTATTGACTTCGTTGAGCACTGCCGTGTCGTCGTCGGTCAGGAACATGTCCACGCGGGCGATGCCGGTGCAGCCGAGCGCACGGTACACCTTGACCGCGGCATCCTTGACGATTCTCTGCTGGTACTGCGGAATGTCGGCGGGAGCGATGAACTGCGAGTTCTGCGAGCCGTTTTCAGGCGTTTTCTCCAAGTGGATCCGCAGAAAGCCGCCGGTCAACGCAACATGGTCGACTTCGCCGAGCGTCAGCCCCGACCCGGTCTCCAACACAGAGCAGCCGATCTCCTTGCCGACGATGGCCTGCTCGATGAGCACCTTGCTGTCATAACGCCGTGCGAGTGCCAGCGCATCCGGCAGCTCGTCCGGCCCATTCACTTTGCTGATGCCGAATGAGGAGCCCGAGCGCGCGGGCTTGACGAACACCGGGTAGTCCAGCGCCTGGGGATCAGGGCTTTCGCCATCCATGACGATCTGGAAGCCGGGCGTCGGTATTCCTGCATTGCCGACGATCAGATAGGCCAGCGATTTATCCATGCAGGCGACGGAGCTTTCGACGCCGCAGCCGACGTAGGGGATGCCGGAGAGCTCCAGCAGCCCTTGGATCGTGCCGTCTTCGCCCATGGTACCGTGAAGCACGGGGAATACGACGTCAAGGCGGATGACGCTGGCTTCATCGCCATGCCAGACCACCAATCCATGCAGGTCCCTGTTCGGCGAAAGCGAGGCCGGCACCGAATCATGCTCCCAATCCGTGTCCGGGCCTTTGCACAGCTTCCATGACCCTTGGCGGGTGATGCCGATCCAGTACGGCTCGTACCGCTCTGTGTCGAGATTCTCGGCCACCTCGCATGCCGATTTGACCGATACGTCATGCTCTTCGCCGATGCCGCCGAACAGGATGCCCACTTTGGTAGCGCTCATCGCATTGTCTCCTCACTCTACTGCTGTAACTCGTGTATTCGCCCTTCAGTGTGCTTGCACTGACGCGTTTCATTGCGCCGCAGGATATCGCCTACGATCTCGGCAAACGGGATCTGAAGGAACCACACAGAATGTACCACGATCACCCCGTGACGCAAGAGCAATCGTAGGAGGCTGCGCTGCCGGGTTCGGGCAATTGGGGGATACCTCCACCAGATCGGCGATTTCGCAGTTATCGCTCAGGCTTGGATTTGGGCAGACGTGCGGCCGGTCGGTTGGGCGGCTGGGCAGAGTTCAGCCTGTCGAATTTGCTGAATGACGCTACAATGTTATAGTTAATATAGAACAATAAAACGACATCGTTTGGTAAAGGCGCTGCTGGGCAAAACGTTGTTTGGCGAGAACATTGCATGGTCAGAATGTCGTGAACGTCGTGATCGCAACGAATAGGGAACGGAGACAAACACGATCGTCGAAATCGATCAGGGCGATGGAACCCCGATCTACGAGCAGCTGCGCCGCCAACTCATCGCTGCCATAGCCGACGGCGAGCTGCGCCCTGGGGATCAGCTCCCCAGCGTGCGTTCGCTGGCTTCGGACCTCGGCATCAACCTGCACACCGTCAACAAGGCATATGCGATCCTGCGAGAGGAGGGCTATCTGCTCATGCGGCGGCGGGCCGGGGCCATCGTTTCGGACCGCAGCATGCCGACCGCTAGCCAACGCGCCGACGCCCAAGACCAGCGGATGCGCGAAGAGCTGCACCGCATCGCGCTGGCGTACAAGGCGCGTGGGGGGAGCCGCGAGCGATTCGCGGCGCTTGCGGATGAGCAGGCGGCCACAGTCTTCGATCGGTCTTCGAACCGGTCGGATCAATCAGCCCGATCCGACCGTACAGATTGATCATCTCGATCGCAACCATCGGATGAACCGCATCAATCCCAATGACACAGCAATTTCAATGACACAGCAATTTCAGGGAAAGGTATTGCGATGAATGATTCCACTGTTGCTTCCGCCGTATTTTTCGGCATGCTCATATTCCTGCCGTTGTTCGAGCTGGTAGGCTTGGCCGTCGTGCCTTGGGTCGCTGACCGGCGTGAGTGCTTCGGCGTCAGCGTGCCGGGCGCCGCGCATGGCGACCGGCGTGTACGCCGATACACGATGATGTTTTCGCTGGCTGTGGGATTCTTCGGCGTGGCGTGCGTGGCCGTTTCATTGCTGCTGTCGCAGATCTATGGGCGCACAATCGGGTTCTGGGCGCTTATCGCCACTGTCTTCGCGCAGCTGGGAGCGGGCTTAGCGCTTCAGCAGGCATTCCGACGCAAGGTCATGGTGATCAAGGCGTCGAACCATTGGATTGTTGACAGCGACCGTCGTGCCGCGATATTAGCGGACAGCAATATGCCCAAACCGATCTCAGCGGCATGGAATCTGCTCTATCTTGCGCCGATCGCGATCACGCTGGTCATGGGCTACGCGAACTATGCTGCTATACCTGCGCGGGTCGCCCTGCACGAAAACGCTGCAGGGATGGTCGACGGCTGGGCGGGCAAAAGCCACGGCCTGCTGTGGATGGCTCCGGGCTTGCAACTTTTGCTGGCGGTGGTCTTCACCGCGGCGCAACTGCTGATTGCGGTTTCGAAGCGGCCCGTGGATCCCGACCGGCCTGCTGAGACTGCGTACGCGTATGGCCTGTTCGCCCGGGCGTGGAGCATCTATATGGTGTCGTGCGGCATGGTATTGGTCTCGGTCCTAGGGCTGACGCTGCAGGCGTCGGTCATTGGCGCCGCGAGTCTTGATACGGTTGGTGCCGCAGCCTTGGCAGCCGCCGTGGCGGTGCTGGCCGGAGCCGTAGTGCTCGCCGTGTTTTACGGGCAGAACGGGTCCCGAGTGCTGGGCAGCAGCGGATCCGCGAGCTCGGACTCGGCGTCGGCATCGTCCAGCGACGATCATTTCTGGAAGCTCGGCGTGTTCTACGCCAATCGCAATGATTCTGCGACTATCATACCCAAGCGCTTCGGCGTGGGCTGGACGCTCAACTTCGCCCGCCCGAACATATGGTTCGCTATCCTGGTGTTTGCGCTGACTGTCATTGGCGTGCCGGTGCTGCTGGCGCTGCAATAGGATTGCGGCCGGGCCTCGGTTCGGGAGTTTTTGACGGCGCCAATTTCGTAAGCCGGTTTGGTAGTCTTACAGAAAATAACGAAATCGGCATGATGCGATAGAATAACATATTTGAAAGCCGCACGGTTCGCGGCGGCTTGTGATGACGATTGGAAGAAAAACACATGGCATTTGGCACCGAGCCTAATCCGCAGGGACTGGCGAAACCCACGATCGACAATCTGATGGAGCACGCGGATTCCAAGTATGCGCTCTCGATCTTCGCGGCCAAGCGGGCGCGTCAGATCAACTCCTACTTCACCCAGCTCAACGAGGGTCTGCTGCAGAACGTCGGGCCGCTTGTGGAATACAAGAACCAAGAAAAGCCGCTGTCTATCGCTTTCCGCGAAATCAACGAGGGCCTGCTCGAAGAGACGCTCGGCGAAGACGATCTGAGCGAAGGCAACTGACGCCCGCCTGCCGCATCCGTTTCAGCCCATCGTCTCGATAAACGATGAGTCCGGGCGGCATGTGCCACCGGCTAGGAAATCCTCGCGGTTATAACGCATTCGCTCCGGCCCGCGACGCGCAACAATCAGCGCGTCGCGGGCCGGAGCGTACTATATGCGGCAAGACAAGCAGCTGGGGCGAGGCATGCGCCCGTCCATGCGACCCGGCGGACGGCAAGGCGGAACTCCATCACATGGAGCAGGGGGAATGTATGGAACGTCGGCTGATTTCGGCGGAATCCGTCACCGAGGGACACCCGGACAAAATCTGCGACCAGATTTCGGACGCCATCCTCGACGATATGCTGCGACAGGATCCGCATTCGCACGTGGCTGTGGAGACCTCGGCCACGACAGGCCAGTTCTTCGTGTTCGGCGAGGTGACCAGCGACGGATACAGCGATATCCAGAACATCGTGCGCTCGGTGGTGCGGGGTATCGGCTATACGAGCTCGGACATCGGGCTGGATGCGGATTCCTGCGGCGTGCTGGTCTCGCTGACCGGGCAGAGCGCCGAAATCAACCAGGGTGTGGAGCGGCTGAGTCGCGAGACAGCAGCATCGCGCGAAGAGCGCTACGCAGCCCAAGGCGCCGGCGATCAGGGCGTAATGTTCGGCTACGCCTGCGATGAGACGCCTGTGCTCATGCCGCTCCCGATCTATCTGGCGCACCGGCTGGCCTACCGCTTGGCCCAAGTGCGCAAACAGGGCGTCATCAGTCATCTGCGTCCGGATGGCAAGACGCAGGTGACCATCGAATATGACGGGCAGGACCGTCCGGCGCGCGTCGACACGGTGCTCATCTCCACGCAGCACGACCCTGATGCCGACCACGACTGGTTGCTGGGCCAGCTTGCCGAACATGTCATCAAGCCGGTGCTCGACGACGTATGTGGCAGGAATCTCGAACACGACGATTACCGGGTGCTGGTCAACCCCACCGGTTCATTCGTGCTGGGCGGGCCGGCAGCCGATGCGGGCCTTACCGGACGCAAGATCATCGTGGACACTTACGGTGGGGCGGCGCATCACGGCGGCGGCGCGTTCTCGGGCAAGGACCCGAGCAAGGTCGACCGCTCGGCCGCCTACGCCGCACGCTGGGTGGCCAAGAACATCGTCGCGGCCGGGCTCGCACACAAGGTCGAGGTGCAGGTCGCGTATGCCATCGGCGTGGCCGACCCGGTCAGCGTCAACGTCGAGACCTACGGGACCGAGGCCGCAGGCGTGACCCGCGAGCAGATACAGATCGCAGTGCGCAAGGTCTTCGATCTGCGCCCAGCCGCCATCATCGACGAGCTCGACCTGTTGCGACCCATATACCTTAAGACGGCCGCTTACGGGCACTTCGGCCGCACCGATCCCGATTTCACCTGGGAGCGCACCGACAAGGTCGAAGAGCTCAAGGCCGCGCTGCAGTGATCGAACGGTTCGGCCCACGCTTTTCCTGGAGCGCGAAAAGCGTGGGCCGATTCCTTGCGCCCCTGGTGTAAGTCGAATCTTTACCGAATGCGAAATCGGCGCAGGCGCAGCGATGAGGGAGCTAGGCTGAAAGAGGGTTATCATCATGATTGGAGGCTTGGAATATGGCGGATATGACCATTGCGGACATGATCAGGCTGTTTGTGGACGACACCGGGCAGGTGAACGTCAGAGCCTTCGACGGCTCGCAATTCGGGCCTGAAGACGCGCCGTTGCATCTGGTCATCAGGAATTCGAGAGCCATTTACTACTTGATCGACCATCCCAACGATCTGGGCCTTGCCCGCGCCTATCTGCAAGGCGATATCGCTTCGTCCGAGCTCGTTCCCGGCGATCCCTACGAAGTGCTCAAGCGACTGGTCGGGCTTAAAGGCAGCCTGCACCGGCCTGACCCGATTGGCTTGGCCAAGGCGTTGGCCACCGTCGCCAAGCACGGCGTGAAGCACCCCGTGGCTCCGTCCATCGAGGGCCCGAGCAGGCTGCGGCGCATCACCGAAGGCCTGCTGCCGCACACCAAGGCCGGCGACGCCGCCACGGTGAGTTACCATTACGACCAGTCGAACGAGTTCTACCGCCTCTTCCTCGGCCCTTCGATGACCTACACCTGCGCGGTGTTCAATACGCCCGACGATACACTGGAAGAAGCCGAAGAACGCAAGCTCAATCTGGTTCTCGACAAGCTCGGCGTCAAGGCCGGCGACCGGCTGCTCGACATCGGCTGCGGCTGGGGTTCGATGGAGGTGCTGGCCGCTAGGCGCGGCATCCACGTACTCGGCGTCACGTTGTCCAAGAAACAGGTCGAATGGGCGCAGGACTGGATCAAACGCGAAGGTCTTGAAGAGTTGGCCGAGGTGCGGCTGATGGATTACCGCGATGTGCCGGAGGACGGTTTCGATGCGATCTGCTCGGTGGGCATGATGGAGCATGTCGGATTCAAGCATTATCCGTCGTATTTCAAAGAGATCCTGGGCAAGCTCAAGCCCAATGGCACGCTGCTTAACCATCAGATCACACGCACGCAGTCCACTGAGGGCAAAACCGCCGGTCAGTTCATCGACCGCTACATTTTCCCCGGTGGCGAGCTGGCCTCGCCCGGCGAAATCGAAACAGTGATCCAAGACACCGGCTTCGAGATCGTCAATCAGGAGAATCTGCGTCAGCATTACGCGCTGACCCTGCATCATTGGAACAAGAATCTGCAAGACCATTGGGACGATGCCGTCGCTATGATCGGCGAGCCGAAGGCGCGGCTGTGGGGCCTGTACATCGCCGGGAGCGCATTGAATTTCGAGCTCAACAACATCCAGATTCACCAGTTCCTGTGCGTCAAACCCGGCAAGACCGGGACTGACACGTACCCGCTGCGCCCATGGTGGGTGCGGGCTGCGAAGCGGTAGCCGACCCGGTCCCGGCATCCCCGGGATGAGGCGACGGATGGCGTATCCTCTATAGCTATGAGCCAATCGTATGCCGAGCAGCCGGCGCTTGACGGGCTTGCGCCCCGCAGGCACCGCAAGCATGCACCTGCGGGGCGCGTTCCGGCTTCCGAACTGCCCATTGCCCAGGTCGTGCTCGATGTGCAGGCTACCCATTTAGGGCAGACATTCGATTACCTTGTCGACGCCCGGCAGTCCGATGGCGCGCTGCCGGGCGCAATGGTGCGCGTGCGTTTCGGCAGCCAACGGGTCAACGGCATCGTCTGGAAGCGTGCCGAACGCTCAAACGTCTCCGCATCATCCTTGCGTTATCTTGAACGGGTGCTCGGGCCCGAACCTTTGGTGGGCGACGAGATGCGCCGCGATATCGCCTTGATCGCCGATGCGTATGGCGGTACGCGCGCCAATATCATACGAGTGGCCGTCCCAGCGCGGGTCGCACGCGTCGACAAGGAGCGGCAGACGGTCGTCGATTATGGCGAACGTTCCGCAAACCGTTCTGCTGCAGCGGTTTCTAGGCAGACGTTGGAAGCCGGGACCGAACAGTTGCGGCGCGAATACGACGAGGCGACGCGATTGCTCAACGCGATTGCTCAACGCGGCTTCGCCTCTTTTGTTATGGACGTGCTTCCCGGCCCTGGATTATGGGCTCGTGATCTGGCGACCATGGCGGCCGCTGCCTTGGATGCCGGCAAAGCCGCCGTGCTGGCCCTTCCCGGCATGCGAGAAACGCAGGATGTCGCCGGCGCGCTGCGTCGCATGGGCTTGAAGGCGTTCGACGCCGGCCGGCCGGTGCAGGGGGAATACCGGGGCGATTTCATCGTGTTGAGCGCCGCGCTGCCGCCGACCGAGCGCTATCGTGCCTACGCGGCGGCGGCGAGCGGTGGCATCCGCTGCGTGATCGGCACGCGCGCCGCCATGTATGCGCCGGTCGAAGGTCCGGCGCTGTTCGCGATAGTCGAAGATGCCGCTTATCAGAACGCCGACGGGATGATGCCGTACGCCAACGCGCGCGGCGTGATGCGGCTGCGCGCCGAGGCCCATCATGGCGTGTTCGTGGCAATGGCCAATGCGCGAAGCGCCCTGAGCCAATGGGAGGTCTCCAGATCGGGCGGCATGCGCTCAGGCGCAGACGGGCATGGCGATGGTGAATACGGGATTGCCGGACACGGTTCGGTTGAAAACTCCCTCGGCGGAGCAAGCAGGGCGGTTCATCCTTTGCCGGGCGTCATCAAGGACACGGCTCCATGGGTGCGGTGGCTCAATCGTGAGGAGCTCGCGCGCCTAGCCGATCCGACCGTCGGCTCGCGCGTGCCGCATATCGCCGTGCGGGCGCTGAACGAGGCGCTGGGACGCGGACCGGTGCTGCTCTCGATCCCGCATGAGGGCATCGGCGAGGCGCTGAGCTGCTCCCGGTGCAGGCGACAGTCCCGCTGCCCCAGATGCACAGGCCCGTTGATGCGCGGCTCTGACGGCACGCCGCGCTGCCGATGGTGCGGGGCGGCGGCGGTGAATTGGCGTTGCCCGCATTGCGACGCCGAGCGGATGCGGGTCGTGCGCGTCGGCGCCGCAGGCACAGCTGCCGAACTGCAAGGCCTGTTCCGAGGTGTGCCGATGGTGATTTCCAGCCCCAGCCAGCCCGGCGGCGTCATCGAGTGGATTCCGTGTCGCCCGATCCTGGCGATCGCCACTCCCGGGGCGGAGCCTAGGGTGCGCCCCGCCGGCGCACCCGAATCAAGCGGCGATACCGATCATGCGGCGGCAGGCAAATACAGCGCCGTCGCGATTCTGGACGCGTGGACAAGCTTGTACGCGCCCGGCGTGGATGCGCGTGTGGACGCGCTGAACGCCTGGATGAAGGCGATATCGCTATGCGCGCCGCGATCTAGGGGCGGTCAGGCGTTTCTGATCGGCGAAAGCGATCCCGTCTTGGCGCGATCGCTGGTGCTGTGGGATTCCTCGCTGCTGGCCGCGCGCGAAATCGAAGAACGTCAGCAGACAGGCTTGCCTCCCGCGCTGTCCTGCGCCTGTGTCTGGGGGCGGCGCGATGCCGTGATGGGCTTGCTGCGGCATCTTGGGATGACGCCGGACGGTGCGCACGCCATGGTCGGGGGAGCGACCGGCGTTGAAAGCCTGGAACTGCCGGCTGTGTTGGGCCCGGTGCCGATTGCTGCGCCCAAAACCATGGACGCGCGCGAATTCGAAGCCACGCGCGACCGTGTCAAGGCGGTTCTTAGGGTAAGCCCGGTCCGACGGGATTGGCTTGCTCGTGGCCTGAGGGACGAGATTGCCCGCCATGTCGCCGCGCGCGAACCGGGCGAATTGCGCTTCCAGCTCGACCCCAAGGATCTGCTGTAGGCGGTCTGCACGACGTGAAACCATGGTTTAAGAGTCGGCGGCACCATTTCCGCCCGCTATGCAGACGCGGAACGCCAGGCGCCGCATCATCACGAAGACCATAAGGAGAATGCTATGCGCGGATGGCCGGGAGACCCCGACATGCAATACGATACGGTTCAGGCGGAAGGCGAGGCCGCAGGCGCCCAAGGGCGGCCGGTGCGGGACGTGATTTTCGACTTCGGCAATGTGCTGTTGTTCTGGGACCCAGCTGCGGCGCTGGTACCGCGCTATGACCGTGCGACTATCGAACGCTTCCTCGACAACAGCGTCTCGGGCTTCTACGATGCAAATGATTTGATGGACGGCGGCGGTTCGATGGACGATGCCATCGCGATGATGCGCGCCGCGCACGGCGACACCTGGATCGGCGTCATGCGTTACTATCTCGAGCATTTCGAGGATTCGCTGACCGGCACGGTTCCCGGCGCACGCATGCTCATCCATGATTTGAGGGATGCGGGCGTCGGAGTCTGGGGGCTGTCCAACTGGCAGCGCGACACGTTCGGCATAGCGCAGGAGGTTTGCGGCATCCTGCATCAGCTCGATGATGCGGTCGTGTCCGGTTTCGTCGAGATGCGCAAGCCTTATCGCGGCATCTACGAACTGGCTGTGCGCCGCTTCGGCATCGACGCGCGCACCAGCGTGTTCATCGATGACAAGGCCATGAACATCATCGGCGCCAACGACGCCGGCTTGCGCGGCATCCGCTTCTCGGATCCGTACCGGCTGCGCGAGACGCTGATCGGATTGGGGGTCGGTATTCCGCCAGTGCAGTCGGTGCAGTAGCCCGGCGTAGCCGGAAGCCGGCGGGTTTGGCGGCTGTCGCTGCGCGGCGCTGGCGGGCGTGGGAGAATCTGCGTGTAGAGGACCCGGGGTATGTTGCTCTGTGCCTGCGTGGCTCCGCTGCGCGTGGCATTACCTTATGTGAGGCAATCGGATTCAACGAAGTATGAGGAACGAGGTCATTTGATGTTGCGACTGTTGTTTGCAGGTACACCTGAGGTGGCTGTGCCGGCGCTGCGCGCGTTGGCCAGCGATGCGGAGCATTTCGAGATAGCCGCCGTGCTGACCCGGCCGGATGCGCCGCGCGGGCGCGGCCAGCGTCTCGAGTCCAGCCCGGTCAAGCAGGCGGCGCTCGAGCTTGGCTTGCCGGTTCTCGAAGGCGACCCCAACGAGCCTGCGTTCCTCGATGAGCTGCTGGCAACCGGGGCGGATGCCGCGGCAGTGGTCGCCTATGGCAAGATCCTCAAAGAGGCCGTGCTCGATGCCCTGCCCATGGGCTGGTACAACCTGCATTTTTCGCTGCTGCCGCAATGGCGCGGCGCGGCTCCGGTCCAGCGGGCGATCTGGGCGGGCGACACACTGACCGGTGCCACAGTCTTCCGCATCACGCGCGGCATGGATTCCGGTCCGATACTGGCCCAGTCGACCACGGAAATTGGCCCGCACGAGACCGCCGGCGATCTGCTCAGCCGCTTGGCCGACGATGGTTCGCGACTGCTGGCCGCCACCCTGCAGGCCATGGCCGACGGTCAGATCCAGCCGGTCGAGCAGCCGCTGGGCGCCTACGAGATCGCCGAGAAGATCCGCACGCAGGATGCGCATATCCGTTTCGACGTGCCGGCTTTCGCCGTGGATCGGCAGATTCGCGCCTGCACGCCGAACCCCGGCGCGTGGTGCCAGGTGCTGGCCAATGCAGGCGACGAAAGTGGGGAGAACCCGGCGACCATGCTGCATGTGCTCGAAGCGCGGGCAGCTGACGATTCCGGTGCCGCCGACGGAGATGATAGCGTGGGCGACGATTCCAAGCACGGCAATTTCGCGCAACGGCTGGCGCCAGGAGAGTTGCTTGCCCGCAAATCCCAGGTATGGGTAGGCACCTCCTCCGCTCCGATCGAACTGCTGCGCGTCAAAGCCCAAGGCAAGAAAGCTATGTCCGCGGCGGACTGGGCGCGCGGGGCGCGACTATCGTCTGACGCGCATTGCCGCTGAAACATGCGGTCGCCGAGGCACGACCCTGCCGGGAATTGGCGTTGATCGCCAGCTGAGCTATTCGCCCAGCAGCGTGAGCACCAGTCGCAGATCATGCGTTTCGATGCAGGCGTCCGCTGCCTGGCGCACGGCAGGCTTCGCGCAGAACGCCACGCCGAGCTCCGCCTGCTCGAGCATGGGAATATCGTTCGCGCCATCGCCGACAGCCACGGTTTGACCCATCGCGATGCCCTCGGAGCCCGCCCAAGTGCGCAACGCCTCGGCCTTGGTCTGCCGGGTCACGATGTCGCCGGCAAGGCGCCCGGTGAGCTTTCCGGCATGCGTTTCAAGCCGGTTGGCGAGCCAATGGTCGAGATGCGCCGCGGATGCCAGCCGGTCGACGGTTTCATGGAATCCACCTGACACCGCCCCCACTTTCCAGCCGTGCCGATGCAGGGCATCGACGAGCTCGAGCGCGCCATCGGTGAAATGCGAATTGCGAAAGGCCG
The DNA here is from genome assembly GCF_022640935.1 of Bifidobacterium sp. Classification (GTDB taxonomy): domain Bacteria; phylum Actinomycetota; class Actinomycetes; order Actinomycetales; family Bifidobacteriaceae; genus Bifidobacterium. The sequence goes on from NZ_JALCCV010000003.1 coordinate 55,395, forward strand.
TATCAAGCGCCGATGCGTCAAGCCCTTGCAGGAGCGCGACGCGCCTGCGCAGCGATTGCGCGAAAGCAAACCCGCCAGCCATCGTGCGGGCGGTGATGGCAGCCATCTCTTCGCCAACACCGGCCAACGCGCCAAGCAGATCGATGGTTTCCTCCTCGATCAGCGTCGAATCCACATCCATGACAAGCAACCCCGGCTTGTCAAGGCTTGGTTTGTTGCGATACGACTGTGCTGGATGCGGCCTTGCAAGGCGCGGGTTGTCAAAGGCTTGCGAAGTTTGCGTATGCATCCCTCGATTCTGCGAAATCACTGGGACAATGGCTCCCATGCATATAATGACACTCGCAAACACGATCCCGTCATGCCCGACGACATCCGAGGGTCTGATCGGCGTGTTGACCGGTTGGCTGATCTCGCTCATGGACACGATCGGCGGCGTCGGCGTGGCTGCGGCCATCGCGTTGGAATCCATCTTCCCACCGATTCCCAGCGAGGTGATTCTGCCGTTGGCAGGATTCGCGGCAGCGCGCGGCTCGATGACCCTGCTGGTTGCGATCGCATGGTCCAGCGCGGGCTCATTGCTCGGCGCCTGGTCGCTGTATGGCATCGCGCGGCTGATCGGCTTGGAGCGCATTCATCGCGCAGCCGATGCGATTCCCGGCGTGTCGCGGTCGGACGTCGACAAGGCGAACAGCTGGTTCACGCGCTACGGCACATGGTCTGTGCTCCTCGGGCGCGTCATACCGGTCGTGCGGTCGCTGATCTCGATCCCCGCCGGATTCAACCGCATGAATTTCCTGCATTTCACCGGCTGGACGCTGCTTGGCTCGGCGGTGTGGAACACGATTCTGGTGACGGCCGGCTATCTGCTCGGCGACCAGTGGTGCTCGATTCTTGGGGTGCTGGGCGCGATGGAAGACGTTGTTATCGTGCTGCTTGTCGCGATTGTCGTCTTCCTTCTTGCGCGATGGGTGCGTAATCTGGTGGTGAGCAGGCGACGTTGAGGCAACGGCACCGAGCGAAGGCGGCGTGCAGTACATTTGGACACTGCAGGCAGATGGCGGGTGAAACCGCTCCGGCTAGGCGGCGCTGAACAGGCGACAATGAGTAGATAGCGCTGCGTAAACGGTGCTGAGTGAAGAGCGACAGGGGAGCGACAGTGATTGACAGCGATCGTGGTCTCAATGGCATGGCGACCGATCCTGGAGAATCGGCGCCTGACGAGGGTCCGGAGGCGGTGAACGACCGGCTTGCAGCCAAGAATCACGCGCTCGCCGCCGCGCTCAAACGGGCCGGCAAGGAACTGAGCAAGGCGAAGGCGCAGCTCGCCCAGCTGGCGCAGCCGCCGCTGAGCTATGCGACTATGGTCCGCGTCGACTCGGCGAACACCGACGAGCAGGGCGTGCGCCATGCCAGCGCCGAAGTGCTTGCGGGCACGAGACGCCTGATCGTTCCGGTTGCATCGAATGTGAACGCATCCCGGCTGGCCGCCGGCTGCACCGTGCTGCTCAACGAAAACATGGTGCTTGTCGAGCAGCGCGGCGTCGAAGGCTCCGGCATGGTGCGCAGCGTCACGCAGGTGCTGGACGACGGCCGGCTGGTGGTCGCCGACAGCTCGGGCAATGACGCGGTCCTGCGTCGCGCTTCGGCGCTGGCGCATACGAGCCTGTCGCCAAACGATCGCGTGATCGTCGATCCGGCGCAGCGTTTCGCGCTCGAGCTGCTGCCCAACGAGGACACTGCCGACCTTGTGCTCGAAGAGGCGCCGGGCGTCACTTTCGCCGACATCGGCGGGCTCGACGCGCAGATCGAACGCATACGCGACGCCGTGCAGCTGCCATTCCTGCATCGTGCCCTGTTCGAGCGCTACGATCTCAACCCGCCTAAGGGCGTGCTGCTGTACGGCCCGCCCGGCAATGGCAAGACGCTGATCGCGAAGGCCGTGGCGCACGCGCTGGCCGAAGGCGCCGGCACCGGCTCGGGTGTGTTCCTTTCGGTCAAAGGGCCCGAGCTGCTCAATAAGTACGTCGGCGAATCCGAGCGGCTGATCCGCATGATCTTCAAACGGGCCCGCGAACGGGCCCAATCCGGCCGGCCGGTCATCGTGTTCATCGACGAGATGGATTCGCTGCTGCGCACGCGCGGCAGCGGGGTCTCCAGCGATGTGGAGACAACGATCGTGCCGCAGTTTCTGGCCGAGCTCGATGGCGTGGAACGGCTCGACAACGTCATCGTCATCGGTGCCTCCAACCGCGTCGACATGATCGATCCCGCGGTGTTGCGGCCTGGGCGACTTGACATCAAGATCCGCATCGACCGGCCCGATATCGAACAGGCCAGACAGATCATCCTGCACTATCTGACCGACGATCTGCCGCTGGATCCGGCCAAGGATGCCGAGGTGCTGGCGGGGGTACTTGCCGGTGATATCTTTGCGCGCCAAGAGTGCCGTCATATCGCCGATCTGCGCGATGAGCAGGGCCGGTGGACGCCGCTGTATCTTTCCGGCGTAGTGTCGGGTGCCATGCTGCGCAACATCGTCGATCGGGCAAAGACCAGAGCGGTCAAGCAGTCCATCGTTTCCGGGGCGGATGTCCGGCTTGACGTGGGGCTGCTGGCCGCCGCGGTCGAGGAGGAGTATGCCGAGACCAAGGATTCGGTGCTGGACGCGGATCCGCAGCAGTGGTCGCGCGTCAACGGGGTGGCTGGCGGTCGCGTCGTGGCGTTGCAGCCGGCGGACCAGCAGCTGCGCGGGGACACGGCAGACGGCGCAACGCGGTCGCAGGAGGTGCTGCCATGAGCGTACAGCGCGTCATGGGGACCGAAACCGAATACGCGGTTTCGGCTCCTGCAACACAGCCATATGAGCCAGTGAGGCTGTCTTTCGCCGTCGTCGGTGCCGCTGCCGATCCGCGCACCGCGCATGTCCGCTGGGATTACGGCCGTGAAGATCCGGTCAACGACGCGCGCACCGGTCGCTTTCCCCGGACTCAGGCCCGTTCCGACATGCTGACGGACGAGTTCATCGGCGGGCTCGACAGCGCATCTGCACGCGCTCTGGTCGACGGCTCCCAACGTGATATCGCCAATGCGCCAGCGTTCAATGGCGCTCGGATTTATGTCGACCACGCCCACCCTGAATACAGCGCGCCCGAAACCTTGGGTCCCTTCGCAGCCGTGCGCTACGACCGTGCCGGCGACGCCCTGATGCTCGCGGCCGCGCGTCGCGCGAGCCGGCAGCGCGACCAGGATATCGTCCTGCACCGTAACAACGTCGACGGTAAAGGTGCGAGCTGGGGCTCGCATGAGAACTACCTGATGCTGCGCAACGTGCCTTTCGAGCAGGTGGCGCAGCTCATGACCGCGCATTTCGTCTCGCGGCAGATATATACCGGCTCCGGCCGGGTCGGACTGGGCGAGCGCAGCGAAACGGCCGGATATCAGCTGAGCCAGCGCGCGGACTACATCCATGCCGCGGTCGGCTTGCAGACGACTTTCGACCGTCCCATCATCAACACGCGCGACGAGCCCCACGCCGGGCGGCGTTACCGCCGCCTGCACGTCATCGTCGGGGACGCCAACCGCATGGACGTGCCTGAGGCCCTCAGACTCGGCACCACCAGCCTGCTGCTGTGGGCACTCGAACAAGCCGACGACCGGGGCATGGATCCGTCCGCCTTGCTGGCGAAGATCCGTCTGGCCGATCCGGTCACGGCGCTGCATACGGTGTCGCATGACCTGTCGCTTTCGGCCATGCTGGCGTTGGCTGATGGCCAAACGACGACTGCCTGGCAGCTGCAGACCATTCTGCTGTCCTTCGTCTATGAGGCGGGCGCGCGAGCCTATGACACCGACAGCCGTGGCGAGCCGCTCTGGCCGGACGTTGAAACCACCCGTATCATCGCGATGTGGAAGCAGGCGTTGGCTGATACGGCGGCGCTGCGGCACAGCGACGAGAGGCAGCGCATGGCCATGGCGGACGAGGCTTCACGGCTGGAATGGCTGCTGAAATGGCAGCTTCTGGAACGGCTGCGGCTGCGTCTCTCCTGTTCATGGTCGGACCCGCGCATCGCTGCGCTCGACTTGCGCTTGGCGGCGCTTGATCCGGCGATTTCGCCATGGGGAAAACTTTCCTCGCGCGTCGTGCGATTCGATGGTCCCGCGCAGCTGCAGCATGCGGAAACGAATCCTCCTGACGATACGCGCGCTTGGCTGCGCGGCCAACTGTTACGGCGTTATGGCGAGCAAGTCATGTCGCTGTCGTGGTCGAGGATCACCGTGCGCGACCCCGGTTCGCCAGGAGGCGCACTGAGTGTGGATATGAGCGACCCTTACCGCTATACCGCGGCGTTGTGCGCCGACGGGTTTGCTGACGAGGTTGGCGGCAGCGGTGGTGCGGCCGACGGATTCGGTGCCGAACGCGGCCGGAAAACGGCGGCGTCGGTGCTCGTGAACATCATGCATAGCAGGTAGAATCGGCTTGAAGCAACGGAAGACCTGCCGGACGTAGGGCGCGGCCATGGCAGTGCGTGCGAAGGTGAAAGATAAGCTTATGCATTTACGAGATTTGGCGATGAAGGTCGCCGGCGTGGCGCAGGATGCAGGCAAGTATGCGCTGCAGGACCAGCTGACCCCGCGCGACCTTGTCGCCGCCGTCACGCCGAACGGCACGAAGGCGCGCGAACAGGTCACTTCATATGTCGATGAACGCTTGAAGCGACTTATCAGCACGCGGCTGGCGATCCTTGAGCCCTTCGATGGCTTCTGGCAGTCGCGCCCCGCGCAGTGTTCGCCCGGAGATCGCTTCTGGTGTGTGAGCGGCATCGACGGCGCCATCAATTTCATGCGCAATATGGCCGAGTGGACGGTAACGATTTCGCTGTTCGAGTTCAACGACCAAGGCTCGGCCCAGCCAATCTTGGGCGTGGTGCATGCCCCTGCGCTTTCCTTGACCTATCTGGCGGCCAAAGGGCAAGGGGCGATACGTGTGCGCAGCTCGTCGGCCGGGGACAGGCGCGAGAAGATCATGCCCTCCACGACGGACACACTCGCCGGCTCCATCGTGTGCTATGGCATGTCGTATTTCCCCGAGGAATCCAAGCGTGCGCTGGACGTCGTCGCCGCCATTGCAGGTGGACCTGCCGACATCAAACGCGTGGGACCGACATCGCTCGACCTGTGCAAGGTCGCGGACGGCACCTATGACGCCTATTTCGAGCCCAATCTGCACCAGTGGGACGTGCCCGCTGTCTCCGCCGGCGCAGTCGTGGTCTGGGAGGCGCAGGGCAATCTGCGACAATGGAATGGCGGCATGATCCATTGGCGGCGCGAGAACGACGTCGTGGCTTCCAATGGACTGATCATCGAGGAGCTCCAGCCATACCTGCATCAGCTTGGCGGCGCCGCACTCGATGATCGCGCTGAGCCAGAGGGACGACATGCCGCAGTTGAAAACGCAGGCGCCGACGAGCCGCGGCAGGCAGTGCAATAACGGCAAACCGTGCACTACCTGCAACTCCCACGGTGCGGCAACGGGCGAGGACCGGCAACACCATGCAGGACAACGACAACCATAGTGGAAGGAATGCGAACAGCCATGCCACAGCAGTTCGAACGCAAATCATCATCCCGGCAGCGCGAATCGGCGCAGCAGCAGGAAGCCGGAAAGGCAGTGCACGCAATGAGCTCGGCGAAGGCCTCCGAACAGGCCGAGGCGCTGGATTCCATCCTCGATGACATTGAATCGACCTTGGAGTCGAATGCAGAGGAATATGTCGGCAGCTTCGTGCAGAAGGGCGGGCAGTGATGCCCCAGCTGCGCGACAGCGGCAATTCCCGCAGCATGCCGGTCGGGGATCGCCGTCTGCGCGTCAACAGATTCGCGAGGATCTTCGGCATCGAAACCGAATACGGCGTGAGCGTGACCGGCGCAGACCACTCCTGTTCGGCAGGGGCGGCGGCAGCGGCCATGTTTCGCCCGGTCGTTTCGCGCTCGCGTTCAACGAACACATATCTGCCCAACGGTTCGCGGCTTTATCTTGATGTTGGTTCGCATCCTGAATATGCGACGGCCGAGGCGCGCGACCCGCTCACCGCCGTGACCCAGGATCTGGCAGGCGAGCGGATGATGCGGCGGTTGGCATTGCATGCTCAGGAACGGCTGCGTGAATCGTATGGACCGAATGCGACCGTGCATCTGTTCAAAAACAACGTGGATTCCGCCGGACACTCCTTCGGCTGCCATGAGAACTACCTGGTGCGGCGCTGCGTGCCGTTGCATGCCATCGAACGGCAACTGCTGCCCTTCTTGGTCACGCGGCAGCTGTTCTGCGGCGCGGGGCGGCTGTCCGGACGCGGTTTCGAAATCACCCAGCGCGCTGATTTCTTGGATGAATCCATCTCCTCGGCTACGACGCGCGCAAGGCCATTGGTCAATACGCGCGACGAGCCGCATGCCGATCCTGAGCAATACCGCCGCCTGCACATAATCATCGGCGATTCGAATCGATCGCAGACGGTGTCCATGCTCAAGCTCGCCACGACGCATCTGGTGCTGTGCGTCATCGAGCAATCGATCCGATCGGGCGAGCCTTCGGGTCTGGAATCCTGTGCGCTGGCGAATCCCAGCGACGCGAACCGCGTGATCAGCCATGACATGAGCTTGGGACATGTGCCATTGCAGCTGGTGGATCCGGAGGGCATCGGTCGGCATCAGCAGAATTTCAGCGCCTTGGACATCCAATATCATTATGCCGACGTCGTGCGGCGATTCCTGGAGCGCTATGGCCAGGAGATGGCTGAGGCAATGCCACGCGTGGACCCGCAGCAGGTGCTGCATGCGTGGGTGGAGGACCTGGACCGGATCTCCTCCGGCGACTGGCAAGTGCTTTCTTCTAGCGTGGATTGGGTCATGAAACGGCGCCTGATCAAGGCGTTCTCGCGGCGTCATCCGGGAGCTTGCGACGACCGGCTTGCCCAGATCGACATGGATTACCACGACGTGGCGAACGGATCGGCTTACGAGGCGCTTCTACGCCATGGTGCGATGCGCGAGCTGGTGCCTGCACACGATGCCGAGCTGGCGTTAGCCAGGCCTCCGCAAGACACCCGTGCTGCATTGCGCGGGGCGTTCATCACCAAGGCATTGCAGCGTGGCGTCCATTTCTCCTGCGATTGGACGCGTCTGACTCTCGATGGGCATGATGAGGGGCATGCAGCAGGGGAGGAGGCGCAGCCGGGGCGCCTAGAGGCGGTGCTGCTCGACCCCTTCGGCGTCGAGGCGGGGGAGGACTACCAGCGCATAATGCGTTATCTCGAGTCGTGATCGAGCTCAAGGCTAGGAACGGGCAGGGTGCCTGGCGGCACAGTAAGAAAAAACCCTGACCATGCATTGGCCAGGGTTTTGACGAAGGAGGAGCGGGTCTTACTCGGTTACGGCCTTCTTCAACAGCGAACCAGCGGAGATGCGCACGCCATAGGAGGCGGGGATCTTGATGGTTTCGCCGGTGCGCGGGTTGCGTCCGGTGCGCGCAGCGCGCCTGACACGTTCGGCGGAGAAGAGGCCGGTCAGCTTCAGGCCTTCGCCGGATTGCAGAGCCTCGACGAATACGTCCTGGAATGCGTTAACCGCTGCTTCGGCCTGCGCCTTGGTCAGATTCGACTTCTGAGCGATCTTCGAGACGAGATCAGACTTGTTGTATGCCATAAAGCATCCTTCTTGAGTCAGGGGCCTTCGTATTTCTTCGAAAGCCATGTTCATCAACCGATACTAGCGCACATTCGCTGCAAATGCTGCATTCTACGGGCATTTTCCAAGGGTTTCGACGGATCTTTTTCCAAATGAGGAACATTCAGATCAGATTATGCCGGTCGAGCCACTTCATGGCCAGCGCGCCGATGGGAATGCGCAGCCAGTAGAAGCAAACGCGGTAGAGCAGCGTGGCCGACAGGGCCACCGCCGCGGGCACGCCGACCGAAGTGAATGCGAAGGTCAATGCGGCTTCGACTGCCCCCAGGCCGCCGGGGGTCGGAATCGCGGAGCCCAGTGTATTGGCCAGCAGAAAGATGAAGATGGTCTCCACCGGATTGACGTGGTAGCCAAAGGCGAGCATGGCGGACCAGAAGCCAAGCCCGGTCGAGATGTTGAGCACCAGCGAACCCACGACGCTGCCGAACATTTTCGCCGGCTGCGACATCACATCGATAAGCTGCACGGCATAGGCTTTGACGACCGGCAGGTATTTCGTCGTGACGAGTCGGCGAAGCGGGGGAATCACCATGGCGATCGAGACGAGCAATCCCAACACGCCGATCACTACGATCAATGTGTTCGTCGGGATCATGCCCGAAAGCGTGTTCCTGCCGGTGAAAATCCCAATGCCCAGCAGCAGCAGCACCGTGGTGATGGCCTGGATCAGCCATGTCGCGCTCATGATCGCCGTGGCGACAGTGTTACGGTATCCGCTTTTGCGCAGATGCTGCAGATTCACGAATGCGGGGCCGACTCCTGCCGGCATCGAAACGGCGGTGAAACCGGATGCCGCCTGGGAGCAGAACAACGCGAAGTAGTGCCGTCTTCCTTTGTCCATGAATGCGCCTAGGCTCAACGCCGCGCCCGCCCAGGCGACCATGCCGAAGACGAAGCATAGGACCGCCTGGCTGAGCTTGGCCTTGGTCACTGCGGCGACGACTTCGTCGGGTTGCAGCTGGGTGAAGATGACGGCGACCGCCACGATCGCCAGCACAATGGCTATGAAGGAGCGCACGCTGAAGCGCGACAGCGTCGCGTTGCCCATGTATTCATTCGCATCCGTGGGAGCCAGTGCGTCCAGCGCGGCCCGCAAATCGCCCATAAGCTGCTTGTGCCAGCCCGTCAGCGCACGTGTGGCATAAGGGACCGCGACCTTCTGCACGAATGGCGCAAGACGGATCAGCGTATCTCTGCCCCAAATGCGTTGCGCAATGCTCACCGTGCGCTCTACGCCGATCGTCGCGCCGAGCAAATTGAGCAGCTGCACCTTGTCGAGCGCGACGTTGGCGCTCCCGCTCGCGCAATCGCCGTTATGCCAGCCGGCGATGATCGGTTCCCCATCTCCCATGCGTGCGATCGACTCGGGGGTGATGCGCCGGTGCGTATAGCCACGCGCATTCGCCGCTTTCAGATAACGCATGAGCGACTCGGCATCCTCGTCGCCCAATGTGGAAAGGTCCAGCGGGCTTGCAATGTCCTTGGCCTCGAAGACGAGCAGGGAGGATTCCTCGCTGTCTGTCACGCCGTAGGGCACAGGGGCGCGCAGACCGAGATGCCCCAAGCCGAGGATCATCGCGAGATGATGATGGTTCGCATCAGTGGCCGAACGGTCGCGGCGCATCGAGACCCCGGTTAGACGCAGCCATTGCCATAGTTGGTTGAGATAACCAGCGGTATGGGTTTGGGCGTCCAGCACGGACACGATGTAATGATCTCCGGAGTCATCCCGGGCGTCGTAGATACGCGAATTCTCGATGAGATCGTCGTCCAGCGCGGCCTGCAACACGCCGCCGACGTTCGTGTTGCGCTCTTGGCGGCGGGAGAGCGAAGTGACGTTCAGACCGATCGAGCGCAGGGATTGCACGATTTGCTCGCCCCACTCGCCTTTGTTCTGCGTGCCGACAGCAAAGCGCAGCAGCATGCCGATCAAGCGACCCATCGCAAAAGAGACGAGAATGCCCGATACGGAATGCCAGGAGACGACCACAAGCACAACCGCCACCGCGTAAAGGACGTTCCATCCCCATTTCACCGAGGAACGGGTGCGACGCGGGCCGGCAACGGTCAGGAACGCGGCGATGCCGGCATAGATGTCCGGCAGCAGACCGCTGCCCGGGCCGACGCCGGTCGAATCGAAAGCCGTGACCATGCTCACGCCGCCGAAGCCGGAAAGCGCCAGCGAGAGCAAGCGAATGGCGATGTAGCCCGCGAACAGCGCAATGACCGCAATCGAGGATTGCAGCCATTCACGGCTCACCAGCATATGGATCAGCACGCTGATGATGATGCCGAAAGTGGCCAGCTGCTGCAGCATCGTCGCCGGCATGTCCATCAGCCAGCCGAATGCTTGGCCTGCGGTGCGCGCGTCCGATTCGACGCCGGTGGTGAAGCCGCGCAGATACAGGGCCATGAAGACGACCGCAACCGCTATAAGCAGCGCAAGCGCGGCATGCAAGAGGTCGGCGAAGTCACGGGTTCGCTCTGGCGCCTCGTCTTCGATATGCACCTGCGGATGCTGCGAGCGGGTCGAGGGCTCGCCGCCCGGTGCCGGGCGCGCAGCGGCGTCGGGCGCCTGAGCGGATGGCGGCCCTGGTGTTTGTGAATTGCTCATTGCGCAGCGTAGTCTGACTGATTGTGGTCTGACTGATTGTGGTTCGCCAAAGCCTGATCTGCCAGCGCGTAGTCCACCAGCGTACCCGCCAAACCGGTGTATCCTGCCGGGGTCAGCGCCTTGAGGCGTGCCGCAGTGGCATCGTCGAAGGAGAGGGAATCGATGAAGCGCTCGACGTCCTCGCGCGATATCGAACGGCCGCGCATAAGCTCCTTGACCTTCTCGTATGGCTTGTCCATGCCGGGTCGGCCTGCCAGCTCGGCTGCCCGCATCGCTGTCTGAATGGGTTCGCCGAGCACCTCCCAGTTCTCATCCAGTTCTTGTGCGATGACGACTTGGTTGGGATGTATGGAATTGAGCCCGCCGAGCAGATTGTTCAATGCCAGCAGGCTGTATCCCAGCGCAGCGCCGATGTTGCGTTGCGTGGTAGAGTCCGTCAGATCGCGTTGCCAACGGCTTTCCACAAGCGTGGCGGACAGCGTGTCGAGCAGCGAGCAGGATAGTTCTAGATTTGCCTCGGCGTTTTCGAAACGGATCGGGTTGACCTTGTGCGGCATCGTCGAAGAGCCGGTGGCCCCCTTGACCGGTTCTTGGGCGAAGACGCCGCGCGAAATATACATCCAGACGTCCACGGCGAGATTGTGCAGGATGCGGTTCGTGTGGCTGATCGTGCCATAGAGTTCGGCCTGCCAGTCGTGGCTTTCGATCTGCGTAGTCAACGGGTTCCACGTAAGCCCAATGCGATTGGCGACGAATTCGCGCGACAGCGCGATCCATCCGACGTCGGGGCGTGCGGCAACATGCGCGCCGAATGTGCCGGTCGCGCCGTTGAATTTGCCCAGATACTCTTGGGATTCGATATGGCTCAGCTGACGGTCCAATCGGTGCACATAGACGGCGAGTTCCTTGCCTAGCGTGGTCGGCGTGGCCGGCTGGCCATGGGTCAGTGAAAGCAACGGCAGATCACGGTGACGCCGGGCCATGGCCTCCAAAGCGTCGGCCACGGAGCGCGCCGCCGGCAGCCAGATGCGTTCGACGGCATTCTTCACGCAGCGGGCGATCGCAAGATTGTTGATGTCCTCGGATGTACAGGCGAAATGGACGAGGGTTTTGAGATCGGGCAGGCTGGTCGCTGCGCCGAGTTCTGTGCGAGCCTGGTCCAGCTCGTCGTCGATGTAGTATTCAACCGCCTTCACATCGTGGTGGGTCACCGCCTCATAAGCGGCATGCCGCTTGATTCCCTCGGCGCCAAAGCGCTCGGGGATGCCGCGAAGGTAGCGTTGCTCGGCTTCGTTCAACGGCTGGACGCCGTCGAGCACGGGCTTCGAGCCATTGCCGGTAAAGCCGTTGGCTAGGAGGATCATCCATTCGGCTTCGACTTTCATGCGTTCCCGGTTCAGTGCCGGTTCGCTGAGATATTCCGTCAGCGCGGCGGTCTGCGCGTGATAGCGTCCATCGAGAGAAGTGAGAGCAATAGAGGGAGAGATATCGGTCAGCTGCATAAGCTCCAGCGTACTTTGTGCCGTGAACCAGCTCAGGGCTTGCGTGGCCCGAGTGAGCGTATTCCGTCATGTTCCAGCGGTGCCATGGCAGGACCCGAATAGACGCGCCCTTGCCAATAGCTGGTCTCTTCGAGCCTGCCGCTGACAATGTGCCGGAAATGCTCGTCGTGCCGCTGCAATGCGGGCGATCCCAAGTCGGCCGCATTCCGGTAGGCGGCCTGATGATATTGCATATGATGGCTGATCTCGCTGTTTCCGCCCGCGTCCTCGACTTCGGCTGCGGTGAACGGATTCGCGTCTGGGCTGCCGCTCGGCGAGCATGAGCCGTCCGGGGTGATGCGTGGCGGGCCGGCTTCGGCACCCTGCACATGCCCGCTGATGGTGAGCCAGTTGTCGCGTACGGGGTTGGCGGCTCCGTCCAGTGCCCTGACGAGCTCGTCCTCCATTTCGATGCTGGTCACCCAAGTGCTGTTCGGCACGGGATGATTGGCTATGGGTGAGCCAGCCGTCACCACATGCTCGATGCGGTAGCGGTTTTTCATGTCAGCCGCGATCGAGGCGGCGACAATGCCGCCCTGCGAATGACCGATAAGCGCCACCGGCTCCGTGGCGCCGATGCCCGCCTGTTCCATCGCTTGGGCCACCAGCCGCGCGCCGTCGGCATTCATGCGTTGGCGCGGGTCGTCGCTCATCACTTCGAGGTTTTGCGGCCAGCCGAAAGGCGAGTCCGCCTTGCCGTCTGTGCCCGGGATCGTGACCAACCATGAGGCATTCCCTTTCGCGTCGCGGTAGCGCTGGATGGCGATAGTGCCGTAGTCGAGCCCGCTGGAGGATCCTGCGCCGATGCGTTGGGCTCCCAGCGCGCGCAGATTCGCCAAAGCGCCGGCAACATCATGCGTCTCCCGCACCACAGGCGTCTGCGCATGCACGGCGTTGACGAGCAGCAGCTTGCCCTGGACGGCGTCGTTGATCCGGGAACTCGCCTGCGCGAGTATGCCGGCCGACCGGTCCACGCCGCCGCCGGGGCGCAGCCCTGCCGCGTTGACGTATCGGCTCAACACGGAAAGCATCCCTTCCTGGATCAGGGCGGTGCTGGTGAGTGCGCCGACCAAATTGAAGCGTCCTGATTCCAGCGAGCTGGATACGGCGCCGCCTGCGGCGAGCACACCGAAGCCTGCGGCGGCGTACCCGGGGGAGAGCGCGGCACCTGCGCTCACCATTTTAGTTATGAGGCTTCGCGTGGTGCTTTCTGCCTGCGAATACAGGGAATGCGCCCGGACCAGCAAGCTGGCGAGTACGCTCAGCTCCTGTCCGAGCGAGCGGCACCGGGCGGCCTGATCGTAGCAGCCGCGTTCCAGCCGACCGTAAGGTAGCGTCACGTGATCCGAACCGGCTGCCGGCGAGATGCCGGACAGAGCCGGGCATATGGTGCCGTAGCGCCGGCTGCGCAGCTGCAGCGCCGTGGCGCTCCAAGAGGACGCCAAGGCGAGCAGGTTTTGCGCCTGCATACTGAGCATCCGCGCGACGGCCGCATATTGCTCGCGCGTGGCCGCGTTGTAGCCATATCCGCCGGTGATGCTGGAGGAGACCTGCCGACTCATAATCCGCCTCCTGACCATAACAAGAGCTGCATGTCATGGCACTGATCGTCCAGCAGCGCTGTCGCCGCAGCATCGGCGGCGAGTCGGTCGCGAAAGAACGTTGCGGCGGCGCCGGTCCATTGAATCGAAGCCGAACGTGCGGTCACGCTGCGCGTGTGTTCGCAAGCCTGCGCCGTGGACCGGATCAGCACGGCGATCTGGTCTCTGCTCTGCTGCGCCACCGCATGGCAAGGGCAGCTGGCGGCGTTCACTGCGGCTCCGCCGGCGATCTGCACAGGCGGGTGCCTGCGAATGGGATTCAACCTGGTAATGTGCATATCCCTATTGAAGGATGCCAATCCCCGCCTGCGCAATCCGGAATGACCCCTGTGGTCAAACGCCTCGACTTATCCACATGCTTGGCGTTTCGTGACAATGATCGATTGGCAGCGCCTGCGTATCACCACGGCTTGGCGCCGTCAGCAGTGTTGCCGTCGTCGCCGTCTGAGGTGGGCGAGGCACTGGGATTCTTGCTCGTAGCGTCCGAAGACCGCTGCTGATTCGCCTTGAGCAGGTCTTCCACCTTGCTGCGCTGTTCGTGGCTCAGCCCGCTGCTCTGCGTAGGGCTGGGAGTTGCCTTTCCTGGCGTGTCCGGCGATGCTCCGCCAGAGCTGGCGTCCTGTTTGCTTTGTTTGGCGAGTTCCTGATTGATGCGTGCGGTCAGCGTCTGCGATATCCGCGCGTTGGCCTGGACCGGTGCCTTCACCGCAGGCAGCAGAATAGGCGTGAAGGCCTGGACGTCGCCGAACTGGGCATCGGTCTGCTGCTGACGGGTTTTGAGCGTGCCCAAGTCGACTTCGGGGCTGGCGGCGGCCTTGAGATTCGCGTTCAGCGATTGCGTTGCCTGATTGTAGACGCCGATCGCATGCAGATTAAGCGCGCAGAACACCATGGCGGCACCCAGCGCAATGGCGGACGCGACGAGAAGAAGCCGCACCGCGAGCGGCGATCTGCGCGGTGATGGGCTGCCTGTCGAGCCAGCTGTTGACGTGCCAGCAGGCGGGATCGCCAATGCCGGAGCCGGATTGCCCAACGCATGTTCCGAGAGCTGGCCATTGTGCCTCGGGCCGCCGTATCTTTTCACACCGCTGCGTCCTGCGCCGCCGTGCCTTGCACCGCTTCTGGCAATGTCTTGGTTCACGGTCATAGCATCCTCCTGGTCATGAGCAGCCATGCGCCGAGCTCCCAGGCCAGCAGCGCTGCCGCAGAGATCGCCAGCGGCCATACCACAGGCGTGAGTCGTTCGCGCTGATCGTCGCCTGCCGTGGTCTTCCACCGCTGCGACGCCTTGCTGGAAACGCTGTCGGCCATGGTCTGTCTCGCCCCGAGGATGATATTCTCGCCGCCGAGCTCATCGGCGATGGCTCTCAGGTTTTTCTCATCCATGCGCGAGACGCCCGGTTTGCCGGTGGCCGGGTCTTCCACCCACTGTCCGCTGGTGCTGTTCTGCATGTCTCCTGGCCGGATCAGCGGTATCGCCCCGCCTTTGGCCGAACCCACGCCGAGCGTGTAGGCGTCGTCGAGGTAGCGGCGCAGCGAGGAATAGGTGCGGCGCGCCTTGGGCGAGGTCTGCTCGCCGTCGGTGATGAGATACAGGACGATCGCGTCATCAGGATGCCCGTCGCGAATCGTTTTGAGTGTGGTCAGCAGTTGGTCGACCGGAGCGTCGAGACGCGAACCGGTCGAAATCGAGGTAGGCTCGGTTTCCAACGTGTTCGCCCAGTTGCGGATCGCCAACGTATCCGGTGTCAGCGGCACGTCCAACGTGCCGCTGACACCGAAGCGGATCGCCGCGAAGCTCGAATTCGCATATGACGCGGTCAGATCCGCGACGGCGTGTCTTGCGGCGTCAAGACGAGTCATAGTGGCTGGCGAACCGTATTGCGCATCCTTGACCGCCATCGACCCGGTGACGTCGAGCGCGACCACTACGTCGGTCGCCTGGACCGCGCGTGATGTTGTGGCTTGCGGCACGCTGGGGGTCAGTGCCATGACGGCGATCACTAGGCACAGCGCCATCCTTCGTATGCACGCCAGCAGCGTCTCGTCGCTGCTGCGTTTGCGGCGGGCATGCACAACGGCCGCCAAGATGGCCAATGCCGCCATGATGACGGATATGGCGGCGCCTGCGGGCCAGCCCAAAGCGGGGGAGAGGGTCATTGCATTCATCGTCTCAGCCTCCATGCCGCAAGCATCCAGAGCATGGTCAGCACAGCCAGCGCCAACACCCACCAGCCGGGGGCATCGAGTACTGCGGCGCGCGATCCGCTCTGATCGGCGGCGTGCCGTCGGGTTTCGATATCGCGTACCAGATCATTCACCGACCGGTCATCGCGCTGGGTGACGAAGGAGCCGCCGTGGGATCGGATCAGCGTGCGCATCTGCGTGGTGGCGTCGTCTCCCTCGCTGGCCGTAGGACCGGAATATAGCCCATCCACGGCGATATGCGCACGCGACGCCAGATCAAGCGCCTGTTTGAGGCTGTAGGTGGGCTTGCCGGAGACCACATTGTCAGTCGCCAGCACAATGGATGCCGAGCGCTGCCGTTGTGCGTATTGCCCCGTCCGTCCGGCCTCGGCGCCGTAGGCGAACCCCGGCAGCATCGCGGCGCAGCTGACCACGCCGTCGCCGATCAGCGAAGTCTCGTCCGTGCGGTTCTGCGTGCCATCGAGCCAGTCCGAAATCTTCTGGTAGTCCGCATCGCTCATCTGATCGATATCATTCTGTGATTCCACGCCCTTGAGCACCGAACTCGCGGCAGTGAGCTGGCTCGCGACCAGTCTGTAATCGTCGGTCAGCGGAAAGACGGTGCGCGACGTCGAGTTGAAGATGCTCATGCCGATGCGTTCGCCGCGGAAGCTGGAAACCAGCGACAAATAGGTGTTGATCACTTCGCGGTCATAAGGCAGCGTCGAACCGGAGACGTCGAGACATAGCACGATATCCCTGCTGCCGGCATGTTCTGCGCCCTGATCGACCTGCGCAGGGCGCGCGATCAAGGCGATCGCGGTCGCCAATGCCAGAATCAGCGCAACGGTTGCCGCAAGGCCGATAATGAGCCACTGCCGCATGAGTCGCGAGGCATGCTCGCCCTGCATGTCGTCGTCAAGATCGAATACCTGTGCAGCGTCCGGGTCATGTCCCCGCCGGAACGCTCCGAAGGCGAACATGAGCAGGAACAGCGCCACCAGCACGGCGATGGCGACGAGGAAAGCCGCAGGCCATTGCCAGGCCAAGATCATCTCCGCCACCTTTCGACGAGCCGCGACACCCATTCCCCAGCCTGTTCAACGCTCGTGTCGCGCGCTTGGACGTCGGCTTGCGCATCGGCGAACTGTGGCGGGTACAGGGCGCCGATCGTCTGCTTCAGCAAATTCAAGCTGTGCTGGTCCGAAGCGCTGTGCGGCCGTCGGCTGAGTTCGAGCAGTGTCTGCGTGCGCATGTCCGCGCCGCTTGCGACCGAGGCGTAATTGCGCGCCACCTGCGCCAGCTCGTCGAAGGCCTCGGCGCGGGTGATGGCGCCACGCGCATGCTGCTCCACAATGGCGTCGATGCGTGCATGCCAGACATTCCTGTCGTTGGAACCGCTATGGGCCCCGACCGCCCGCGCGCGCCGCGGTGCGCGCCTTGGCTGGGACAGCACAACGATCACGATGACCGATGCAAGCAGCAGCGCCGCGCAGCCGATCAGCAGCATTGTCAGCGTCGTGGTGCTCGCGATCTGCGGCACAGGCCGCAGATCGCGGTATTCGATGGCGATCGCGGTCATCGGGCCATCAGCTCCTGGGTGTTGAGATGTGCAACAGCCGCCAGCTGGTTGCCGGTAGAGCGCGAAAGCGCGGCCGAGACCAGTGACACGAACCGCGCAAACATCGCTTCGCTCGACGAGGCGCGAATCATTGTCGAACCGGTCGTGACCAGTTCATGCTCCAAGGCTGCGGCGAGGAACGCGCGATGCGCAGCCACTTCCCTGGCCGGCTGCTCGCGGCGCAGGAATGCGGGAATACGCCGGCCGCTTGAGCCGTCGACGACCTTGGCAAATGCGTCTGGCGCGAAAGGATTAAGTGTGGCGACATCGATCAGCACCACTGGATGCGTGCGCGCGATGATACGCAATGTGTGCAGATGCTCTTCGCGCAGTGCATGCTCATCAGTGGCCAGCACGATCAGCGCCTGACGGTCCGCGATGCGCAGCGCGTAGTCGAGCAACGCGCCGATATTGCGCGATCCCGCCCAGTCTCGCTCCAGCGCGTCGTCCAACGTGCGTTCGAACTGGGCGAAGCCGCCGTGGAACGGCACGCGCGTGATCGAGTGCGCGTCGCCGAAAACCAGCGAGATTTCGTCGGAACGTTTCAGGCTCAGCCCTGCGAACATGCACATGGCGTTGGCCGCGACCTGCCAGGCGCGCTCCCCGGAGGGGCAGGCGCCCAGCATCTGGCGCCCGACGTCCATGAGCAGCCAGACACGAGAGGTCACCAGCCGTTCGCGCTGGGTCACCATGGGCTGTCCGGCGCGGGCGCTCGTCTTCCAATCGATGAGCCGCGCCTCGTCCTCACGCGTGTAGAGCCGAGTTTCCATCGTGTCTCCGCTGCCTGCGCGGCGACCGGAAGCATGCTCGCCCTCCACCACGCCCAAGGCCTTGCGCACGGTCGGCAGGCTGAGCGATGCCGCGAGCGCCTCTATCCGTCTGCGCACCGGCATCGAGTGGCGTTGCGAATCAATCATGGGACTGGAACCGCCTGCAGCACCGAGTCGACCACCTGATCGGCGGCCACGCCGTCGGCCAGCGCCTCGAAAGTGAGCACGATGCGATGGCGCAGCACCTCGTGGGCGAAGAACTTGACGTCTTCGGGCACGACATAATCGCGTCCTGCCAGCAAGGCGTGGGCCTGCCCGGTGCGCGTCAGCGCGATCGAGGCGCGCGGGCTTGCGCCCAGGCGTACCAGCGACGAAAGATTGCGCAGCGGATGGGGTCCCGCGCCACGCGTCGTGGCTGCCAATTCCACGGCATAGCGCATGATCGATTCGGAGACGTGCACCCGGCGTGCGCCGGAGCGCAGGAACTCGACGTCCTGCAGCGAAAGGACATTCTTGTCCAAGCTCGCGGGATCGAAGACGTCCGAGCCACGACGCGTAAGCATTTCCAGCATATGCTCCTCTTCGTCGGCTGTGGGGTACGACATGACCGCCTTCATCATGAAACGGTCCATCTGCGCCTCAGGCAGGACGAATGTGCCCTCCTCCTCGATCGGGTTCTGCGTGGCAATCACCATGAACGGCCTGGGCAGGGCAATGCGTTCGCCGCCGATGGTCGTAGCGCCTTCGGCCATCGCCTCGAGCATGGCGGACTGGGTTTTCGCATTCGAGCGGTTGATCTCGTCCAGCAGCACGAAATTGGCGTGGATCGGGCCGATCTGCGTGCTGAAACGTTGCGTGGAGAAATCGAAGATCTGCGTGCCGACGAGATCGGACGGCATGAGGTCCGGCGTGCATTGCACGCGTTTGAATGTGCCGGAGACCGATGTGGCAAGGGTCTGCGCCGCCGTGGTCTTGGCCAGTCCGGGCACGGACTCGATCAGGATATGTCCGCCGGCGACCAGCGTGACGATCAGCGACTCGCGCAGTGTATCCTGGCCGACAAGGGTCTGCGAAAATCGGGCGCGGATACGATCCGCCAAAACGTGCGCGCGCGCGACGTCGGCGCCGGAAAGAGCAGGCATGCGCCGCGGCTGCGGCGGCGCGAGATCTGGCTGTGCGGATATATGCGGTTGGGTGGGCAATAAGGCCATGGCATTCACTCTATCGGAATCGGTAAATGGTTTATTAGGTGCTATATACGGTTGCTGTGTTCTTCAGGCATTGTAACTGCCGCGCCTGAGATGCGCCTGGGATGCGGTTCAAGCGCGGCATGCGCGGCGACTTGTGGCGCAGCTGCGGGGAGGCTCCAATCCACCGTTTCGGCTCCCATGGAGCGAAGTGCCTGATTGGCCCTCGAAAACGGCCGCGAGCCGAAGAATCCGCGCGAAGCGGACAGCGGGCTGGGATGCGGCGATTTGATGACGACGGCGTTGGTGAGCAGAGGCTCCAAGCTTTGCGCGTTGCGGCCCCACAGAATGGCGACCAGCGGCTTGGGACGGCCTTGTTCGTCCGTCCTGGCGTTGAGCGCGCGGATCGCCTCATCGGTGATCTTCTCCCAGCCTTTGCCCTGATGGCTGTTGGGCCGCCCGATCTGCACGCTCAGACACCGGTTGAGCAGCATGACGCCTCTGCGCGTCCACGGCGTCAGATCCCCATTGGCGGGCATCGGCAGTCCCAAGTCATCGCCGAGTTCGTGATAGATGTTGACAAGGCTCTTGGGCAGCGGCCGCACGTCGGGTGCCACGCTGAAGCTCAGGCCCACCGGATGACCTGGCGTGGGATAGGGGTCTTGGCCCACGATCAGGACCTTGATGGAGTCGATCGGGATCGTGAAGGCACGCAGAATGTTCTTGCTGGCGGGCAGATAGCGCCGGCCCTGCGACAGTTCGCCGCGCAGGAAATCGCCCATGCGGTGCACGTTGGGCTCGACGGCGGCGAGTGCCTCGGCCCAGCCTGGATCGATGAGCTCGCGCAGCGGCTTGGCCTGCGCATGATGGTGGGGATGCTGAGGGTTTGGGACGGTTTGCCGGGCGTCGGCGGCCTGAAAAGTCTGAGACATGGCCTCCACTCTAGCCATGCCGCATGAGCGGGCATTCGCGAAACCGACCTGCGCTCCTCGCCGCATGCTTGCGGCGGCGCATGCCGCAATTCATGAGTGTGGCCTTTGGGTGGCGATAGACTCGTGGTGGCTATACGCCATTGCCACACCATATATGCTTGGGCTGGTATCAATATTGCTGCGTGCCGAAGCCCTGGTGTCAGGGGCGCCTGCATGCAGGGCGCTATATACTCATGGGGAGAATCTCTAGGGAAAGGACAGCCATGGCGCGTATGGAAGAGGATACGGCCGATCCGTATGTCGAGGATGCGTTCGACACCCCGCCGGACGGCCCTGTGGGCGTGCATCGGGGCAGGCGCTCCGTGGCGCGCCGGCTGACGCCGTTCATCGTCATCATCGTCGTGGCTGCGTTGGCCGGGCTGTTGGCTTGGGGCGTGTATTCGGGCGAGGCAGCCAAAGTCCGTTTGCCATGGCAGTCGGCCGCCTCGCTAAGCCAGGTGGCTGGCAGCCCCGCGGCTTCGGCCAGTAACGTTCCATCCGCATCGGACACGCCGCAGGCAAGCGCAGGGCAGAGCAGCCAGACCCCTGAGTCCTCGCCTTCGACCAGCTCGCAGGAGCCTGCGCAGCAGACGGTCAACAAGAATGTCGCCGTGCAGGTCATCAACGCCACTCGCATCAATAAGTACGCGGCGAGCAAGGCCACGATACTGGCTCGCAACGGCTACACCAGCGTGACTGCAGCAACCCCCACCGGTCAGGTTCCGTCCGCCACGGTGGTCTGGTATCAGAACGAAACCGATCTGTCGACCGCGCAGGATGTTGCGAAGACGTTGGGCATCTCCAATGTGCAGCAGATGCAGCAGATCAAGTCGCCCGTGGTCGTTGTGCTGATGAGCTGAGGCCGAACGGCCTGATTTGCAGGATATTCGTGTGTGAAGCGCCTCGCGAGGCGGAAGGTCGATCATCGGCGTTTCGGACCTGCAGGGCGCTTTATTGTTACATTCGTGACACGAGAATGCGGTGTTCGGCGTTTTTCTCCCGGCTCAACGTTACAATGTTTTCTTAGCTGCGAGGTGGGAGGTCCGGAATCATCCGGGCTTTCTGTATGTATTCGCGGCCACTCGAACGAGAGATGATATATTATGGCACAAGGCACTGTTAAGTTCTTCAATGCAGGCAAGGGATACGGCTTCATCAGCCCCGACGATGGGAGCGAGGACGTGTTCGTGCACTATTCCGCTATCCAGAGCAACGGCTTCAAGAAGCTGGATGATGGCGACAAGGTCGAATTCGAATCCGAGCAAGGCCCTAAGGGTCTGCAGGCCACTACGGTGACGAAGATCTGATTCGTTGATCTGAATAAGCGATCTGGTCCCAAGTGCTAGGGCATAAGCCCTGACGACTTGGATCGGCTCTGATTCCTAACACAAGGGCCCCGACTTGAAAGTCGGGGCCCTTGTGATTTTTCTTGCCAACAGCGCAATTGAAAGCGCCGTGTTGGCACTCGAGCATATCGAGTGCTAATCTCCCAATTAGCACTCGGAGCTGGAGAGTGATAATCGGCAGCTGACGGTCGGTCGTCATCCTTTGATCCGGTGTGGAACTGTCCGTGTAGCCATATGTGGAGGAACAATGGCAAAAATGATTGCATATGACGAGGAAGCTCGTCAGGGAATGCTCGCGGGCCTCGATAAGCTCGCCGATACCGTCAAGGTGACCCTTGGACCCAAGGGCCGCAACGTGGTGCTCGACAAGAGCTACGGCGCTCCGACCATCACGAATGACGGCGTGTCGATCGCCAAGGAGATCGAACTCGAGGATCCGTACGAGCGCATTGGCGCCGAGCTGGTCAAGGAGGTCGCCAAGAAGACCGATGACGTGGCGGGCGATGGCACGACCACCGCGACTGTGCTCGCTCAGTCCCTCGTGCACGAGGGACTGAAGAATGTAGTCGCCGGCTCGAACCCGATCGCACTGCGTCGCGGCATCGAAAAGGCGTCCGACGAAATCGTCAAGGAGCTGGTCGCTTCCGCGAAGGAAGTCGAGACGAAGGACCAGATCGCGGCCACTGCGACGATCTCCGCCGCTGACCCTGAGGTCGGTGAACAGATCGCCGAGGCGCTCGACAAGGTCGGCCAGGATGGCGTGGTCACCGTCGAGGACAACAACCGCTTCGGTCTGGACCTCGAGTTTACCGAAGGCATGCGCTTCGACAAGGGCTATATCGCCCCATACTTCGTGACCAACGCCGAAGAGCAGACCGCCGTTCTCGACGATCCCTACATTCTGCTCACTTCCGGCAAGCTCTCGAGCCAGCAGGATGTCGTGCATATCGCCGAGCTCGTCATGAAGAGCAGCAAGCCGCTGCTGATCATCGCGGAGGATGTCGATGGCGAGGCGCTGCCGACCCTGATCCTCAACAAGATCCGCGGCACCTTCAATTCCTGCGCCGTCAAGGCCCCGGGCTTCGGCGACCGCCGCAAGGCGATGCTGCAGGACATGGCCATTCTGACCGGTGCGCAGGTCGTGTCCGACGAGCTGGGCCTGAAGCTCGACTCCATTGACATGTCCGTGCTCGGCACCGCCAAGAAAGTCATCGTTTCCAAGGACGAAACCACCATCGTCTCCGGCGGCGGTTCCAAGGACGAGGTCTCTGCGCGCGTCTCCCAGATTCGCGGCGAGATCGAGAACACCGATTCCGATTACGACCGTGAGAAGTTGCAGGAACGGCTGGCCAAGCTTGCTGGCGGCGTGGCCGTCATCAAGGTCGGCGCGGCCACTGAGGTCGAGGCCAAGGAACGCAAGCATCGCATCGAGGATGCCGTGCGCAACGCCAAGGCCGCCATCGAAGAAGGTCTGCTGCCCGGGGGCGGCGTGGCGCTGGTCCAGGCCGCCAAGAAGGCGGAGAGCTCCGCAGCGATCACCGGCTTGAGCGGCGAAGAGGCGACGGGTGCGGCCATCGTATTCCGCGCCATCGAGGCTCCGATCAAGCAGATTGCGCAGAATTCCGGCATTTCGGGCGATGTCGTGCTCAACAAGGTGCGCGAGCTGCCTGACGGCGAAGGCTTCAACGCCGCTACGAACGACTACGAGAATCTGCTTGCCGCAGGCGTCGCCGACCCGGTCAAGGTGACCCGTTCGGCGTTGCAGAACGCGGCGTCGATCGCAGGACTGTTCTTGACCACCGAGGCCGTCGTGGCCAACAAACCGGAGCCGCCGGCAGCAGCCGCGGCGCCGAACCCTGACATGGGTTACTGAGCCTAGCTAGGTGAGTTCAAGCCGTCCCTCGGGATGGCAAGCGTCGAGGCCCCGATCCGCTATGGATCGGGGCCTCGACGTATCCGTAGGATTCCTGTCTATATGATGTCGGTCGGTGCACGATTCTCAGCGTGCGAAGAGATGCGAGGCCTGCGTCTCGGCGTCCGCGTAGACGGTCGAGGCCTGGGCCAAGGCGTTCTGGATGGATTCCAGAGAGGCTTCCATCTGCCTTTGCGCGCCTCGCCATTGTTCGGCCACGGCTGAAAATTGCGTCGAAGCTGCTCCCTGCCACACATCCTGCAGTGCGGCGAGGTTGGCGTACATGCCGGCTACGGCCTCGCGAATCGAGGAAACCGAGGCGGATACCGCCGCGCTTGAGGACTGGATTGCCTCCGAGTCCACTTGATACTGTGCCATGATGACTCCTTAGATCGTGCGGTAGATCGTGCATAGATTGCTTCAGCGCCCAGGTTGGTGGACCCGGCCGCTACTCTAGAGGCTATGCGGGCGACGAAGATCAGGCGAGGAAAAGCAGGTGATGTGGTCGAAGGCTTGGGTGTTTTCCACCCCTTCGGCGTGTCGAGGTGCGATTATAACTGGCTGGGCGCCTTGCGCAGCCTTGCCATGCTGCTGGCCGCCATGGTCGCGGCGCTGGCCTGCATGCTGCTTCCCGCGGCCGGGATCGCCGACGAAGGCACCCCCGCTCCGGAGCAGTCTCAGACGCCGAACGCCGAGCTGACGGTGACGGACAATATCACTGACACCGAGAATCTGCTGGGGAACAATGTCGGGGCGATCAGCGATGCCATCGCCAAAACGCACGCCGAGACCGGCGTCACCGTCAGGCTGCTGTATGTGTCCACATTCGGCGATGTCTCCAATCCCGAACATTGGGCCGAGGATGTGCTCAGATCGACCAAGCCCGCACCAAACACTGTTATGCTCGCCGTGGCTTCCAGCGACGGCAACCTCGTGGTTGTCGTCTCATCCGGATCCGATGAATGGCTCAGAAGCAAGGAAACCGCCGACGAGCTTTCAGCAGCTGCCTTGGAGCCGCTGACCAAAGGGGAGAGCCCGGACTGGTCGGGTTCCGCGATGGCGATGATGGACCGGATCGCCACCCTGAAACAGACTTCGACGGCGAGCGGCGTTTCGCGGCTGGGAGCGGCGCTGATGGGCGTGGGCCTGGCTGCATTGATCATTGGCATTGTGGTAGCGCTGGCGCTGCGGCGTCGTCAACGGCTGCGTCGCGCCCGTCATCGACACGCAAGGAAACGAGGTGGGGAGCGGCTCTACTCCAAGAATTCCGACGATGTTGTTGCGCAAGGCTCAGCGAACATTCAGGAAACCTTCAGCACTTCGGACCAAGCTGGTGGGCATGAGCAATTCCATTGAAGCATCGATTGTTGTTGTCGACGACGAGCCCTCTATCCGTGAGCTGCTTGTCGCGTCCCTTCATTTCGCCGGATTCGAGGTTGAGACCGCGGCTTCCGGCTCGCAGGCAGTTGAGGTTATCGAGAAGATCCAGCCCGATCTCATCGTCTTGGACGTCATGCTGCCTGATATCGATGGGTTCACGGTGACCCGGCGCATTCGCCAGGAGGGCATCACCGCCCCCGTGCTGTTTCTCACGGCTCGCGATGACACGCAGGACAAAGTCATGGGATTGACCGTCGGCGGCGACGACTATGTCACCAAGCCGTTCAGCCTCGAGGAAGTCGTGGCGCGGATCCGTGCCATTCTGCGGCGGACCCGCGATCAGATCGAGGACGATCCGATCATCCGCGTCGGCGATCTTGAAATCAACGAAGACTCCCACGATGTCTCACGCGCCGGCCAAGGCATCGATCTGAGCCCCACGGAATACAAGCTGCTGCGCTATCTTATGGACAATGAGGGCCGTGTACTGTCCAAGGCGCAGATCCTCGACCACGTCTGGCAGTACGACTGGGGCGGTGATGCGGCCATTGTGGAATCCTATATCTCGTATCTGCGCAAGAAGGTCGACGGGATCGAAGTGGATGACGGCCAAGGCGGCAAACGCAAGGTCGTGCCGCTGATCGAGACCAAACGCGGCATCGGCTACATGATCCGTGAGCCGAAAACGAGCCAGGGCGCCTGATGTCGGCGGATGCAGGCATGCCTGCGCGTTTCCGACTGTTCGGCTGGCTGCGCCGGGCCGTGCGCCGACGTTTCGATGCCATTGCGCTGAGCACCAAGGTCCTTGCGGTCACGCTCGCCCTGCTCATGATTGGCGCCGCAGGGATGACGCTGTCGATCCGTGAGCTGGTGGGCAACTACATGCTCGAGCGGACAAACACGCAGCTCATGGATCAGGCGCAGCTGGTCTATGAGAACATAGACCTGCTGCGCAATAAGGACTCGCAGCAAGGCAGCGCCGGCCCAACCGACTACTTCCTGCAGATGCGGGATACAAAGAACAAGATCGTGGGCGATTTGCTGGTTCCCACGCTCAAGGATGACGTCGTCTCAGTGCCCATTCTGCCGCCGAACGGCTCCATGGGTGATGTGGAGCTCGACCGGCCCTTCACTGCCCCGGCGAGCGTGAAGGTGGGAGAAGGGCCGGTCTCGCGCGCAACGCTCATGGCCGCGCAGGCGCCGTGGCGGGTGGTGGCGTTGCGGTGGGTGGCGAAACTCGATGACGACACCACCAGGGTTGGCGGCGTGGTCTATATCGGCCTGTCGCTGAGCGACCAGATCGACACAGTCAACACCCTGACACGCTATTGCGCGATGGTGGGCATAGCCATCGTGCTGCTCGGCGGCGTCATTGCCTCGCTGCTGATCCAGCAGACACTGTCGCCATTGAAACGCATCGAGAAGACAGCCGCCAAAATCGCCGCCGGCGACCTCAGCCAGCGAGTCCCCGCGGCCCCGGAAAACACGGAAGTCGGCTCACTCGCAGCCTCGCTCAATACCATGCTGGCGCGCATCGAGCGCAGTTTCCGCGAGCAGGAGAAGAGCACAGAGAAGATGAAACGCTTCGTCTCTGATGCCAGCCATGAGCTGCGCACGCCGCTTGCCACGATTCACGGCTATTCGGAGCTCTATGCAATGCAGCGCGACATGCCCGGCGCTTTGGAGCGGGCCGACGAGTCCATAGCCCATATCGAGGCGTCGAGCTCGCGCATGACGGTGCTGGTCGAGGATCTGCTCTCCTTGGCGCGGCTTGACGAAGGCCGGGGAATCGACATCACCCAGCAAGTGCGGCTGACCGGATTGCTCGCCGACGCGGCCGACGACCTGCACGCGCTGGATCCGGACCGGAGCATCACATGCGGCACGCTTCATCTCGAACCAGGTTCGCAAGGCGCCATGCTATGCTTCGAGGCGGTTCCGCTTCCCGGTGTGACTCTGACAGGGGATTCGTCGCGGCTGCGGCAGGTCGTGACCAATATCGTGGGCAATATCCACCGTTACACGCCGCCGGATTCCCCGGTCGAAGTGGCGCTGGGTGTATTCCCGGCCGCTATCGATCCGCTGAGCCTCTCGCACATGGTTTCCGATGGAACCTCGCTGCGCCATTTCCTCGAGGCCGCTGAGGTCGGCCAGTCCCTGAATACAGGGACGAACTACGCAGTGGTGCAGGTCATCGACCATGGCCCGGGCGTTGCGGATTCATCCCAATCGCAGATATTCGAGCGTTTCTATACTGCCGATCCTTCGCGGGCCCGGCAGAAGGGCGGTACCGGACTGGGCATGTCGATCGCGCAGTCCGTGGTCAAGGCGCATCATGGCTTCATCTGCGCCTCCACCACTCCTGGTGGCGGATTGACGCTCACAGTGGCGCTGTCTGCCGGAAACGTGCCGATGCCTCCGCACAAGGATGATGCAGGCGCACGGTCCAAGGGCAAGACGAAGCCTCGGCAGAAAACGGAGAGGCGTGCGCGGCGAAACAAGGAGCCTAAGGCGAACAAACCGGCTTCAGCCTAGGATGTGCCTGCAGCGCAGGGATGCGGCGCCCGGCTCGGGTTGCGCTAAACTGGTGATTTGGTTCGCGGGGCGCATGGACGATCCCGCGGAAGAACGAGTCGGAACGAGTGAGGTGTGATATGCCCAGCGGACGGGTACGTTGGTTCGATGCGAACAAAGGATACGGGTTCATCACCGGCGACGACGGGAAGGATGTGTTCCTCCCCAAGATGGCGTTGCCTGCGGGAGTGTCTACCCTGCGCAAAGGCGCCAAAGTCGAATTCTCAGTGGTGGACGGGCGCAAGGGGCCCCAGGCCATGGATCTGAGCGTGGCTGGCCCTGCCCCGTCGATTGTGAAGGCGACACGACCCAAGCCCGACGACATGGTGGCTATCGTAGAAGATCTCATCAAACTGCTTGACTCGGCGGGCAACGCCTTGCGACGTCACCGTTATCCGTCGGCTGTGGAGAGCAAGAAGCTCGCCACACTGCTGCGCGCTGTCGCAGACGATTTCGACGTACAGGATTGAATATGAGCACAACATCATCGAATGATAGGACGCCCGGCGACGAAATATCACGCGGCATGGCACTGAGCCAATCAACGCATGGTGAATCACCATCGGGGCAATCGGCATCGGGCGACCCGTTGCTTGAAGCGAGCGATCTCGCCCGCCAGGCGGCCAGTGAGACAGCCGAAGACCCAAGCCTGGTCGGCGGATTCGTACAGAGCATCGAGCTTGGTGGCGACGTCACCGATTTCCGCTTCGTCGCGCTGAACCGAGGCTACGAGGGCTGGCAGTGGTCGGTCACGCTGTATCACGACGCAGAGCTCGGCCGATGGACCGTGAACGAGGCCACGCTGATTCCCACTGACAGCGCGTTGCGGCCGCCTCAATGGGTGCCGTGGAAGGACCGCCTCACGGCGGCCGATCTGTCAGTGACCGATTCGATCGGCACCGATCCCAATGATCCGCGCCTTGAGGACGGTTTTCGCAAAACCGAATCCACGCGCGATGATTCTGCCGATTCCGCTGGCACTCCAGAAAGCGCCGCGGCAATGGATTCAGTTTCGACGGCACCCGCACACGAGTCTCCGGCGGGCGAATTTGGCGACGACCATGCTGATAATGCCGGCGCTGACGGCCAAACCGGCGGCGCCGGGCAAGATCAGGCCCGGCTTACGGCTTCGCAGCAGGATGTCGACGATGCCGTGGAGGAGTTCGACCTTTCACGGCGGCATGTGATGAGCCTCCTTGGCCGCTCGCAGACGGCGAAACGCTGGTATGAGGGCCAGCACGGCCCCAAATCGCTTTCGACCAAGACGGCGGCGGGCGAGGTGTGCTCCACCTGCGGCTTCTTCATCCCGCTCAAGGGCGATCTTAACGTGTTATTCGGGGTATGCGCCAACAAATGGAGTCCGGACGACGGCCGCGTGGTGTCCATCGATCACGGGTGCGGTGAGCACTCCGAGATCGATCCGCCGGAGCCCAGCCGCTTGTGGGTGCAGCCCGAGACCGCATTCGACGATCTGCATATCGACGTCCTCGCGCAGACGCCGCGCGAGGAGCGCAGCGAAATCGAACTCATCGAAAAACTTGCCGCCGAGGACGGCACTGAAACCGAGGGGGCGCCTGACGGCGCCGAAGCGAATGCTCCTGCCGATGCTGCTCAGGCCAAGACCGGCGCAAATGATGGCAAGGCAGATGGCAGCAGCCGCAATGGTGACGATAAGAACAAGAACGATAAGGCGTGAGTATGCGTTGCTCAGTGCACGACGGTGACGGTGCATTGAGCCAGATTTACGACCTGCCTCGAAACTGATCCAAGGAAATGCGCGTCTAGCCCGCCCAGGCCCCTGGTGCCGATCACGATGTGGTCCGTGTAGCGTGAGGCGCTGAGCAGCCCTTTGACCGCGGAAACGTGGAAGGCGTGCGTGCTGATGGACAGAGCCTCGGCCGTGGCCGGCGAGTCGTGAATTCGGGCTGTGACAATGTCACGGACAAGCTTCGCCGCGTATTCCTGACCGGCCTCAATGGGGGCTATCGCGTTCTCGTAGCCCGGGATGACGCCGAGCTCTTTGAATTGCCAGCAGTATACGGCATGCACGGAGGCATGGTGCAGAGCAGCGCGGCATATGGCGAAGCGCAACGCACGGTCGGCAGCGGGGGAGCCGTCCACGCCTACCACGATTGTCCGGCCAGCGGCTTCGGCGCCCGATCCGTTCTCCGGCTTGACCCGATCATCGCCGGCCGCCGGCCCCAAAACCGTCGGCCCTAGGGCTGCGGCGATGCCGCCTTGCACGTCATGCTCGTCGGCGTCCGCACCACGCACGATCGTGACAGGCACCTGCGACTCCTCGGCCAGCGAGGAGGATGTCGAATTCGTCAGCCAGCGCATCACGCGCCCCATGCTGCGTCGCCCGACGACGATCTGCTGGGCATGCGATCCGATGCGCAGCAAGGCTGCTTCGCCAGAGGCCCGCTCCGGCGTAAGCTCGATCTTTCCCAGGTCAATGTCAAGCCCTTTGCTCGCCTCCTTGACCCAGCCGTGCAATCGCCCGAGCATACGCTCGCGCATGGTGTCCCAGTCTTTGTCGTTGTCCGGTTCGGCGCCCAGCTCCCAGGATGGCGTCCATCCGAACACCGCATTGACGCGCTGCCGGCTGCATTCGGCCTCGCGCAGGGCCCACCGCAGGGCGGCGAAAGACTCAGGCGAGCCGTCCAAGCCGACGACGATATCGGCGTCGTATCCGCTTGCGCCGCCGCCTTCCGGGCGAGCCTTGCCGCCGTCGTTGATATGCAATTGCCGCTGGTCGTCCATAGCATCCTCCTCGAGCTGCCGACTGATGCCTTCAAGCATATCGCCCCGTTGCGTTCTCAGCGCAATTCGCAGAAGCCAGGAAATAAACGTCACCGCGAATCGGTAGAGTGAAGTAGATTATCAAGAAGTGGAAGGACAAGCATGTTCGAACGGTTTACCGACCGTGCCAGGCGTGTGATCGTGTTGGCACAGGAAGAGGCCAGAGCGCTCCAGCACAACTATATCGGCACCGAGCATCTGCTGCTCGGCCTGATACGCGAAGGCGAAGGAGTCGCTGCCAAGGCGCTCGCGGTGAAAGGCGTGAACCTCGAAGACACCCGCAAGCAGGTCGAGGAAATGATAGGCAAGGGCAATGCCGCGCCGAACGGGCACATCCCGTTCACGCCGCATGCCAAGCAGGTGCTGGAGCTGAGTCTGCGCGAGGCGCTGCAGCTGGGGCACAGCTATATCGGCACCGAGCATATCCTGCTCGGCCTGATACGCGAAGGCGAAGGCGTGGGCACCCAGGTGCTCATCAAGATGGATGTGGATCTGGGAGAACTGCGCAGTTCCACCATCGACATGATCCGTGGCAACTCGACCACTCCGGATGCCACAGCCAAGGGCGATCTCGCCAATGCAGGCGGCGTGCAGGACAAGGCCCGGCAGACCGGCTCGGCTATCCTCGACCAGTTTGGGCGCAACCTTACGGCCGAGGCCGAGGCAGGCAAACTGGACCCGGTCATCGGGCGGTCGAACGAGATCGAACGCGTCATGGTCGTGCTTTCGCGCCGCACGAAGAACAACCCTGTGCTGATCGGCGAGCCGGGCGTCGGCAAGACAGCCGTCGTCGAAGGCTTGGCGCAGAAGATCAGCGTGGGAGATGTGCCTGAGACTTTGAAGGACAAGCAGGTGTACTCGCTTGACTTGGGTTCGATGGTCGCCGGTTCGCGCTACCGCGGCGACTTCGAGGAACGGCTCAAGAAAGTGCTCAAGGAGATCAAGACGCGCGGCGATATCGTGCTGTTCATCGACGAGATCCACACCATCGTGGGCGCAGGCAGCGCGGACGGTGCGTTGGGCGCCTCCGATATGCTCAAGCCCTTGCTGGCACGCGGCGAGCTGCAGACCATCGGGGCTACGACCACCGACGAATACCGCAAGTATATTGAGAAGGATGCTGCGCTGGAGCGCCGTTTCCAGCCTATCCAGGTCCATGAGCCGACGATCGCCGAGACCATCGAGATCCTCAAAGGCCTGCGCGAACGCTACGAGAACCATCATCATGTCACGATCACCGATGGCGCGTTGCAATCGGCTGCCGAGCTTTCCGCGCGCTACATCCAAGACCGCAACCTGCCCGACAAGGCCATCGATCTGATCGACGAGGCCGGTGCCCGGCTTCGCATCAAGCGGCTCACCGCCCCGCCCGAGCTTAAAGAGCTCGATGCGAGGATCGCGAAGATCTCAGCTCAGAAGGACAAGGCGATCAAGGACCAAGACTTCGAAAAGGCCGCCGAGCTGCGCGACAGCCAGGAGAAGCTCGAGGCCCAGCGCAAGGAGAAAGAGGCCTCTTGGCGCGAAGGCGGCTCCGACGTCAAGATGGTCGTGGACGAGGACGTGATCGCCGAGGTGATCTCGAACAGCACGGGTATCCCGGTCTTCAAGCTCACTCAGGCTGAATCCAAGAAGCTGCTGGGCATGGAATCCGAACTGCACAAACGCATCATCGGCCAGGACGAGGCCGTTTCGGCCCTGTCCCGTTCGATCCGGCGCACGCGCGTCGGTTTGAAGGATCCGAAGCGCCCTGCGGGTTCGTTCATCTTCGCCGGACCCACCGGCGTGGGCAAGACCGAGCTGGCCAAGACGCTGGCGCAGTTCCTGTTCGACGACGAGGATGCGCTGATTCGCGTCGACATGTCCGAATTCTCCGAAAAGTACGCGGCTTCGCGGCTCTTCGGAGCCCCTCCGGGGTATGTCGGTTACGAAGAGGGCGGCGAGCTCACCGAGAAGGTGCGGCGTAAGCCATTTTCCGTGGTGCTGTTCGATGAGATCGAGAAGGCCCACCCCGACATCTTCAATACTCTGCTGCAGGTGCTGGATGATGGCCATCTGACCGACGGCCAGGGACGCAAGGTCGATTTTAAGAACACGATCATCATCCTGACCACGAACCTCGGTACGCGCGACATCGCCAAGGCGGCCAATACCGGTTTCAACCTTGGTTCGGACGTCGAGACGAGCTACCAGCGGATGAAGGACCAGGTCACGAGCGAGCTCAAGCAGCAGTTCCGTCCCGAGTTCCTCAACCGTTTGGATGACATCATCGTCTTCCAACAGCTCACCGAGCCGCAGGTCCGTCAGATCGTCGATCTCGATATCGCACAGCTCAATGATCGTCTTTTCGAACGCCATATGTCGCTGGAGCTGACTGAGAGCGCCAAGGATTTGCTCGCGCAGAAGGGCTTTGACCCGCTGCTTGGCGCGCGTCCGTTGCGCCGCGTCATCCAGCGCGACATCGAGGATGCCATCTCCGAGCAGATTCTGATGGGCAAGCTCGAAGACGGGCAGCGTGTCTTGGTCGATTCCGAAGGCGAGGGCATTCTCGGGGAGTTCACCTTCAAGGGCGTGGCTTTCGAGGAACCCAAGCCGGAAGACGAGGACGAGCTGGTCGTCGCTTCAGTGGGCGCGAACGATTTGGATGAATCGGGCGATAGTCCCAACGACGACATTGCCGAGGACGGCGCCGAGCAGCATAGTTGACACTGGCTATAGTGTAGCTGAGCCCGAAAGGCATATGGCAATGGCCCGGTTGCAACCTGTTGATGCAGGTTGCAACCGGGCCATTGCGCATTGTTTGGCTGCTTATTGCGCAGTGGTTTTTTCTGCCAATTGCCTCGCGTACTGGCAGAAAAAAGCCGGATGGCGTAGGTCGGTGGCCTTTGGTTCTCGTTGCCAAAGAGCCACCGACCTACTTCACAGCATTGAGCCACTGCTCTTTGGTTGCTTTTTCGGCTTCGAGCTTGGCTTTCTTCTTGGGATCGCCAGCCGCGCCGATCTGCTCGTCCAATTCGGCGAGCTGAGCGGTCAGCTGCTCTTCGAAGCTCGACTTGCGGGCGTCGGCCTCAGGGTCACGGCTCTTCCACTCGGCATCCTCGACCGCTTTGATCTGTTTGTCTACGGCATCAAGCCGGCCTTCGATGCGGCGCATATCCTCACGTGGCACATAGCCGATTTCGTCCCACTGCTCCTGGAGCGCAGCCAGCGCCTGGCGAGCCTGCTTGGCCGCCTTGGCGTCCTTGACCGGGACGAGCGCTTCGGCTTTCGTGAGCAGCTCCTCCTTTTTGATCAGATTCTCCCGTTCGGAAGAGTTCGTCTGTTCGCGATCGGCCTGACGTGCGTTGAAGAACGTGTCAGCAGCCTCGCGGAAGCGCGTCCACAGCGCGTCGTCCTCGGTGCGGCCGGCGCGTCCAGCCTGCTTCCAACGGTCCATAAGGTCGTTGAATTTGCGCGAAGTTTCGCCCCATGCCGTCGAATCCTTGAGCTCGTTGGCCTCGGCGATGATCTGCTCTTTGGCATGTTTGGTTTCGCTGCGCTCGCTGTCGCGCGCCTGAGCCCACTTGCGCCGGGCCTGATTGAACACGGTGCGCGCCGAGGAGAAGCGCTTCCACAGCGCGTCGGCGTCAGCTTTGTCGATTTTGACCGATGTGCGCTGATGCTGCTGCCACTGGTCGAACAGGGAACGGAACTTGTCGGCGGTGGATCGCCAGTTCGTCGTGTCGTCCAACGACGCCGCAAGCATCTCGGCCTTCTGCACAATCGCTGTGCGTTCGGCTACCGCTTTCGCCGTGGCCTCCCGGCGCGCCTTCGCCAGTTCCGCTTTCTTTGCCGAGCCTGACTTCTTCAATTCCTCGTATCGCGCCCGCAAAGACGCGATATCACCGACGACCGCCGGCCTCGCGACCTCTTCGCCAAGCGATTTGATCGATTCGTCAATTTCGCGCGGTTTGATATTCGCCGCATCCAGGCGCGTAGCGAAGACCTCGAGCTTCGACTTGAGATCGAGGAAGCGATGCGCATACAGGCTCAGCGCTTCCTCATTGGCCGCGCCGGGGAATTGCCCGACCTCGCGCTCCGCTTCCCCTTCGCGCACGAATACCGTGCCCTGCTCGTCCACGCGGCCGAAGGCCTCGGCGGCCTTGACATCGGCTTGCGAGTGGACATTTGCTGGAACCGGCACCTTGTGCCTCACGGGTTTCTTCGCCAGTGCGGCAGGGGAGGGGATATGCGGCTTGGGCACCGAAGCCTTGGGTGCGGGGGCCTTTGACGTCGAAGCCACGGCCTGTGGCGTCGCGGGCTGTTCGGTGGTCTTAGGGGTGTGTTCGGATTCGGTGACGGTTTCGTCGGCCATGGCCAGCTCCTTACGGCTTGTGGTGCACAGGGTACGCAGGCGCGGGAGTTGTTCCCGTGTTTTTCCGCGACCTCACCTATTATAGGGAATCGTGTCAAAAGGTGCATCAATATCAGGATTTCCGGAGTGGCTTCCTTCCGAACGGGTCGTGGAGCAGCGCGTCATCGATACGCTGCGTAGGGTTTTCGAGCTGAATGGTTTCATCGGCATCGAGACACGCGCGGTGGAGCAGGGGGCCAGTCTACTCAAAAAAGGCGAGACCAGCAAAGAGATCTACCTGCTTTCGCGTCTGCAGGAGGTCGGCCATGAATCCGATACTCCGATCGAGGATCGGCTCGGTCTGCATTTCGATCTGACTGTGCCGCTGAGCCGGTACGTCGTCGAGCATTCGGGCTCGCTCGCCTTTCCTTTCAAGCGCTGGCAGATCCAGAAGGTGTGGCGAGGAGAACGCCCGCAGGAGGGCCGTTTCCGCGAATTCGTGCAGGCCGACATCGATGTGGTGGGCAATGGCGATCTCCCGGCGCATTACGAGGTCGAATTGCCGCTGGTGATGGTCAGCGCGCTGGAGGAGCTGCGTGCGTTCGGACTGCCCAAGGCTACGGTGCATGCCAACAACCGCAAGCTTTCCGAAGGATTCTATCGCGGGCTTGGGCTGAGCGACATCGAAGGCGTGCTGCGCGAGATCGACAAGCTCGACAAGGTCGGCGCCGACGAAGTGGTGCGACTGCTGATCGAATCCTGCGGGGCGAACGAGTCCCAGGCGAGAGCCTGCCTCGAACTCGCGCAGCTGACTGCCGACAATGGTGCCGAGCTCGGCAAACGTTTTGATATGCTCTGCGGCAGCTGCGGCATCGGCCACGACAACGACGCCTATGCGCTGGCCCGCGAAGGTCTTGATACGCTGGCAATGATCGTGGACGAGGCTGCGAAAATCCGCCCGGGCTCGGTGATCGCGGATCTCAAGATCGCGCGCGGGTTGGATTACTACACGGGTTCGGTGTACGAGACTTTCCTCGAGGACGCGGACTCGCTTGGCTCGATCTGCTCGGGCGGGCGTTACGACAATCTGGCGGCGCAAGGCTCCAAACGATACCCGGGGGTGGGTTTGTCCATCGGTTTGTCACGGCTCGTGTCGTACATGCTGCACACGGCGGGAGCTCATGCATCGCGTGTGTCTCCTGCCGCGGTGCTGGTCGCCGTGTGGAACGAGGGCGATCGGGCGCAGTCGAACGCCATCGCCAACGTGTTGCGGACTCGGGGCATTGCCGCCGATGTCGCGCCGAAGGCCGTGAAGCTCGGCAGGCAGATCAGGTATGCGGACAGGCTGGGCATACCCTATGTGTGGTTCCCGGCACAGGCTGCGCGCAATGATGCCGGGACGGCTGCAGAGGGCGACGAGAGCGAGGAGGAGACCGGCGGCGACGAAGTGCGCGATATCGTGTCCGGACAACAGCTCCCGGCCGATCCCAAGTCGTGGGAGCCGGATACTGTGTACGCTCGGCAAACCGTCAGTCTCAAGGCCTGATTTCCAAGGCTTTGCAGGGTGGCCGCGTTTCGGACGCGGCATGAGAATTTGGTACGGATGGACAAGAATTCAAGGAATAGAGGCAGCATGGGCCGCACGGCTTACAGAACACATCATGCCATCGAAGTGACCGAGGCGCTGATCGGCAGCACGGTCACGCTCGCCGGTTGGGTCGATCGTCGTCGCGATCATGGCGGCGTCGCCTTCATCGATCTGCGCGACAGCACCGGTCTGGTGCAGGTCGTCATCAACGACGAAGAGATCGCGAGGCCGCTGCGCAGCGAATTCGTCGTGCAGGTGGTCGGCAAGGTGCGCGAACGGCCTGAAGGCAACGAGAACGTGCATCTGGCCACCGGCAAAGTCGAGGTCGTGGTGCGCGAGCTCACTGTGCTCGCCAAGTCGGAAGCATTGCCGTTCCAGGTGTCGACCGCGCTCGAGAACGAGTCCGAGAACAAGCTTCCCGGCGAAGACGTGCGCTTGAAGTACCGCTATCTCGATCTGCGGCGCCCGCAGATGCAGAAGAGCCTCAAGCTCCGTTCTGATATGACCCGTGCCGCCCGCCATGCCTTGGAGGATATGGACTTCACTGAAGTGGAGACGCCGACGTTCATCAAGTCCACGCCGGAGGGCGCGCGCGATTTCGTGGTGCCGGCCCGCCTGGTGCCCGGCTCCTGGTACGCGCTGCCGCAGTCTCCGCAGCTGCTTAAGCAATTATTGATGGTCGGCGGCGTCGAACGTTATTACCAGCTGGCCCGCTGCTATCGTGACGAGGACTTCCGCGCCGACCGCCAACCCGAGTTCACCCAGCTCGACATCGAGATGAGCTATGTGAGCCAGGAGGACGTCATGGCGATGGCCGAGAAGGTCATCGCGGCGATTTGGAAAACCCGTGGTTATGTGGTCACGCTGCCGCTGCCGCGAATCAGCTGGCGGGACGCCATGGATAAGTATGGTTCCGACAAGCCGGATCTGCGCTTCGGCAATCCCATCGTCGAGCTCACCGAGTACTTCAAGGACACGCCTTTCCGTGTGTTCCAGGCACCCTATGTCGGTGCGATCGTCTTCAAGAACGGCTCTTCCACGCCCCGCCGGCAGTTCGACGCCTGGCAGGAATGGGCCAAACAACGCGGGGCCAAAGGACTGGCATATGTCCAGTTCACCGCCGATGGCGAGCTCAAGGGTCCAGTCGCCAAGAACCTGTCGGATCAGGAGCGCAACGGGCTGAAGTCCGCAGTCGGCGCGGAGGACGGCGATGCCGTGTTCTTCGCCGCGGGCTCCCGCGAATCCTCCCAACTGCTGCTGGGCGCGGTCCGCGTCGAACTGGCGCGGCGCGCCGGCATGCTGCACCCCGACGAGTTCGCCTTCACTTGGGTCGTGGATTTCCCGCTGTTCAAGCGCACTGACGACCCGGATGACGACGATGTGGCCGTGGGGCATTCCAAGTGGACCTCGATGCACCACCCATTCACCATGCCATCGGCCGATTGGATCGATAGGTTCGACAAGGACCCGGGGCATGCGATGAGCGATTCATACGATATCGTATGCAACGGCGAGGAGATGGGCGGCGGTTCGGTGCGCATCCACCGCGACGATATCCAGGATCGGGTGCTGAACGTGCTCGGCATCGAGCCCGAGGAGGCCAAAGAGAAATTCGGCTTCCTGCTCGAGGCCTTCAAATACGGCGCGCCGCCGCACGCAGGCATCGCCCTGGGCTGGGATCGTACCGTGTCGATTCTCGCCGGGACGGATTCCATCCGTGATGTCATCGCCTTCCCGAAGGCAGGCGGCGGCCGCGATCCGCTCACAGGCGCCCCCGCGCCGATCTCCGATGCGCAGCGCGCCGAAACTGGCGTCGACTACGACCCGGATGAAGACAAGGATTGATTGGCTACAACAATTTTAGCGTAGCCGTCTCATCATGCGGACGGCGGCAAGGGCACCTCGCTGGCCCTGCGATTTCAGGCCTGCACGGCTTTTCCATCGGATCATATGGTCCTGCTGGAAACACTGCGCAGGCCTGATTCGTATTCCAAGCGTAATAATTTTCCGCTAAGGTGGTTTTCAAATTAGTGCTGGAGAGGAGCAACACGCTTATGACATCCTTGGATTCGCCTATGGCCGGTACGCTGGCCAAAACCAACGGGGCAGATATTCCTGCCGCTGCAACCAATGAGGGATCCACGGCGGATGCCGGGCGTCCGTTGGTGGAGCTGCGCCATGTGAACAAATACTTCGGCGATCTGCACGTGCTCAAGGACATCAACCTGTCGGTGTCCAAAGGCGAGGTTCTGGTGATCATCGGGCCATCCGGCTCGGGCAAATCGACGTTGTGCCGCACTATCAACCGCCTTGAATCGATCGATTCGGGCGAGATACTCATCGATGGCCAGCCATTGCCCCAAGAGGGCAGGCAGCTCACCAAGCTCCGCGCCGAGGTCGGCATGGTGTTCCAGTCCTTCAACTTGTTCTCCCATAAGACGATATTGGACAATGTGACGCTTGCCCCGCGCAAAGTCAGGGGAATGTCCAAGTCTAAGGCGGAGCAGGAAGGCATGGAGTTGCTGGCGCGGGTAGGTGTGGATTCGCAGGCCGGCAAGCTTCCCGTGCAGCTTTCGGGCGGTCAGCAGCAGCGCGTCGCCATCGCTCGGTCACTGGCCATGCACCCCAAGGTCATGCTCTTCGACGAGCCGACCTCGGCCCTGGATCCGGAGATGATCAACGAGGTTCTCGACGTCATGGTGAACCTGGCCAAAGAGGGCATGACGATGATCGTGGTCACGCACGAAATGGGTTTCGCGCGTCAGGCTGCTAATCGCGTCGTGTTCATGGCCGATGGGCAGATCCTCGAGGAGGGCACGCCGGAGGAGTTCTTCGAGAATCCGAAGAGCGAGCGGGCCAAAGACTTCCTCGGCAAGATTCTCACGCATTGACGTCCTCTGCCCGATGTGGGGAGGGCGCGGACGGAAGTTTACCCTTAACCGTTATCTCATAATCGAAAACACCAACCAATCACCCAAGAAGAGAGTGAGAAAGAGAGCACATGATGAAGCGCATGATTACGAGGACTATTGCCGCAGCGGCATCCCTTGCGGCGATGGCGTCGATGGCGGCGTGCGGAGGCTCGTCGTCCGGATCGGAGTCCGACAGCGGCAAGAAGATCACCATCGGCATCAAATTTGATCAGCCCGGCCTCGGCTTCAAGCAAGGCAACAGCTACACCGGCCTCGACACTGACGTGGCACGTTATGTCGCCAAGAAGCTCGGCTATTCCGAAGATCAGATCGTCTGGAAGGAGGCTCCTTCCAGCCAGCGCGAAAGCCTGCTGCAGAACAAGCAGGTGGACATGGTCGTGGCGACATACACGATGAACAAGCCTCGTTCTGAGGTCATCGATTTCGCCGGACCGTATTTCGTGGCCGCCCAGGACATCCTGGTGCGCTCCAATGAGAAGTCCATCACCGGCCCCAAGACGCTGAACGGCAAGAACCTGTGCTCCGTGACCGGCTCGAATTCGGCCGAGCGCGTCAAGCAGGAGTATTCCAACAAGGTGCAGCTCATGGAACAGCCCGGTTACGCGGAATGCGTCACCGCGCTCATCTCCGGGACCGTTGACGCCGTGACCACCGATGACATCATCCTCGCCGGTCTGGCTGCGGCCAAGGGCAACGGTCAGCTCAAGGTGCTCGGCACGCCGTTCTCTAAGGAGCCGTATGGCATTGGGGTGCAGAAGGGCAAAACGGATATGGTCAAGAAGATCAACAGCGCCATCGAGGACATGATCAAGGATGGGTCATGGAAGAAGGCTGTGGACAATGCCACGAAGGGCACGGGCTATACGCCGAACGCGGAGTTCAACCCGCCCACCAACATCGGCGATGCGAGCTGGGTCCAGAATCTGTGAGAGAGGCTTTCGGCCGCCGCAGGGCCAGCCATGGCTTCCGCGGCGGCAGGATGCTCTTCTTCGTGCAGGTATACGCGGCGCGCCCGGCAGGGTGTGCCAACGGTTGCAGGTGAGGTGCAATGGATGACGTGATACGGCTGTTCAGCCAATACAACATCGTCGGCGCGTTCGTGGTCAACGTTGAATTGACTTTGTGGAGCGCCTTGTTCTCCATGATTCTCGGCGTGATTCTTGTCATTCTGAGAATCTCCCCGGTGCCATCGCTAAGGATATTCTCCTCGGGCTATGTGGAGCTGTTCAAGAACATCCCGTTGACCATCATCATGGTCTTCATGGTGCTGGGGGTCTTCGGACAGTTGAAATTCCAGTTTTCGAGCAATTTCAACATGAATTTCTTCTGGCTGGCGGTCACCGGTCTGACCCTCTACACCTCCGCATTCGTGTGCGAATCGTTGCGCTCGGGCATCAACACCGTGCCGATCGGCCAGTCGGAGGCGGCCCGATCATTGGGCTTCAGCTTCGGGCAGTCGGCCTTATTGATCATTCTTCCTCAGGCGTTCCGCGGTGCAGTGGCGCCGTTGGGCAACACCTTCATCGCTTTGCTGAAGAACTCGACCGTTGCCGCAGCCGCCTCGGTGGCCACTGAAACATCAAGCCTGATGAGCACGATGATCGAATTCAATGCGAACGCCATCGTCAGCATCTTCTTGATTTTCGCCTTCGGTTATGTGATTCTGATTATTCCCTTCGGCCTGCTCACGACATGGCTTTCCAACAGATTGGCGGTAAGACGATGAGTGGGAATTCTGCATTGGCGATGAGCCCTGCCGGTTCGGCTGCGCCATCCGCGAATCCGGTTTCGCCGAAACCTACT
Organism: Bifidobacterium sp.; assembly: GCF_022640935.1. Classification (GTDB taxonomy): domain Bacteria; phylum Actinomycetota; class Actinomycetes; order Actinomycetales; family Bifidobacteriaceae; genus Bifidobacterium. The sequence goes on from NZ_JALCCV010000003.1 coordinate 96,301, forward strand.
CCTGTGAAGGTGCAGCGTCGCCGGAGCAATCGAGCTTCCTCGTCGCTGCTGTTCGATGAGCCGGGGCCGCGCACCCGGCGCAAGATCGCTGTCGCCAATGTCATCGGGGTGCTGGTGCTGCTCGGGCTGCTGGCACTCGTGCTGCTGCGGCTGAGCGCCCCGCCGCACGGCCAGAACCAACTCAGCGGCGCGCTGTGGAAACCGGCGCTTTCGCTTGAAGCATGGACGGATTTCTATCTTCCCGGTATCATCGGCACGATTGAGGCCGCTGTCGTCGCAGTGATCGGCGCCGTGGTCTTCGGAATTGTCTTCGGCATCGGCAGACTCGTGCCCCTATGGCCTGTGCGCGCGGTCTGCTCGGTGATCGTGGAATTCTGCCGGGCCGTGCCGGTGCTGCTCTTCATGATCTTCTTCTGGAGGCTTTTCTCGGCTATAGGGATTTCAGACGCTGCTTCCTTCTACGCGGTGGTGTTGGGGCTGATCCTGTATAACGGCTCGGTGATCGCCGAGCTGGTGCGCTCCGGAGTCGGCAATCTGCCCAGAGGCCAGCGCGAGGCTGCTATAGCGCTCGGCATGAGTCCGCTGCGCTCCCTGCTGTCCATCGAAGTGCCGCAGGCCGTCATTGCCATGCTGCCGGCCGCGGTCACCCAGCTTGTCGTGGTCCTGAAGGATACGGCGCTTGGTTCGATCATCGTATACACCGATCTGCTGCAGGAATCGCGCCGCTTGGGCTCGGCGTACTTCAACATCCTGCAGACGCTGCTGGTGGCCGCGGTCATCTATTTCATCGTCTGCTGGTTGCTGTCGCGGCTGGCCGAATGGCTGCCCGCGCGCATGCAACGCCGTACCACGGGTGCGAGTGAACTCGAACCGGTTGCGCCGATCGCCATCCTCGACGCCTCGAACCTCAGCCAGATCGCCGTGGCAAAGGAGAGTCAAGAGCTGCCTTACGGCGGCGCGCCGCTCCAGCACCATGTGCGTTACCGGGGCTCTAACGCCGCAATCCAGGACTGGCAGCGCATCTCCTACATCCAAGGCTATGATTTCACGCATCCCGAGACGCAGATCGATCCGCGTGCCTTGCAGATTCTTGACTTCCTCAAGCCCCGGCTTGCCGGCCGGCCTGAGGACAGGCGCAAACGCGGCGGGCGGCCCCGCGGCGAGGCATAACCGGCCGCTGCGCAGGCTGTGCCTCCCGGCAGGGAATGCATTGCATTAGCGATAGAGAATCGACGACGCGCGTGATGACTGCCGGGACCCGGATGTCTTCCGGCTCCCGGCAGGAAATGCGTACATGATGTCACGGCAAACCCATTGTAAACAACAGGTAAAGTGCGGCGCGTGAATGCGACGGCGAATTATAGTGGTCATGTATCTTAGTGCGCAAAGTGTATTGGACATTCATGACGATCACGATCAGCAATCTCAAGAAGACATACGATAACGGGCATCAGGCACTCAAAGACATCAGCATCGACATCGCAGACGGCGATCTGGTGTGTCTGCTCGGCCCCAGCGGCTGCGGAAAATCCACAACGCTCAATCTCATCGCCGGGCTGCTCGACCCTACCGGGGGAGACATCAGCATTGACGGAGAGTCGGTCATCCACCGGCATCCCAAGGATCGCAACATCGGCATGGTGTTTCAGAACTACGCCTTGTATCCCCACATGACGGTGCTGGAGAACGTCACTTTCCCGTTGCGCGTCGGCGCCCACCGCAAAAGCAGGGCGGAGGCGGAGGCCATTGCCAAGCAGTACATGGCCGTGACGAATATCGAGGATCTGGCCGACAAGAAGCCGAATGACATCTCCGGCGGACAGCAGCAGCGCGTCGCGATCACCAGAGCCATGGTGCAGAAGCCCAAGATGCTGCTGCTCGACGAGCCATTGAGCAATCTCGACGCGCGCTTGCGGCTGCGCATCCGCGCCGAGATCCGCAGACTGGTCAAAGAGATGCATATCACGACGATTTTCGTCACGCACGACCAGGAGGAGGCCCTCTCGATCAGCGACCGCATCGTGCTGATGAACGAAGGTGTCGTGCAGCAGTACGACGTGCCGCAGCAGCTCTACTTGGATCCGGCCAATCTGTTCGTCGCGACCTTCATGGGCAACCCGATCATCAATATCATTGACATGGCCTATAATCCTGACTCCAAGATGCTGACGAGCCCGGCATTCGACATCCCGCTCGCAGCCCTTGATGCGAGCCGCTTCCGGAACCCGGCCGCCGGAGGCAGGCTCAACCGGGAGTCATACCAGGTGGGCATCCGTCCCGAGCACTTCTTGGTAGACGCCTCCGAACCCGGCATCGATGCCGCGCAGGGCTCACTGGTAGGCGGAGGCGCCGCGCTTGGCGGGGCACGGCGCGCCGTGTTCGAAGCCCGAATCGAATCAGTCGAGATGATAGGCCGCTACAGCGTCCTGCATTTCGACGTTGACGGCGTGCACGCCAGGTCGATCGTGGACGCCCGTGCCGCGATACGCGCCGGACAGCTGGTGCCGTTCAACATCGACTACCCGAACATCTATCTCTTTCAGCACGACGGAACGAGGGTCTACTGATGACCGTCAGCCGCGCAGAGGCAACGGCCGAAGAGGCTACAGCGCCCAAGGCGATCGGCCGGAAACGGGCTGGACGCAAGGGAGGACGCACGGGCCGCGGCCGCTTTCGAGGCCATTACAGCGCTGAAAGCCAGCCGCGGGCTTGGCTGTTCCTGCTTCCCGCATTGGTGTTCATCGGGGCTTTCAACATCCTGCCGCTCATCCGCATCTTCGTCATGGCATTCCAAGGCGGCAGTCTGCTGCACCCGAAGTTCTATGCTTTTCGCAATTTCGCCTTCGTGCTGCGTGACCCGGAATTTCATACCGCTATCATCAACACGGCGCTCTATGCCTTCGTGGTGGTGCCTGTCGGTCTGATTCTTTCGATGCTCATTGCCATCATGATCCATAGCCGGATGAAAGCCAAGGGCTTCTTCGAAGCGCTGTTCTTCGTGCCTTATCTCACCAGCGTCATCGCCATCGGCATCGTCTTCCGCTACCTGTTCAACGGCGACTACGGCCTGATCAACTACCTGCTGGGCCTGGTGCATTTGGGGCCGTTCAACTTCCTGAACAACCCGAGCCTAAACATGCCGACCCTGATCATCTTCGGCATCTGGTCCTCGCTCGCTTTCAACATCATCATCATGCTCTCCGGTCTGCGCGGCATCAACCCCGACTACTACAAGGTGGCCGATATGTTCGGCGCGAGCGCATGGGAGCAGTTCCGGCGCATCACCATGCCGCAGATGATCCCGATCCTCACCTTCCTGTCCATCGTCGACTTCATCAGCTCGTTCAAGGTGTATACGGAGGTCTATGCCCTGTTCAACGGGCAGGCTGGCATCGCCGGGGCCGCGTCGACCGCGGTGTTCTACATCTACAACAAGTTCTACGTCGACAACAAGTACGGCCAGGGCATGGCGGGCGCCGTGCTGCTCTTCCTGCTGATACTCGTGTTCACGCTGCTGCAGAACCTCGCGCTGCGGAAGCTGTCGAAATGATCGGGCCGGCGCCCATCGATATGGCTCATGCGAAGGATGCCGATGTGATGGCGGCCACGGCGAGGATTATTGCAGCGAAGGCCGCAATGAGGAAGGGGAGGGTATGAGGCATTTCAACACCGCAACGATCCATGTCTTCATCATCATCATGGCGTTGATCACCGTATTCCCATTCATTTATATGCTTTCGGGCAGCCTGATGAGCTATCAGGAGGCGACGAGCATCCCGCCGACCATGCTGCCGCATACGCTGCGTTGGAGCAACTTCGCCGAAGCCATGCGCCAGGCGCCGTTCGCACGCTATTTCTTCAACACCATCCTGGTCTCGGCCGCGTCCACCGTGGGCACGATAGCCACCACGGTGCTGGCCTCGTTCGCTTTGGTGCGGCTGCGGTTCCGCGGCAAGAAGATCCTCGCCGACGCCATGGTGGCGCTGCTCATGGTGCCCTATGAGGTGGTGGTGTTCACCAACTACCGCACGATCGCGCAGCTGGAGCTCATCGACACCTATTGGGCGCTCATCCTGCCCTCGCTGGCCAGCGTATTTTACATCTTCTATCTGCAGCAGTATCTCACCGCGGTGCCGGACACGTATTACAACGCGGCCAAGGTCGACGGCTGCGGCGACTTGGAGTTCATCTGGAAAGTGATGGTCCCCATGTCGCGGCCGGCGCTGTTCACCATGGGGCTGCTGCTGTTCATCCAAGGGTGGAACTCCTTCCTGTGGCCCATTCTCGTGACCAATTCCACCGATATGCGCCTGATCGGCAATGGCCTGAGCGCCTTCGCCACCGAAAGCGGCACTGCCGTGCAATTGCAGATGGCCGCCAGCGCGATCACCATCATACCGATTCTCGTGCTGTACATCATGTTCCACAAACAGATCATCGAAGGAGTGTCAAGAAATGGCATCAAAGGATAGCGAGACCTCGGTCTCGGCGTCGGGTCGTCCTCTGAGGACGCGGATCACCTTCTACCGGGGGATCCGCACCATCGGAGGCAATCTCATCGACGTGGAATACGGCGACAGCCATATTCTCTTCGACTTTGGCACCGTGTACAAGCCCGCCGAACCGCAGCAGCCGAGCAATCTGCCCGATCTGGTGGACTTGGGCTACGTACCGTACATCGAGGGAATATTCGATCGCGATATTCCTGTTCCCGGTCATGACTGGCATCCCGATCCGCACGCTCACGCAGCGGTCTTTATCTCGCACGCGCATCTCGACCACAGCAAGATGATCAATTACATCGACCGCGACATCCCGCTGTATGCCTCCGTACAGACCAAGGCCGTGCTCGAGGCGATGAACACGACCGACGATTTCGACTACCCGCCTTACGCGATCGAACGCGGTGAAGGCGGCCCGCACACCAGACCCATCGAGGGCGTGGCATGGGGCCATAGCGTGCAGGTCGGCCAGATTAAAGTGACGGTGCTGCAAGTCGACCACGACGCTTACGGCGCCAGCGGTTTCCGTATCGAAACCCCGGACAAGGCCATCGCCTACACCGGCGATATCCGTTTCCACGGATTCCTCGCCGACAGGTCACGCGCGTTCCTATCTGCCAACGCCGGCGCCGACGCCCTCATCATGGAAGGCACATCGCTGTCGTTCCGAAAACCGGGTGGGTGCGGCAACGACGACAAACCAACCGAAACAAGCGTGTGCGAAGACATTGCACAGCTGGTAGCCAGCAATCCCGACCGCCAGATCACCTTCAACTACTATCTGACCAACATCGAACGCATCGGGCACCTCATCGATGCTATTGATCGCACGACGGTGCTGAGCGACTACGCCGCCTACGTGTTCAGCGCAGTGACCGGCCGGCCAGTGCATTACTACCGTTCGGAATGCGATTGCACATGCGGCGAGCTTGATCCGGAGTACGAAATTTCCTTGGCCGATCTGATCCACGACGACCACCAATACTTCTGGCAGCTTGACGATGCGGTGCGCGGCGCGCACCTGGACGATCTGGCGCGCGGCGGGCTGTACATCCACACCGGTGCGACGCCGCTGGGGCCGTACGACCCCTCCTATGCGCCGTTCTTCCAAGCGTTCGCGGACCACGGCATCGAGACCGAGGCGATTTCATGCACCGGTCATGCATACGTGGACGCCGCCTTCAGCATCATCGACGCCATCAAGCCGCACGTGCTGTTTCCCGTGCATGGCGAACATCCCGAGCGCTACTTCAACCAGTACGGCTCAATGGTGCTTCCCGAGCCCGGGCTCGTCGTCGAGCTATAGGCTCCGATCTGACAACACACCTGCCCGGCATCCCACCGGGCAACATCCCAACCATCCACCAACCACAGAGCAAAGAGAGATGTCATGAAAAAAATGCATACCGTGCTGCTGCCTGCCGCGATAGCTTCGGCGCTTATACTCGCCGGATGCGGCGGCAGCGGTTCAGGCGATTCGGATTCGGCCGCGCCGGTGACTGATATCACTAGCAATGTCGAGATAACTTTCTGGCATGGCATGACCGGCGAACAGGGCAAGACCTTGACGACGCTCACCGACGAATTCATGAAGGCGAACCCGAAGATCAAGGTGAATCTGCAGAACCAGTCCAGCTACGCCGATCTGCAGCAGAAGCTCACGTCGACGCTGCAGAGTCCGAAGAACCTGCCGACCATCACGCAGGCTTATCCGAGCTGGCTGACCCAGGCGTTCGGCGACGATCAGGTCGTCGATCTCAATCCCTACATCAATTCCAAGGATTCCAAGCTCGCCTTCGACGGCTGGACGAGCGATGTGCTGCCCGGCCTGCGTGATGGCGTGACTTTCGACGGCAAGACCCTCGGCATGCCCTTCAACAAGTCGACCGAGGTCTTGTGGTACAACAAGACGATGCTCGATTCTCTTGGCATCAAGCCGCCGACCAGCTACGACGAGCTCGCAGCAGCTTCCAAGCAGATCCAGAAGGCCAAGGGCATCCCCGGCATCGGCTTCGATTCGCTGTCGAACTTCTACATCACCTACTTGAAGAACGAAGGCAAAACCTTTGACAAGAACCTTGATGTAACCGGCCCGGAGTCTACCAAGGCCTTCGAATACTATGGCTCCGGAATCAACGATGGCAGCTTCCGCATCGCCGGCACCGACAAGTACATGTCCGGCCCGTTCGGCAGCCAGAAGGCGGCCATGTACATCGGCTCGAACGCAGGCGAGACCTTCGTCAAACAGGGCGCCGCAGGCAAGTTCGAATACAGCGCCGCGCCGTACCCGGCCAAGTACGCGCTCCAACAGGGCACCGATATCTACATGTTCACCTCGGCCAGCCCCGAGCAGCGCACAGCGGCCTACCTTTATGAGAAGTTCCTGACCACGAAAGACAGCCAGGTCACCTGGGCGCTAGGCACCGGCTACATGCCGATCCGCAAGTCCGCCATCGCCGACCCGAAGTACTCGGGTTCCGACAGCGCCATTGCCCCGATCCTGGCCGACGCGACCAAGAACGTATTCACCCCGCCAGTCACCGATGGCTATCAGCAGGCGATGGACGACACCGAAAAGGCCTTGGAATCCTTCCTTGCCAAGCCCAATAACGATGTCAAGAGCGCGCTGTCGAACTTCAAGACGACCTACGATTCCGATTGGAATCAGTGAGCCGCCGACCGGTGAACCGATAGGGCTGTGAGACCGCGAAACAGTAATTTCGTGACCCGGTGACCCGGTGAATGGGCAGTGATGTGGATCCCTGTGTTCTGACTTGAATAATTGGCCGGAACACGGGGATTCTCTTTTGCCTGTTCATCGAACTGCTGTGGTGTCGAACTGACCAGTTGGTGGGCCCGATTCGGCTCACCGCTGTATTCATGCGGATTTCTTTTTTTTCGACGTCAGCGCAAGACCACGGGGGGTATGCTTACGAGTATGAGTGAATCAATGAAGAGGCGCGGCATCCAGGCTTGGCTTACCGATATGGACGGGGTGCTCGTCCATGAGGACGAGGCGCTTCCCGGCGCCATCGAATTCATCGAGGCGCTGAAGGAAGCGGGCACGCCGTTCCTGGTGCTGACCAATAACTCGATTTTCTCGCGACGCGATCTGAACTGGCGGCTGCACGCCAGCGGCATTGACATCCCTGAGGAGAACATCTGGACGAGCGCGCTTGCCACGGCCGAATTCGTCAATCAGCAGATGCCGGGCGGCAAGGCGTATGTCGTCGGCGAGGCGGGACTCACCACGGCGCTGCATGATGTCGGCTACGTGCTCACCGACAAGAACCCGGATTATGTGATCATCGGCGAAACACGCAATTATTCCTTCGAACAGCTGACCAGGGCGCTCCAGCTCATCCAGGGAGGCGCCCGTTTCATCTGCACGAATCCGGATTATACCGGTCCTTCGTCAAGCGGCGACCTGCTCGCGGCCGGCGCCGTGGCAGAGATGATCCACAAGGCATCGGGCTTCGAGCCGTATTTCATCGGCAAGCCGAACCCGATCTTCTTCAGGACGGCTTTGAACAAGCTCGCCGCCCACAGCAAGACCACCGCGATGATCGGTGACCGTTTGGACACGGACATTCGCGCAGGCCTTGAAGCCGGCGTCGAGACTTTCCTCGTGCTCACCGGCATCTCCAAGGCCGACTCGGTCGACAAATACCCCTATAAGCCCTCCCATGTCGTCAAAAGCATCAAGGATCTCATTCCCCTAGCGCAAGGGGAGAATCCCGATACGCTTGAGGCGCCCAATGGGATTTCGAAGCCGGTGCGATCGATTCAATCGGCGCCGCTCGCCGCTGCGGCAAAGCGCAAGTAGCGTCGGACGTCCGATTCTCTATCGTCTGGCGGACGGCAAGGTGAGAGGCTAAGGGGAGTCCTCGATCGAGGCGTGCAGGCGCGAACTGCGCGAAAAGATGGGCTTACACGTTGATAGGGGCGTATTTTCATTTTCCAGCGAACACTCCTTTGAGTAAGCCGACCATCAGCAGGCGCATGAGGTCGCTTTCTACTACGATGTCGATGACGGCGACATCGACCTGTCCGCCATCCATTCGTTCAGATGGGTGCCGACCGACGACTTCGAGCCCGTGCAGCTGATGCCGGCGTTCCTGCGCACGGCTCTGCACTCTCGAAGCAGTACGCGGAAGGCATTTCGTCAATGATGCGCGGCTGTGGACGAGGTTCTTTGCCCACGCGGTCTAACAAGCTGATCCAGCGGTAACGGCTGGACGATAGACTTGGTGGCATTATGGCGGATTCACAGGAAAAGCACGATAGGCAACAAACACTGGGTAGGCAAACACTGGCCGAGCTTGCGCCACGCTGGGGCGACGAGGATCGGTCAATCGATGTCGATGAGATCTACGAGCGTTTCTTCGACTGGGTCCAGGATGCCAAAGGCATCGAGCCGTGGCCGCATCAGGAGGATGCTATCACCGATCTGCTGGCCGGCGATCATGTGGTGCTCAGCACCCCTACGGGCTCGGGCAAGTCGTTGGTGGCGTTGGGCATGCATTACGCTGCGCTGTGCACCGGCAGACGTTCGTATTACACCGCGCCGATCAAGGCGCTGGTCTCCGAGAAGTTCTTTGATTTGGTCGAGGCTTTCGGACGTGAGAATGTCGGCATGATCACGGGGGACACACGCATCAACGCCGATGCTCCGATCATCTGCTGCACGGCGGAGATCTTGGCTAATCAGGCGCTGCGCGAGGGCGCGCGCGCCGATGTGGGCTGCGTGGCGATGGACGAATTTCATTACTATGGCGACCGCGAGCGCGGCTGGGCGTGGCAAGTGCCGTTGCTGACCTTGCCGCATACGCAATTTTTGCTGATGAGCGCCACGTTGGGCAATGTCGACGCGATCGCCGACAAGCTGGAAACGATGACCGGGACCGACGTCGATGTCATCGCCGACGCGCCCAGACCGGTGCCGCTGAGCTACGAGTATACCGACAAACAGCTCGCCGGCACTGTGGAGCTGCTGTTCAACCGGCAGGATACGCCGATCTACGTTGTGCATTTCTCGCAGGACGCGGCGCTGGAGACTGCTCAGGCCTTGGCCGGCTCTGGAGTGTCGAGCAAGGAGCAGCGCAAGGCGATTGCGGAGGCGATGCAAGACACGAAGTTCACGACGGCCTTCGGCAAGATCCTGCAACGTCTGCTGCGCACCGGCGTGGGCATTCATCATGCCGGCATGCTGCCGCGCTACCGGCGCTTGGTCGAGCAGCTGGCGCAGCAAGGGCTGCTGCCGGTCATCTGCGGCACCGACACCCTCGGCGTCGGCATCAACGTGCCGATCCACTCCGTGGTCCTGACCGCGCTGACCAAATTCGACGGGACGAAAATGCGCCGCTTGCGCGCCCGCGAATTCCATCAGATCGCCGGGCGCGCCGGCCGCATGGGCTTCGACACCGAAGGCTTGGTGGTGGCTGAGGCGCCTGAATTTGAGATCGAGAACGCGCGGGCGATTGCCAAGGCAGGCGACGACCCGAAGAAGCTTAAGAAGATCAAGCGCAAGAGCGCGCCCGAAGGCTTTGTGACGTGGAATAAGGGCACGTTCGGCAAACTGGTCAACGCCGAGCCGGAAACCTTGGTGCCGCATATGGTCATCACGCATGCCATGGTCTTGAACGAAGTCGCGCAGGGCGGCGACGCTCGGGCGCGGCTCGACCAGCTCGTTGACGATTCCGCGCAGACGACGGATCAGAAGGAGCATCTGCACGAGCGGGTCGGCGAGATATTCCAGACGATGTTCGATTCCGAATTCATTGAGACGGAGGACAACGGGCGCGGCGGCACGGATTATTATCTCGCCGTCGACCTGCCGGACAATTTCGCGCTCGACCAGCCGCTGTCGCCATTCTTATTGGCCGCGCTGGAACTGCTCGACCCTGAATCGGACAGCTATGCGCTCGACGTGATATCGATGGTCGAGGCCACGCTGGATGACCCGCGCCAAGTGCTCAAGGCGCAGCAACGCCAAGCTCGCGACGAGGCGATGGCGACGATGAAGGCGGATGGGCTCGATTACGAAGAGCGCATGGAGCGTCTGCAGGAGGTCACCTACCCCAAGCCCTTGGAGGAACTGCTTGATGCTGCCTTCGAGCAGTATTGCAAGGATGTGCCATGGGCGAACGATTATTGGCTGAGTCCCAAATCCGTGGTGCGCGACATGGTCGAGACGGCGAGCGACTTCACGGGGTACATCTCCCGCTACGGTATCGCGCGTTCCGAGGGCACGCTGCTGCGCTACCTGTCGGATGCCTATCGTTCGCTGGCCCGCACCGTGCCGGTCGAGAAACGCAACGAGCAGCTCGAGGATGTGATCTCTTGGCTGCGCGTCGTCGTGCGCTCGGTCGATTCGAGCCTTATCGATGAATGGGAGCATGCAGGCGAAGCTTCGCCGGGCGAATTGGACGCGCTGTCTGCAGCCGCGCCGGGCGCTGCCAATCAGGTAGTGGAGGACCGGCGCGGGCTCATCGTGCTCATCCGCAACGCCGTGTTCCGCCGCGTCCAGCTCATGGATCTCGACAAGCCCGCCGAACTCGGCGCGCTCGACAAGGACTGGGGCTACAACGTGCACGAGTGGGAGGATACGCTCGACGGCTACTACGACCAGCATGAGTATGTCGGCATCGACGCGAAGGCCCGCAGCGGCGAGCTGTTCATCCTGGACGATGCCCACGAGCGCGACGAGCATACGTGGAAGGTCCGCCAGATCATCGATGATTCCGATGGTGACCACGACTGGGCCATCACCGGCACCGTAGATCTCGATGCCACGCAGGAAGGCGGCGAAGTCGTGTTCGTCGACTACCACGTTGGCCCGGTCGCGACGGTGTGAGACGTTTTTCTTCAAATGGCGGTTTTGATGGCACCGGTATGCTGTATGAGTCTGCCGAATAGTGGATTTTCGTGCTTTTATGCGTACGCCAAGGGCTTTCCGACGCGCTCGGTTCGTCGTGTTGCCAGTTCGAAGATTTTGGAGGTTGTAGTCAGCGCCATGCCCGCTTCTTCCAATATCTCCCGGGCAAGCGTCTCGGACTGAGACTCTCCGTGTTCAAAGCCCACGCCAATCCTGATCCACCAGGCGTCTTCACGCGGATCCCCGTGGTTCTTGCGCAACAGGCACGCAACGCTCATTCTTGTCGAATACAAGAACACTCGTAAGATTTCCCGCATGCCGTTTCCCGCCGTCTTCTCCAGTGCAACCATTTTAGTTAGGCATGGGCCGTCCCTGTTGCCGCGCAGCAGTTCTGCAGTGTGAAAACATAATGGCGCGGTGCCCAGGATGTTTTTCAGATGCTCTTTATGCGATGAAGAAAACTTTCACGATTGAGGCAGTCAAGTCGGATATGAGGCACGAAGGCCTGTTGCCGCTCCATTTTGGTTCAAGGTGGCGGCGCACTGTTGTGACCGCCTGACTACACTGGCAGTATGACTGAGGATTTGTTTGGCGCGGCTGAGGCGCCTGAGGATATGACGCGGCCGCTGGCGGTGCGGATGCGGCCCTCAAAGTTGGCCGAGGTGGTGGGACAGGATCGCGTGCTGGGGGAGGGCTCGCCGCTGCGTCGGCTGGCCAATCCCGCATCGAAGGGCTCGCTGACTGCGCCGAGTTCGATCATTCTGTTCGGACCTCCAGGAGTAGGCAAGACGACGCTGGCTTATATCGTCGCCAAGCAGTCAGGGCGTGTGTTCGAGGAGCTTTCTGCCGTCACCTCCGGGGTCAAGGATGTGCGCGCGGTGTTGCAGCGGGCGCATGAGCGGCTGGTGGCGCAGGGGCGCGAAACCGTGTTGTTCATCGACGAGGTGCACCGCTTCTCCAAATCGCAGCAGGATGCATTGCTGCCCAGTGTGGAGAACCGCGATGTGACTTTTATCGGTGCCACGACCGAAAACCCGAGCTTCTCCGTGATCTCGCCGTTGCTGAGCCGCTCTGTGGTCGTCAGGCTCGAATCTTTGGAGCCTGACGATCTGCAGGTGCTGCTTACGCGCGCGCTCGACGACCAGCGCGGGCTCAAAGGCGAGGTGAAGGCCAACGACGAAGCCATCGACGAGATCATCCGCATGGCTTCGGGAGACGCACGCAGGTCGCTGACCATCCTCGAAGCCGCAGCAGGCGCGGTTACCGGTGACAAGGAGCGCAGGAAGGGCGCTCGCAGGCCGATCATCACGCCGAAAGTAGTCGGCAAGGTCATGGACGCGGCCACCGTGCGCTACGACAAGAAAGGCGATGATCACTACGACGTGATCTCGGCCTTCATCAAATCGATGCGCGGCTCCGACCCCGACGCCGCGCTGCACTATCTTGCGCGCATGCTCAGGGCGGGGGAGGACCCTCGATTCATCGCGCGGCGCATCATGATCGCCTCGGCCGAGGAAGTCGGCATGGCAGCGCCCCAGATATTGCAGGTGACGGTGGCCGCAGCCCAGGCTGTCGCGATGATCGGCATGCCCGAAGCCCGCATCATCCTATCCGAAGCAACCATCGCCGTGGCCACCGCACCCAAGTCGAACGCCAGCTACAACGCGATCAATGCCGCGCTCGCCGACGTGGACGCCGGACTGATCGGCCAAGTGCCGCTGCACCTGCGCAACGCACCGACCAAGCTCATGAAATCCTGGGGCAATCACGAGGGCTACCAGTACGCCCACGATGCACCTGGCGCTGTCGCCGCGCAGCAGTACATGCCCGACGAGCTGATCGGGCATGAGTATTACCACCCCAATGAGCGTGGTTATGAACATGAGCTCGGCCCGCGGCTGGAACGCATTCGCTCGATCCTGCGCGGAAGCGGAACACCAAACGCCAGTGGCACGAATACAGACGGCGACGGCAATATCGCCTGAGTGCGCATGCTGATGACGGCAGCGGACTGGGCGGGGATCAGCCGGCGTACTGTCGTGCATGTCTGTTTGTCGCTCTGTGCAGGCTTCGCGCGAGGCGTAGGCAACGGGAAGGTAACGGCGGGGATTAGATTGAAGCTATGGAATCACAGCAAGATACAGCGCCCGAGGCGCAATCTGCGGGCGCCTCATCGGGCAATCGCAACATCTCTTCACGGCTGATCGTCAACGCACTGCCCGTGAACGACGAGGAACGGAAACGCTTCGTGCAGGCGGCCGGCGGGATACGCCAAAAGTTCGTCAACAGTGTGGCCGACCGCGGCAACATGCTGTGGCATGCCGAAGTCCCCGAAGAATTGCAAACTGAGGTAACTGCGATCCTGGGCAATGTGAAGCCGGAGCAGGCCAGCGCATGCCCGCGCTTGGAATGGCTGCAAACTTGGAGCGCAGGCGTCGACCGGTATGTGGCGCCCGGTGCACTGGGCGAGCATACAGTCGTCACGAATGCCACCGGAGCCTACGGCCTGCCCGTAGGCGAGCACATGTTCGCGCTCATGTGGGCGCTGATGAAGCAGCTGCCCGACTATAGCCGCAATCAGGCGGCGCACCGATGGGAAGACGCCGGCGATGTGCTGAGTCCGCAAGGAGGCTCGGTCGTAGTGATCGGGACCGGGGACATCGGCTCGTATTTCGCGCGGCTCGCCAAATCAGTAGGCATGCACACCTACGGCGTGCGCAGGGACGCCTCGCGCGGCGCTGACGGTATCGACGAAATACACAGCTTCGACGATCTGGACGACCTGCTTGCGCTCGCTGACGTCGTGGCGATGGTCGTTCCATCCACACCGCAGACGCATCACTTGTTGGACGCCCGCCGTCTTGCGCTGCTCAAACCCAACGCCATCGTGATCAACGCCGGCCGTGGCGACGCGATCGATCCCAAGGCGCTGCTGGATGTGCTGCACGAGGGCGGCATCCGTGGCGCCGGACTGGACGTGACCGAGCCGGAGCCGTTGCCCGCGGACGATCCGCTATGGGACGAACCGCGCTGCCTGATCACGCCGCATGTCGCGGGCGGCAATCATCTCGCGCAGACCAGCACGGCGATCATCAGCATCGCCCTCGAAAACGTGCGGCGATACGCGGCGGGCAAGCCGTTCATCAACCGCCGGCGCTGACTTCCGGCCTTGACCATGATCGTTGATCATGTTTGGCAGATGCCATGGCACCTGCAGCGACACGAAAACGGCGGTGTACGGCATCGCTATGCACTGCGCAGCGTCACATAAGAAGAGAAGATGGCCGGGCGCGTTTCAGCTAGCTGAGGCCGCTTGACATCACACTGCCCCTCAGAGCCGTTCGTCAAGCCGCCTGTCGATGTCGTCGAAGCGCTTGACGCTCGGGCGCCAGACCGGCCGGCCGGCGGCGACCACGAGCTTCGGCGCGGCGAGCGTGCGCAAATTCTGGGTCGGATCGGCATCAAGCACGAGCAGATCGGCGCATTTGCCGACTTCGATGGAGCCTGTTTCGCCGCCGATGCCCAAGATCTCCGCGTTGACTCGCGTCGCTGCGTAGAAGGCCTCGGCTGCGGTGAAACCGGCGTAATGGGTAAGCAGATACAGTTCGCGCCATGTGGCGTACTGGGTGACGAAGGTCATGCCGGTGTCGGTGCCGACGCCCACGCGGATGCCGTTCATATGCGCCTGCCGTGCGCCTTCGAGCATGCCTTCGGCCACCGGCTTGGAATTCTCGTATTGGATCTCGGTGATGCCCGTGACCTCGCGCGGGAACGCATTGATCGACATGCCTGCGGACAACGTTGGAATGAGCGAGGAATAGCCATGAAGCGAATTGGGGTTCTCGTGGAACAAGGCGATCATCTCGTCAGTCAGCTCGCTGCCATGCTCGATCGTGTCCACGCCTGCCGTCAGCGCGTTCATGACGCCTTCGGGGCTTTGCGCATGCGCGGCGACGATCAGGCCGCAGGCGTGCGCGGCATCGCAGATCGTGCGCATGCTGGCGACATCCATCTGCGGGCTTCCGGCCTCGCCGGCCACCTGCGAATCGGTGATGCCGCCGGTGGCCGCGATTTTGATCGCATTGACGCCATGATCGATATTCGCCTCGGCGTTCCTGCGGGCGGCTTCCTCGTCCTTGCATTCCAACGCCACGAGCGGGGCGCCGTGCCCACCGGGGGATGCGAGCATCGGACCGGATGCGAAGACCCTGGGCCCAAGCAGCTTGCCGGCCGCGATTTTGTCACGCAAGCCGACCACCGTGTAGCCCACATCGCCAACAGTGCGGATGGTGGTGACACCGGAATTCAAAAGCGTATCAAGGCCTGAAATGGCTTTTTTGCGAATATACGCGCGCCCGACCGGAGTGCGCACCAGACCGGCAAGCAGCGCCTGGCCGCGCGGCGTGGCCTGTCTGGGATCGATCGGCTTGCCGTCGGCGAAGAGGTGCACATGCATGTTGATAAGGCCCGATGCCACGAATTTGCCGGAGGCGTCGATGCGGTGGTAGCCCTGCGGCACCGCGATCTGCGGGCTGGGCATAACATCCGAAATCCGGCCGCTCTCATCGATCACGATCGTCATATCGTGCAGCGTGCGGCCTTCGTCGTCGCCAGTGACGATATTCGTATGCTCGAGAGCAAACGGTTCGACTGTGGTATGACGCTTACGTGATGCCATGGTCAATCTCCTTCGATAGTCACTGGTTTCCGACTCACTCTATCACTCTGTGCCGCTGGCGCGTGGCGGTGCTAACGCTTATGGCGCAACTGCGGCGGCAGCGCGTCGGCTTCGATTAAAGCACACAGATTACGCCACCGTTCCCATCGTCGTGCCGAGCACCAGCAGCGCGGCGATATAAGCTGCTGCAAGTATCGCGAACGCGATGTCGGGCGTACGCACCTGCATCTGATGCCAACGGGTGCGGCGCGCACCCTCCTCGTAGCAACGCGCGTCAAGCGCCAAACCCAGATTATCCGCGTGACGCAGCGTAGCGGCGAAGACGGGCACGATGATCGCGCCCAGCGCCCTGATGCGCGCGAGCGGAGAACCAGTCTCGATGCTGCCGCCGCGCGCCGACTGCGCATCGGTGATCGCTCGCGTCTCCTGACCCAAGGTGGGCAGGAAGCGCAGCGCCAAGCTCATCACGAGGGCCAGCTCCTGAGTGTGCATGACACGGCGCAGCGGGGAGAACAGCGAGGCGAGGCCATCGGTCAGCGCCGTGGGCGTTGTGGTTGCCAACAACACCGCGCCGAGGATCACCACCAGTGCGAAACGGCAGGTGTATAGCGTCGCAATAACCAGCCCATCCGTGGTGATCGGAAGGGCAACAAGGGTGAACAACGGCGTGCCGGTGCGCACGAAGAAGATGTTGACCAAGCCCATCATCACGAACAGGGCCAGGAACATATGGATCGAAGCAAGCAGCCGCAGCGGGTTGAGTTTGGCCGCCGCGATGACGGCGACGGCCATCAACCCGGTCAGCGCAAGCTGGGCCGGCGTGCGGATCGCGAACGCCGTGAACATGAGCGCCAGGAAGCACACCATTTTCACCCGGGGATCAAGTCCCGCCACGATCGAAAGCGGGACCGGCGTGCCCTGCGGCGTCGGCTTGGCCACCGAAAGCGGGCGGGCGGCGGTTTCGGGCAGCGTGATGACGCGGTCGGCTAAAGCATGTGCCTCTTCGAGCGAATGGGTAACCATGACGATGGTCACCCCGCGCCGGTGCAGCTCGCGCACCAGCTCGTGGATGCGCGCCACGGCCGCCGAATCAAGGCTCGCCGTCGGTTCGTCCAGGATGAGGATATTCGGCCGGCAGGCGATCACGCCGGCGATCGCGACTAAACGCTGCTGGCCGCCGGACAATTTCGCAGGCGAGCGTCGGGCGAGCCCGTCGATATGCAGCAGCGCCATGGCATCACGTACACGATCATCGATTTCTGCCCGGTGCAGATGCTGATTCGACGGCCCGTAAGCGATATCCTCGGCCACGGTTTCGGCGAAGAGCTGGCGTTCGGGCCGCTGCATCACCAGCCCCACCTGTCGGCGCAGCTGCTCGCGGCTGCGCCGCGATCGCGTGCTCGGATCGAGCCCTGCAATGCGGATCGTGCCGGAGATCGGCTTCTCCAACGCGGCGAGCAAACGGGTAAGCGTGGTCTTGCCGGAGCCGTTGCGACCCATGATCGCAACGGTGTCGCCTGACTCGATCGTCAATGACAGATCGTTCAGTGCCGGCTCTTGCGCATTCGGGTAGCGCATCGAAACATGGCTGACTTCGATGATGGGAGATATGGCGGTGGAAGCCGGCGGAGATTCCTGGTTCTCGGCGTGTTCGGCAGGTGCCGCCGTTGCGGGAAACGCATCGGTGCATGCAGTGTGATCAGTTGCCGCTGGCGTGATCATGCTTTGGGCCATGCGCGTTGGCGAATCGCTGCGCGACGACAGGAATTGCGTGGTGGGAGGTTCGTTGGGAACGGCGGTGAGAGGTGCCGATATGCCTGCGGCGTCGGCACCGCCTGAATCAGGCGTGCCGACGCCGCTGATGCGCCCATGCTCGAGCCGGATGATGCGGTCGGCGTGCCGGGTCTCGCTTTCGCGATGGGTAACGTGCACGATCGTGTCGCCTTGCGCCTGCAAATCGTCAAGGATCGCCATGACCTCGCGCTGCGCCGCGATATCCAGCATCGCGGTCGGCTCGTCGAACACAACCATGTCGGGCGCCATGGCCAGCGTACCGGCGATGGCCACGCGCTGCTGCTGGCCCCCGCTCATATGCGTGGGGTCGGCATGGCGATGCCGTGCCATATCCACCGCGTCGAGCGCCTCGGCAAGCCGCTGTGCGATGCGCGGGCGGGCAAGGCCGAGATTTTCCGGCCCAAATACCACATCGTCTTCGACCACGGTGGTGACGATCTGGTCTTCGGGATTCTGGAATACCGCGCCGATGCCGTGGCGGGCTTCGCGGTAGGCTTGCGGGTCGGGTTTGGCGCCATCGAATACCCTATGGCCCAGCAGCTCCACAACGCCTGCATCCGGCGCCACGAGACCGGCGATAATGCGCGAGAGCGTGGATTTGCCCGATCCGTTCGGGCCGACCAGGCATATGCGCTCGCCGGCGTGGATCGTCAGATCGATGCCGTCAAGCGCCCAGCTTGCGCCGCGATCGTAGCTGAAGCGCACGTCGGTCAATTGCACAGCTGTTGATTCCGCAGCAGCGGCGTTCGTCGGCCCCGCCGCATACCGGCGGTGCGCGGATATGACGTCATTCATAGCAGGCATAGGCTCGTTCGAAATATTTTCGTCGGGTTTCGCGTGCAGCATTGTTCAGCGATGCAGCAGGTTCGAGACCGGCTTGTAAATCAGGTATGTGGCGACGCCGTGGATGGCGAATTTGATGAGATTGAACGGCAGCAGGGCCGGGATTATCAATTGCGCGACCTGAGCGATACTCATATGCGCGTAGATCGGCGTAATGACGAGGTTGCCCAATATCGCAGCGGCCAGCGCGCACACTGTTCCCAGCAGGATTCCTGCGATGGCGCCGCGCTGCGTGCGGCGGATCTTGTAGATCATGGCCGCAGGGACGCTCAGCGTCAGCGCGACCAGCACCGCCATGATCGTGCCCCACGGGTCCATCAGCACATGCGGCATGAAGCCCAGCACGCTGACGATGACGGCAGCCGAGGGCCCGAAGGCGAATCCTGCGATCAGGCACACAATGCCCGAGGGATCGTATTTGAGCCACGGCAGCCCCGGTATGATCGGAAACTCGATGAAGCTCGTGGCCATGGCCAAAGCCACAAACAGCGCATAGATCGCGATGCGGCGCGTCGACCAGCGCCCTGAATCGGAAACGCCGGTGTCATGGGCGTCGCGCGCGGCGGTCGAACGCGACGCGGGGTCGGGCGACGCTGCTGGATCGAAAGACGTGGAATCGGCGGCATCCTGCGATGACGTCGAAGCTGATGACTGCGCCGGATGCGTTCCGGCATGCGAAAAATCGCCCATATGAGCCTCGTTTCTCCCATCCGGACTTTGACCGTTGGCCCCGGAATCCCACCGGATCAACCGCTTGCGCGGGTCGCGGGCTTCTTCTTCACCGTTATGCGTCGAACGACATCGGAATGGAAGTTACCGCCAGTAAGGATTTTCACCTTCCCTGAAACTTGCATCTCCGTTTATACCCCTCGCCGGGTCGCGGCGCAAGGACCATCATCTTCGGGCGGACGCCGAACCCCTCGCCATGGGTGAAGCGGACCGAAAGAACAAAGCGGTTCAACGGTGTGTCAACGATGCAGGAACAGTCCGCCGTCGCCCCAAGCCCACGTGCCTGATCCGGCGCCGATTTGGAAGTGGAGTTTGGCTATCCCCAGATCGTTGTAGGCGTGGTTGTCTTGCGCGCCCGCGTCGATGTACGCGGCGGCGGTATCGTCTTCGGCGCGATAGGAGAAACGCACCGGCTGCAGATTGCGGGCGCTGGGCGCCTTGCGCGCCGCCTCGACTCCGGCGGCGAACCATGCGGGGGCTGCGGCGCGGGTTTCATCGCTCATGCCCGGCGTGAATTCTTCGAAGGATTTGCTGCTGCGGTGCGTGCGCTGGCGTTCGGTGAATTCCTCATAGCTGCGTCGCGCATAATCCTCGTGCTGCTCAGGGAGGCCGATAGCGATCACGACGTACAGCTCCTCTCCTCGTTCGATGCTGCAGTGGCGCTCGACCTGCTCGCGATCAATGCTGCCAGCCACCCAGCAGGTGCCCATGCCCTGCTGCGTCGCCGTGAGCACCACGCGTTCGGCGTAGAAGCCGGCCTGCTCCTTGGATTCGTTATCGCCGCGTGGACCCACGAGGGCCAGGTAGGTCGTGACATTGGCGAAACGCCCCGACGACATCGCTGTGGCGAAAGCCTGCCGTTCATTGCGAATGAGTTGCAGATGCAGGCCGGAGAGCGTGTTCGCGGCGTCAAGCGCCATATCCAGCCGACGGGCCGTATCGTCGTCGATAGGGTCGGGATCGTAACGACGCACAGCCGTGCGGATAGCGATGGCGTCAATGAGCTTATCATGCAACATAATACGATTATGGCGCAAAACTGCATGTATGGCATCTCTGAAACGCCGCTGGGAGCCTGCTGATGCGCCGCATGTGGGCGTGTGGTGCCGAGCTTCGTCCGCCTCGCACGGATTCGGATATGTGTGGGCCGGAGCCGATGCAGATTGTGGCCGGATCGGCGAATGACATGACATGCGAACGTTTGCAATTCGAGCCTTGTTTTAAAAACCGGGCAGCGTGTCGCGTTCCACGCGCGCTACAATCGCGGTATTGACTTGAAGCGATTGTCCTACAGAGAGGTGAACGATGATTGAAACGGCACAGGCGTTTGGCGTTGACATTGGCGGTTCGGGAATCAAAGCCGCGCCGGTCAACCTCGAGGCGGGAGAATTCGCCGAACCGAGATTGAAAATCCTCACGCCTGAGGTTTCCACGCCGGATTCGGTGGCGGAGATCGTGCGGCAGGAGCTGGAGCATTTCGAGGTGCCTGCGAACATACCGGTCGGCATTGCCTTCCCTGCCCCGATCAAACCGGGGCAAACGATAGATTTCATGGCTAATCTCGACCAGTCTTGGATAGGCGTGGATGTGACCGAAGTCTTTTCCAAGGCGTGTGGACGCCCGGTCACGGTCGTCAATGATGCGGATGCCGCGGGTCTTGCCGAGCAGCAGTTCGGCGCCGCGAAAGGCCAAGACGGCTTCGTGATCGCCACGACGCTGGGAACGGGCATCGGCACTGCGCTGATTTACAACGGCGTGCTTATCCCCAACAGCGAGCTGGGTCATATCGAGCTGCCAAATGGCAAGGGCGATGCGGAGAAATGGGCCGCCTCTTCGGTGCGCGATCAGGAGAATCTGGGCTACAAGAAGTGGGCGAAGCGGCTGACTAAGTACTACGGCCTGCTGGAGAAGTATTTCAATCCCGATCTTTTCGTGGTCGGGGGCGGGGTAAGTCGCATGAGCGATAAATTCTTGCCTTACATCGATATAAAAACACCGATCGTTCCCGCCACATTGCGCAATGAAGCAGGAATCATCGGCGCCGCCTCCTATGCGGCGGCGAAGCTGCTCGCCAATTAACCGAGGCGTATGCATTTTTCCTCACGGGTGGATATCAGCGAACCCAATCCCATAGCTCAGGCCGAGGCGCAAGCTGCGTCCGATGGCGTGGATTTGGGCAAGCTCAACGATTCGAATCCGACGAGGCACGGACTCGGGCCTGCTCAGATTCCCGGCATCTACGCAGCCCAACCGCGCGGCCCGAGCGTGGCGCGTGCGGCGCTGGCCGCCATGCTCGACGCACAGGATCTCGGTGCCACCCGTCATGCTGCGCAATCCTGCAAACAGGGCGATGCGGCAGGTACCGTCGATCCGGACTGCCTGTATTTGCTCAGCTCAACCTCGCAGGCTTATTCCTGGCTGTTCAAGCTGCTGTGCGACGCAGACGACATCGTGTTGACGCCCAAACCGGGTTACCCGCTTATCGAGTCGATCGCGCGGCTGGAGTGCGTGCGCACGCTCGAATACCAATTGGGCTTCGATGGCTCATGGTTCATCGACACGGGTGCGCTTCGCATGCTGCTGGAAGGCCCGGACGGTTCGCGTGTGCGTGCTTTGGTGCTCATCAATCCGAACAATCCCACCGGTTCCTATGTTAAACCGGGGGAGCGGACCGAGCTGGTCGAGCTATGCTGGACGCATGGCGTCGCGCTGATCGCCGACGAAGTATTCTTCGAATATGCGCTGGAGCCGTTCGCTGGCAATGCGCGTTTGGCTGGCGAACAAGGCGTGCTGACGTTCGCTTTGGACGGATTTTCCAAAATGCTGGCTGCGCCGCATGCCAAGGTCGGGTGGATCCGGGTTTCCGGACCGCGGCCAGACGTGGATGGGGCGATTCGCCGACTTGACGTGATCGCCGACGATTACCTGCCGATGAGCGATATCATCGCCGGGCGCATTCCGGAGCTGCTTGCCGCCGCTCCTGTGCAGACCGGGCGTGTGCGGCGCAGGACGCAGGCTAATCTGGCGGCATTGCACGCGATGTTGCAGGCCGATGCGCATGGGCTGGTATCCGTGCTGCGCGCGGAAGGCGGATGGAATGTGCTGCTGCGGCTGCCTGCCATATTGGATGAGAACGATGTGGTGCTGGCGCTGATCCGCGAACGTCGGCTGTCCGGCCAGCCAGGCTATTTCTTCGACATGGTCACGAATGGCTATTTGGCTTTGTCGCTGCTGCCAGAACCCGAAATATTCAAAGCGAATGTGCAGGCGGTGCTCGACACCGTTGCCGGTCTTATCGGCTGAACTTGCATGTCCCGCAGCCGATTGGTGGCCGCGCCCAGCCGTCACAGTAGCGCGAACCACGATCGCACGGTGTAATAGAGAACCGGATCCGTGCGGATAAGAGCATCGTCTCGCCCGGGCACGAAGAGCGACAGCACGGCGATCGCGATGCTGACGAGCATAAGCGTCATCGTGAAAGCACGGACGCACCATAGCGCGATCGATGCCGCTGATGCACTTGTCCGCATGCTTGGCGTCGCCGCCGTATCGCCGAGGCCGCGGGATGCACCTTCACGATCCGTCTCCCGTAATATTGCAAGCATGGCACCTATGGCGCCCAGCGAGAACAGCCAGCCATAGTCGGACATATACCGCCAGCCCAAGCCTCCCCGCGCGGCATCCACCAATGTCAACACCAGCCCGAGCATCAGGCAGCCAGCCAGGAAACCCCATAGCCGCGAGCCTTGCAGCCGGCGCCAGAGCATGGGCAGCGCCCAGATCAGCAGCAGCGTCGGGCACAGCATGAACAGCCCTCCTGCCATAGGCTCGACATAGGCCCATTGCGCAAGCGGCGCAGGAGCGATGGCGAGGAAGGGGAAGCTGTGCACGAAGCGCCACGGCAGAAACAGCGAATAGCCGATGATCGCGATGATATTCGAAGAGGACGGCGCATAACGTGTCATATCGGTGACGGTCAGCTGATAACCTTCCCCGAAATCGAAGGGGGACCCGAAGCGCAGCGCATTGTAGATGCCGATCGGCACGACCATAAGCAAGGCGGGCAAGGCGACCACGGCTGCCGCGCGCAAACTTCCACGGCCTCCAGGGACCGGGTTTCGTACAACGGTTTCAGGCTCTGCGACGATTTGTTTCGCGGTCCGTGGAGCGGTTACGCGAGACGAGCTCCCACGCGCAGAGCCGGCGCGGTACATGGTGATGCGATGCCGCAGCGAAACGCCTAGCGCTGCGAGCTGCCGGGCGAAGATCGGGAAGCCGAGCAATGCCACCAGTGTGAAAGTCGGACGGCAGCCGATATTCGCCGAGATGCACAGGCTGCCAGCAGCCAGCCGTGGCAGGGAGACCGCCGGGGCATTTCCGATGTGCCACACGGCGTGGGTTCGGCGGCCCTGCACCATGTCGCCCCTGTGCTGCCGACTCGCCTTGGTTGCCTGTGGCGTAGAGCCGAGCCAGAACCATAGTCCGAGCGCGCTGATCAGCAGCGAGGCGGCGAATGGCACCGAATAGAAATTCCGGCGCAACATCAGGTACGCGATATTCGAGCCGATGAGCAGCAGCGTCACCGACATGCTGGCAGCAGCCAGCGATGCGTGCGGGGCAACCCGGCGCACGAGGCGAATGGCAAGCAACGAACCGAAGACGATGAATGCCGCAGACAGCAACAGCACTGCAGCCGAAGCCGGCAGCATCATGCCCCCGGGCACCCACAACGAGGACAGCGCGCGATAGGGTAGAAACAGCGCCAACGCAGGCAGCACGCCGAAATAGGAATACCAATGTCCCTGATAGAACGCGTAGTCCCAGTATATGGGGCTCACGCCCCGGGCCAGCAGCCGTTCTCGAGTCACCGTGCTGTACGGGTCGGCGGCCTTCGCCAGCGCGTCAGGCACCGGCAGATCAAGCGAAAGTCGGCCGTGCAGCAGCGAGTCGGCCAAATGCCCGTACTGGTCGAAATCGTAGGTGTATGCGCCCGACGCATGAAAATCGAGCGGTTTCGTCATCTGCAGCTGCTGCGCAACACCAATGCCGGCGACTGCCAGCACGGCAGCAGCCATGACGGCGAGCAGCGCGCGCTGATACGGGCTTGCAGGATCCAGCTCGGTTCGCCACCATGAGGAACCCGGCCGCCAGCAAACGAACAGCAGCAACAGCGCCGCCATGGCCGCCACGCGCAGCCAGTCGAACTGGAACGGCACACGGACATTGGCGCGCACCGCCTGAATGGGAATCAATGAGCCTGCCGGCTCTTGAATCCACAGGCGCACGGTCGAGCGGGCATCGGCGCGCACATAGAGCGAACGCGGCGTGCGCAGATCGATCGTCTGCACGCGGCCGGCATAGCCGTCGCAATCAAGGCGGACCTGCACTCGGTCAAGCCCTCGGCGACCCTCACTTTGGCTCGAATGCAGGACGAGCGGATCGATGCGCGCGAACGACGACGTCCCGTCGGCGCCCAGTTCGAGATACGCCCGGGTCGGGTCCGTGACTTTGAGCAGGCCGCTGTCTGTACGGGCCAGGCCGGCGCCAAACGTGTTCTGCGCGGCGTCGGAATCGGTGCTGGCTGCGATGCCCTCCCAGAAGGCATGGTTGAACAACGCGCACTCGACAGCAAGGATGGCGAGCAACCCCACCAGGATCCGCAGAACCGAGGAGCGTCGTCTTCCGAAGTGTTTCGAGCGTGCAATCACCCCATTATTCTATAAGCAACATGTCTTGTTGGATTGGAACAATGACAAGCATGCCTGAATTCATCCACAATCCGAACGAACATGGCCGTGCGGTGATCGACGGGCATGAGGCGCTGCAGACGCTGCGCAAAACCATGGTCGCGCTCTCCCCATTGACCAAACGCAGGCGCTTCGATCATTTCGCCGGCGTTCCCGGAACTCTGGCATTAGGATGGGCGCAGCTGCCGCAGACCCAAGGCCAGGCGTTCTCGGTGGGCGTGTTCATCGATGACAGCCACTTCTCGCAGATCGCGCTCGCCGACGGCAAGGGACGGGTGTTCGTCGGCACTGATCCGGACATGGACACGCACGACATGGAACCGAGCCTGCTCTTCGGCAAGGAGACCGAGCTGAAGATTCCCGCGCGGCCCCGGCTTGCACGGCCTGCGGGAAAGCCTGGTTCCCTGGCGGGAAGGCTTCGCGCGCTCGTCACGCGCGCCAGCGGCAAAGCCGGCGTCGGCAATCGGCTCTTGGACGCAGTGCAGGGCGGCATCGTGGGCCGGGACGCTTTCGGACAGATGACATGGCTCGCGTCATGGCTTAAGCACGCCAATCGATATACCTTGGAGCAGCTGCGCATGGAGCTTCCCAAGTCGATGCGCATGGACCTCGAATACCGCGACGCGGTGTCCATCGCGTTTTTCGGCGCATATCTGCTGCCGCAGCTCAGCGGTCTGCTGATCGGGTTCGGCTCGGGCAACATCTTCCGTCGGCTCAATCGGGAGGCGCCGCTGGGTGCGATCCGGCGCAGCGTACGGGACTGCGAAAAGGCTCGTTCGAACGGGCTGCGCGTTTCCGGCCTGGAAGAGTATTTCAGCGAACTGATGCAGCAGTCGGGCGCACTTGACAATACTCCCGGTCTTGAAGCAGTGCATGGCGCCGAGCCGCTGCACCTGTATACGTCAAGCTATTCGGGCAGCTATTTCTTCTCGTGGGATTCCTCATTGGAATTCGCGCCGGCGCTCAAGGCATTGAAAATCGAAGGCAATCTCAACCGATTCGCCGCAACCAGCGCATGGCTGGAGCGCAACGCGCGCATGGGCGCGATGCCGATCGAGGACACCGTCACCCGGGCGCAGGCCGCGCAAATCGATCTGGCGCTGCTTGACGATCCGGCGCTGGGCGCCTTCAAAAACGATGATTCGCAGCTTGCCTCGATGAATACGGCCGATCCGCATGGTGATATGCCGAACGTCGGCGAACTGAACGGCGATGACGGTGTGCGACCTGTTATGCATATGATTACGGTCGCACGCGAAACCTCATCCTCGATCGCCGAGGGCTCGCCGGATCCAGTCAATGGATCTGCGAACGGCGAAGGTTCGGAATGGGTCTACCGCCAGAGCATGTCAACGTTATTGAGTCGGCTGCGGCTGCCATACCGCTATGACGTGGAATTCCGCTCGAATCTGCGTGAGGGCAATGTCTCCATCGCCTTCACTACCGCAGGCGTCTCGATGATGCCTTCGCAACGCTACGACTGCGGCTCGCACACATGGACGGCGCTCGGCGAGGGCGAACGTGCGGCTATGAGCGCGAACTACAATTTGCGCGTCGGCCTGATGATGGCGGCGCTCGGCTTCGGCGCGGACCCGAACATCACACAGGTTTCGCTGCATATCGACTCCTTCGGTCTCGAAGAGATCGTGGCCGAGCAGGACAGCGCAATCAGCCAGCTGATGAGCCAAGCGCTGAGCGCATTCGAGCATATGCGTATCTCAGACATCCATTTCGGCCCGTCGAAGGCTGATCCCAAAGATGGCGACGTCCATGGCGATCCGTCGCGGCCGGGTGCAGCGGCCGATGAAAGCGAATTGCGACAGCGCGGCGAGGCGCCCTCTTCCTCACCGCAAGGAGAGACGGAAGACGATGACGAGCAAAGAGAGCCACAGCATGATCCTCAGCACGGCCGACAGGGCGGACGTGATCCCAAGACATCAGTAGACCGCCAGTTCGAAGACCTGATGAAGGGCGTCGACTTCCCTGATATCGACATCGACGAAATGACTTTCGCTTCCTCCGACGGCGGCAACCGGACCCAGGGCGATGATGCCCAAAAGGACGATGCGCAACACGGCGATACGCGGCCGGATCAGGATGATCGCGACGATCCGCATGGATTCTCCGGCGATCCGATTGAGGCGCTGCGCCGCAATCCGAGCGTGCGCAACATGGTCACCGTGACCTTCGAGCGCGAAGCATTCCTGGCGAGGCTGCAAAACGATGGGCTGCGCCACCCCGTGGAAACATACCGCCAGTTCAATGCGGCTATGGATGTGGATGGGCAGGGCGGGCTTCGGCCGGTGAATGCCAAGTTCAACTTGCGCGACGCCCGGTTCTCTCCGGCTGGCGCGCAGGAAGAACCGGAGCTTGCCGACATGCCGTTCGACGATGCCGTGGCGCACGTCCTCGGTGCAACGAATGCCGTGGGCCTTTCGATCCAACGCGCCGACCTGCTGCAACGCGCGGTCGACGACTTTCACGGTATCGCCTCCGCGGATTCCCTGCCTTCCGTGGCCAAAGCGCAGCAGGCTATGGCGATCGTCGAAGAGCTCGGCGACCCTGAGCTTGACGCACTCGCGCCGCAGGTCGGCAGCGCGCTGATCGATTCCACGGACACCCCTGATTTCAACTTTACATTGTCGGCCGATCTCGACCGGGACCGTCTCAAAGCCCGCGATCTGCTGTTTTCTGGGCAGGTAGATCAGGGCATCGCCAGCCTGCAGGCGCAGTCAGGGCGCTTGGACGCCATGTTCGCCAGCCGTTCGGGAGTGCCACGGTATTTCAATTCCTACGCCGAACGCGTGGTCTATAACCGCCTGTTCGCCACTCCTGGTGAACGCATGGTGCTGATCCCCGACAACTTGTTCTACGCGCATATGGAGCTGGCCGATGTGCTCGCGCAGATCAAAGGCGCGCAGGCCTCGCTGCCACAGCTGAGCGCCATGGTCTCGTATGCGCCGACCTATCCGCTGTCGCATATGAAGTTGGCGGTGCAATTGGCGCGCAAGGAGGACTGGGATTCCGCCAGGGCGGCGTGCCTCAATGCGCTGCGCGTGGCGCTGGACCGCAATGACGCCGCATTCGCCTACTATCGTTTCGCTTACGCGGAATGGATGCGCGACGAGTTGGACGTCGCCGCGGCCGCTTATGTCATGAGCAGCGCCATAGCGCCCGGGCAGATCGGCTCGCTTGACGCCGAGCTGCATGAGCTGCTCGCCCGCGCCCAATCGCAGTGCATCATCGTGCCGCGCGACACGGAGCAGGCTCAGCAATTGCTGACGGAACATGGGCTGCCCGTCTGGCCGAATACCGAGGCCGCTGCGATCGTGCGCGATGCGGCGAGGGTGTGCGTCGACAATGGCATGTTCGTTCCGGCCCGAACCTTGTCGGTCGCCGTGGCACGGATGAACGAGGCCGACAATAACGGGATCGACATGGCGCAGGCGCAATTCCTGCGCTCGCTCAACACCTGAAAGCCCAATGGCACATTCTGTGCGTACTACGCGAACCGCAGCATGCGTAGTGCACCATCATATTCGGATGAGGCCATACAATCGTGAAAGACAATCATCCATATTTAGTTAGGTATGCAGGCGAGGGGACTATGAGCGAGGCGACACGACGGCAGCAGACGACGGGCAGGCGGATTCCCGACGGGCAAACCCCGAACGTGCAGCCAACGCTGGCACTTGACGAAACCACAGCCCTCGAACGCTCCGCACCGGGTTCATCTGCTTGGATTTCCGCGCTGCAGCTGATCGACGCCGATGCGCTGCAGCTCGACGATCTCGACGTGAGCGCGATGAGCGCCGAGAATGCCGCCCGGCTGTGGGCGCGTCTGGCCTCATGGGTGGAATCCGACCAGATTGCCTATTATGTGAACGATGCCCCGACTGCGTCGGATGCGGCTTACGATGCGCGCATGCGTTGCCTGCAGATGCTCGAAGCCGCATTCCCGACCTTGGATTCGCCGCAGTCGCCGACGCATCGCGTGGGCGGCATGTTCTCGAACGATTTCGCCTCGGTGCGTCACCCCTCGCAGATGCTGAGCCTGGACGACGTGTTCTCCATCGAGGAGTTGCGCGATTGGTACGATTCGGTCCGCCGCGACCTCGACTGGCCGGAAGGCAAGCCGCTGCCGATGACCTGCGAGGTCAAAATCGACGGGCTGGCGCTCAATCTCATCTATCGCAATGGTGTGCTCGAACAGGGTTTGACACGCGGAGACGGCGTGACGGGCGAGGACATCACGATGAACGTGCGCACCATCGCCACGATCCCCGCCAATCTGGCTGGCGGATCCAAGGACATCCCTGAATTCGTGGAGGTCCGCGGCGAGGTGTTCATGCGCTGGGACGACTTCCGCACGCTTAACGAACGCAACGAGGACGAAGGCAAGGCGCCGTTCGCCAACCCGCGTAACGCCGCAGCCGGTTCCTTGCGCCAGAAGGACCCGCGTATCACGGCCACGCGGCGGCTGAGCTTCTATGCCCACGGCTTGGGTCAACTGCGTTGGCCGGGCGGCCGGGTGCCGCAGGGCGCAGACCATCTCGAAGACCAGTCGCAGGCTTACGACTTGTACCAGACCTGGGGCATCCCGGTCTCCCCGCATAATCGCGAGGTTACTGATTTCGACCAGATCCTGACAATGATCGACTACTACGAGGAGCACCGCAGCGACATCGAGCATGCGCTCGACGGCATTGTGGTCAAGGTTGACGATTTGGCTCTGCAGCGCACCTTGGGCGCCACATCGCGCGCCCCGCGCTGGGCGATCGCGTATAAATATCCGCCGGAGGAGGTCAACACCGAGCTGCTCGACATCCAGGTGCAGGTCGGGCGCACAGGCCGCGTCACTCCAGTCGCAATCTTGAAGCCAGTGTTGGTCGCCGGCTCGACGGTGTCGCGCACGACACTGCACAACGCCTTCGAGATCAAGCGCAAGGCCGTGCTGATCGGCGATACGGTGGTGGTGCGCAAGGCCGGCGATGTGATTCCCGAACTGGTCGGCCCGGTATTGAGCCGGCGCGAAGGCCGGGAAGATCAGCTACGCGAATTCGTGATGCCGACGCGGTGCCCCTCGTGCGGCGCGGTGCTGGCGCCGGCCAAGGAAGGCGACAAGGACATCCGCTGCCCGAACGTGGAGGCCTGTCCGGCTCAGCTCACCGAGCGCATTATCAGCCTGGCTTCGCGCAAGTCCTTCGATATCGAGCACTTGGGCGAGCAGAGCGCTGTGGCGCTGACCAACCCGGAGGAGAACCGGCCGAGTTCGGCGGACACCTATGCGCCCAATCTGCGCGAGGTCGTGGTCGCTTCGGGCGAGTCGCCCAAGCCGTACGAACCGGTCGAAGGACAGGAATTGCCGCCGATGCAAACGCCGGTGCTCGCCAGCGAAGCGGGTTTGTTCACGATCAGAGCTGATGACCTGCGCAATGTTTATGTCTGGCGTGAAGCGCCCATCATTGAAGTAGATGAGCGAACCGAAGAGTCCGGGCGCAAACGCAAACAGCGCCGCCGGGTCGGCAGCTCAGGCCTGTGGCATCGGGTGCCCGCGTTCTACAACCAGAGCAAATCAGGCGAAATCGCCGCCAAGCCGTCGCGTACTACGCTCGCGATGCTCGACGAGATTCAGAAAGCCAAGAGCGCCGACCTGTGGCGCGTGCTGGTGGCGCTGTCGATCAGGCGGCTCGGACCACCCACTGCGCGGCTAGTGGCCACGCGACTCGGCTCGCTTGAAGCCATCGAGCATGCCAGCGCCCAGGAATTGTGCGACATCGACGGCATCGGGCCGGAGATCGCGCAGTCGGTCGTGGGCTGGTTTGCCGCCGCGCATACGCCTGGTGACTGGCGCGGCGCGATTCTCGCCGCTTGGAAGGCCGCAGGAGTCGGCCGCGGCGTCGAAACGAATAATGCGCCGCAGACCTTGGCCGGCAAAACAGTCGTTGTCACCGGCTCGCTTGAGGACTTCAGCCGCGATTCGGCGAAGGAAGCCATCGTTGAACATGGCGGCAAAGCGGCCGGCTCAGTGAGCAAGAAAACAGATTACGTCGTAATCGGCGCGAACGCCGGCTCCAAGGCGAGCAAGGCCGAGGAGCTGGGCCTGCATCTGCTCGACGAAGCGCAGTTCAAACATCTGCTGGCCACCGGCGATCCAGGAGAGCAAGAAGCGGCAGCGACTCCGGACGAATCGCCGGATAGGGCAGCAGACGGGAAGTGAACGGAAAACGCCTTGCATCTTCCATCGCGATAGGGTGCGCTTACGATTCTTTGATTCTTTGTGAATGATATATATCAGTGCATGGCGGTGAAAAGATTCGGCAACGGTCTCGACAGGCAGCTGGGCGCGCCAGTAGGGCGGGGTCGGCCTGTCTGGAGGGAGCGGCAACGTCTGGTGTTGCGCGACGCACCCCTCGGGGTGCTCGACGAGCCGACGAGCACTATCGACGCCCAAACTGAAGCTGAGATCTTCGACGATCTGCGGTGCGCAGCCCTCGTTCGCATCATCATCGTCGCTTTCCCCGCACATCGACGCCGCGCGGCAGGGATCGCAATACGTCGTTGACCGCGGTCGCACGGTCGAGCATGGCACCTGCCCTGAGCCCGACCGCGAAGGCGCACGCTTTTCCCAGTTTTCGCCTCCCGGCACTAAATGGCGCGAAACTGACTCGTAATGTCAATGCCGAGCCCGATGTAACGGCCGATTTCCATAACCGAATGCGGCTAGCCGGCGAATCGCTCTGGCATGCCGCGCGGCGAGGCGCTAGGGTGGTTGGGGCAAAACGATGGGTCGACATAAGGAGAAGCTGGATGAGCGATGCGCAGCCTGACGCGATAGTTGAGGCGCAAACTGGCGTACGATCTGCGTCGATGCGGACCATAGAAGCCGAGTTGTACGAACGCCTGAGCAAGGTGATCGACCCGGAGCTTGGCCGTTCGATCACCGATGTGGGCATGATCGCCGCCATCGAGGCCAAACCTGTCGCTGCCGTTGAGGCTGACGGCCGCCAGGCTTCCGGGGTTTCCGACGATGCGAACGCTGACGATTCGGGCGCTGATGGTGCTGCCGGCAGCGCTGATTCCGCTGATGTTTACGACGTGACGGTAAAAGTCGAGCTGACCGTCAAAGACTGCCCGCTCTCGCAAACCATCACCAATCAGATCAATGGCGCGGTGTCCTCGTATCCTGGCGCCAAGCTCATCCCGCATATCGAGGTGTCGTCGATGAGCCGCGATAAGCTCGCCGATCTGGTGGCCGGACTCAAGGCCGAGCGGCGGCAGAACCCCTTCAACAAGCCGGGCATCACGACCCGCATCTTCGCCATCGCTTCGGGAAAGGGCGGCGTCGGCAAATCCTCGGTCGCCGCGAATCTGGCTGCCACCTTCGCGGCCCTCGGCTACGACACGGCCGCCATCGACGCCGATATCTACGGCTTCTCGCTGCCGAAGCTGTTCGGCGTGCATACGCAGCCGACGAACCTCAACGGCATGCTCATGCCCGTCACCGCGTGGGGCGTCAAAATGATCTCCATCGGCATGTTCGCCGGCTCGGAGCGCGCGATCCTGTGGCGTGGCCCAAGGCTGCAGCGCTCCCTGGAGCAGTTTCTCGCCGACGTGTGGTGGGGCAGCCCTGACGTGCTGCTGCTCGATCTGGCCCCCGGCACCGGGGATATGGCGATTTCTGTAGCGCAGGCGCTGCCCAACGCCGAACTGGTCGTGGTCACCACCCCGCAGCCCAGCGCCTCCGATGTGGCTGTGCGCTCGGGACTGGTAGCGTTGCAGGTACCGATGAAAGTACGCGGGGTCGTGGAGAACATGAGCTACTTCGACCATAATGGCGAACGCCTACGGATTTTCGGCGAGGGCGGGGGCGCGCGCGTCAGCCAGCAGCTGACCAAGGCGCTCGGCGCCGACGTGCCACTGCTCGCCCAGCTGCCGCTGCAGCCCGAAATCCGGGAAACAGGGGAGGCCGGCCGGCCGGCCGTATTGACGCCTGAAGGCGCGTTGGATTCGAGTCCGTTGGCACGGTCCTTTGAAGCCTTGGCAAAGCGGCTTATCGCCTGAGTCGCCTGAGCCAGCACGGCCACCGGATTTTACCCTGATTCGCACCCTGACTAGCCGCCGATCTCCCTTCTGCCGCCACAACGCCGGCGATACTTTGTGAATATCAACGGACGGATGGTTCACGAGGTTGGAGAAATGCGATATGGGCGATGATGCACTTCGCGACGGCATCGGATATGAGGCTGACACGAGGAATGCTGTGGCGGCGGCGGAAGGGCTGGGCAAGAGTTTCGCCTCCGGTGACGCTCCTTCGGCCAGGGTATTCAGCGGTATCTCGTTCAGCAGCGCGATGCCGTCTACACGATGCGTGACGGCAGATTTTCCGCGCCCGAAAAGTGTGGACTATGACATGGGCGTTCAATGATCTGAAAGCCAATAAGGGCATCTGGGCGGAGTCCTTCTTGTGCTGACGGTGACGCAGACGATTCTGTGCGCCATCGGCACGAGCATGGGAATCAACGTTTTTTACCTTGGCGCTCCCGGTAAGACGGGCGCGTACGCCAAGCATCTGGGGTCAAGGCTGAGCTTGGCGTACGCCGCAGCCGCGATCCCGGGCTGCCTGGTGATCCTGCTCTCGCTGCAGGCCTCCATCCGGCAGCGAGAGCAGGAGCCGGCGCTGCTCTCGCTGCTTGGCGGCGCTGCTGATCACGCTGATCGGGGCGGTCGCCAGCTTCCTCATCTCCGCCAACGAGCGCAACCTCGACACGGCCCTCGTCTCCATTCAAACCGCCATCCGCGAATAGCGAAAGCAAGTCGGGGCCGATTCCTATTCGGATCATTCGAATATAAAGCAGCATGTCGTTTGACGGCGTCATCCGATGATATACACTAAGTGAGTACTCACTTACCTAGTGATCGGGAATCGACATGACAACCACGGCTATGCACGGCAGCAAGATCGATGACGCAATCAGATAGCGATAGCAGCAGCTCCGGCATCGACGATGCCGTCGTGACCGTTTCGCATGTCTGCCAGAATTATGGCAGCACCGAAGTGCTGCACGACGTGAGCCTGACGATCGATCGAGGGACAATAGCCGCGCTCATCGGGCCGAGCGGCTCGGGGAAAACCACGCTGGTGAGCGCCATCATGGGGATGCTCGCTCCTCAGTCAGGCTTCGTACAGGTGCTCGGCAGGCGCATGCCCAATCGCAGGCTGCTCGGCAGCATCGGCTATATGGCGCAGAACGACGCCCTGTACACCGACTTGACGGCCTTGGAGAATCTCCGGTTCTTCGGCGCTGTGCTCTCGATGGACAGGCGGACGCTGCGCACAGCGATTGCGCAAGTTGCATCCGTCGTCGGACTCGAGAAGGACCTGCGCACCAAGGTCGGCAATTTCTCTGGCGGCATGAAGCGGAGGCTGTCGCTCGCCATCGCGATGATCAGCGATCCGCCCATCCTGATTCTCGACGAACCGACCGTCGGCATCGACCCCGAACTGCGCCGACAAATCTGGGGAGAATTGCGTCGATTGGCCGGCGCAGGAAGGACGATTCTGCTGACTACGCATGTGATGGAGGACGCGCAGCGGTCAGATCGGCTCATTATGATCCGGCAAGGCATGAATATCGCCGAAGGCACGCCCGACGAGGTCATCAGCCAATTCGGCGCGCCAACGCTCGAAGATGCGTTCATAGCCGCAGGAAAGGGACAAGATGCGCACCATAGCAATCATTAAACGGGTCATGCTCGAAATGCTGCGTGACAAGCGCACGCTGGCGCTCATGCTCGTCGCGCCGCTGCTCATTTTGACGCTGCTGTCCTATCTGTTCCAGGGCGTGGGAAACACCAGTGCCGATCTCGGCGTGCGGTCGGTGGATTCCCGGCTTGTCGCCGCGATCAAATCCGACGATCTCACCGTGCATACGGTGCCCGCGAGCGGCAAGGACACAAGAAAAAGCATTGAACGCACCATCAGGGGCAATGGCTACGCGGGACTGCTCGAGCAGCACGACGGCACGCTGACACTCACGCTGGCGGGCGATGATATCAGCAAGAACATGTTGATCGAGCAACGCTTGCACGCCGCGCAGGCGTCGCTGCAAGCCGAAGCTGCCGCGACGA
This sequence comes from Bifidobacterium sp., assembly GCF_022640935.1. Classification (GTDB taxonomy): domain Bacteria; phylum Actinomycetota; class Actinomycetes; order Actinomycetales; family Bifidobacteriaceae; genus Bifidobacterium. The sequence goes on from NZ_JALCCV010000003.1 coordinate 131,602, forward strand.
CCATCGCCGCGCAGGCCAAGGCTCTGGCGACGATGCAGCAGCAGCTCGAGAAGCTTACGGCCATGCTTGAGGAATCGAGCATCCGGCCGTCGCAGCCTGTCCCGACCGCGCCTGCGCAGCCCTCATCTTCAGCCTCTCCGGTGCCGTCACCATCCTCGAAAGCCACGCCCGCGGCCATTTCGGTCCACTACCTGTACGGCACCAACGACTCGACGTTCTTCACGAATCTGCTGCCGGCGCTGATGGCATTCGTCGTGTTCTTCTTCGTGTTCATCATCTCCGGCATGGCCCTGCTGCATGAACGCGCCACCGGGACGCTGTACCGTTTGCTCGCCACGCCGATCACATTCCGCGAAATCCTTGGAGGATACCTTGCAGGCTACGGATTATTCGCCGTCATCCAGACCTGCCTGATCATGCTGTTCGCCATTCAGGTGTTCAAGATCCAGATTCTGGGCAGCCTGTGGCTGGTCATGCTCGTCAGCATTCTCACCGCGCTGACGGCGCTCGCTCTTGGCCTGCTGATCTCGGCCTTCGCGAAAACCGAATTCCAGATGATGCAATTCATCCCGGTAGTAATCATTCCCCAGATATTCTTCTCCGGACTTATTCCAGTCGATGCCATGCCGCGTTGGCTGCAGGTGATCGCCCATATCATGCCCTTGTATTGGGGTGCCACGAGCATGAGCGATGTCATAGAGCGAGGGGCCGGATCAGGCGACGTCGCGCCGCATCTTATGGTGCTCGCAGGGTTCTTGATCATGTTCTTCGCACTCAATATGCTGACCATGCGCACACTTCGGCGCTCGGGGACGCGGAGGAAGCTGACCCAGCTGTTTCGTGGATCGATCACATCAGGCGATTCGCGTAGCTCTCGCATGACGGCGGAAAGGTAGGTGGCGATATGACACAGTCGCGTCAGCCGGTCGAGGACGCATTCGCGGCGAGCCTGCACACCGACGATCTGACCGACAAGCAGCGGGCCGTGCTCACGGCATGCCTCACGCTGTTCTCGCACAAAGGGTTCGACGCCACCAGCACCAAAGACATCGCGCAGCTTGCGCACGTTTCCGAAGGAACCGTATACAAGAAATACCGCAGCAAGCAGGGCCTGTTGGATGCGTTGCTCGCTCCGCTGGCCACGGTGGTCGTGCCGCGCCTCGCCAAGGAATTTATGGGCGAGGTCGTTCGGAACGATTCCACAGATTTTCGTGCGTTTCTGGCTTTTATCGTGCACGACCGCATGACTTTCGCCCTCTCCAACCGCCAGCTCATCCGCATCGTGATCAGCAGAGTGCTCAGCAACCCCCAGCTGCTCACCACGGTGCTGAGCCAGTTCTCCGATGCCATTACCGAGACGATCGAGCCGATCCTGAAACGCTACCAGCAGGCGGGCCAGCTCGTCGACTGGCCCGCTACCAAAATCATGCGGACCATAGCTTCCACTGTCTTCGGCACCGTGATGCCCTCCATCCTGTTGGACGCGGCAACCGTCGACATCGATTTCGCCACCGACGAAGTCGTCGATTTTCTCGCTAAAGGTCTGTCGCCAGCCGGGCGTCATTGATTTTCCCTATTTTTTGGGAGCTCATGCCAAAGATTCGTCCACATCTTCCGTGCCTGACATCTATTAAGCAGATTCCTGCGCGAAATCGTTCAATCGGGTCTTTCTCGACTATCGGTACGTATCCGAAAATGGCGGAGTTCCAAGGGTTAGGCGTGCAGATGGATCGGCTCGAACGCGTTGATACTTTTGCAAGTGCCTAATAGACGAAAAAAGTGCTGAGAAGATGAAAATTCTAGCGTGCAGACGTCGCCAGATCGATAGACCACGTTTATTCAGCACTTTTTTCGTCTATTAGGCACTTCAGCAAGTAGACGACGAATCCGGCGTGCAACATCTGGCGAAATGTCGCCGTTCCAAAGGAATGAGCAATATTCGTTTCATCGCATATGAAGGCTTTATCCGCGGGAAAGTGCTGAATAAAAAATGCACGCAGCGTTCACACGCTCGAGAAGACCGTGAAGAAAACCATGGATTCTGACAATCCGTAGCTTCTCGTCCCAAACTGGGGGAGGGAGCATCTGTGGGCTTTCACACGTTTCCCAACTAGGGCCAAAAAGTCGGGGCCAACCTATGGTATCGTGAGATTTCAGAAAGAGATTCCTGATATGCCAAGGGGTCTGGGCCGTGAGCGGAAGGGTTACTTGCCTTGCTTTTGTGATGAATGACGGATGCGCGAGACGGCTGTGCTGCATGCATGGCGTGGTCTCGTAGTGCGTGCGCGTTGAGGCGCATTGCCGCGCTCGTCCCCATCACAATGCTTGCAGACTCAATATCGCTAGAGTTGCGGACATCTGGGATTCTATCTATCGCATACCGTCAACATCGTTGAAGTTTCTTGCAGTGCGTCACATTCCATGATTGGAGCGACCGACTATGGCGCACCCGCAAGTATTGATGCTGAGCGACATCAGCTATGAGTATCCCAGTTCTCCGACCCCGCTGTTCGAACACGTCAGCGCAACGTTCCCGCCCGGATGGACTGCGGTGCTGGGCGATAACGGCATCGGCAAAACCACGCTGATGCAGATCGTGCTGGGGCGCTTGGAACCAGACAAAGGCACTATCGCACCGAAACCGGGCAGCTTGGTCAGTGCATATTGCCCGCAGCGCACCGACGAAGCGCCTGCAAATATCGAAGATTTCGCCATCGACTGGTCGCCTGGAACCTTGCAGATTCGCGAGGCCTTGGGCATCGGCGATGATTGGGCGTATCGCTACGACAGTCTGTCGGGCGGCGAGGCGAAGCGGCTTCAGCTCGCATGCGCGCTTTCGCTGCGTCCTGATCTGCTGATACTCGATGAGCCGACCAACCATGTCGACGAACCCGCGCGTTCGGCGATTGCCGAGGCGATGCATTCTTTCAACGGCATAGGCATCGTGGTGTCGCATGACGTGGATCTGATCGAGGACGCGTGTTCGCGTTGCGCGGCATTCGAACGGCGGCATGTGAATGGCAGCAATGTCACAGCGATTCTTGAATTCGCTGGCGGCTACAGCGATATGACGGCTCAGATCGAACGCCGGGATCGTGCGGCCAGTGATGCCGCGACAGGCGCGGACAGGGAGGCAAAGCGCTTGCGACGCATACGGGCCGAGCGCTTCCGACAAGTGCAGCAGGCCGACGCGATCAAGCGGCATGGAGAGCGAATCGACCCGAAGGATCATGACGCTCGAAACCGTCGAATCGGGGCGAAGGCGCTGAGTCTGGACGCCAATCCCGCACGGCAGTATGCACAGTTAAGTGGGCGGTTGGCAGCTGCCGACGAGCGTGCGGCGAGCATAGCGACTGCGGCGAAACGCTACGACGGCCAGATCTGGTTCGACATCGAGCCCAGCCATCGCAGGGAATTGGCGCATCTGCCTGCAGGGGTTATCCGCTATGGCTCCGATACGGTGATAACCGAACCGAATGCCGACCGGCATATGGCGCTGGCCCAATTGCGCGTTGTTTCGTGGGAATCAACAGGGAAGAATGCCAGGTCGGCGTTGCCGCGGAAAGAGCCGGCGCGGAATCCGCAAAAAAATGCAGGCGGCATAGCCTTCGCAGCAGGAACAGTGGATTCTCCCCGCATGGGCGTGGCGATCCCGATTCTGAGCGTCGGACCGCGCGACCACATCGGCATCGCCGGGCCAAACGGGGGAGGGAAGACCACGGTTGTGCATGCCGTGCTGAGAAGTCTGGAGAACCGGAACAGGATTAACGGCCAGAATGGGGCATCCGGCCAGAACGCCGAAAAGAGTCTGGACGAGGAAACCAGCCGGAGCGGTTCGGACGGGCCGGGCAGACCGAACTCTCCGAATGGACGGCATGGCCAGAATAACCGGAAAGCCTTGAATAGGCAGAACATCCAGAATACACAGAACGCCAACAATGTGGTCGAAGGCAATGAGGTGCCCTACCTCATGCTTGCACAGGACACCACCGACGATGATGCGAAGCGCGCGCTAGCGCAGTTGCACGAATTGCCAGCCGAAGCCAGATCGCAAGTGCTGAGCTCCTATGCCCAGCTGAACGCCGACCCGGACCGGTTGGCTTCCGGCGCATCGCCCTCGCCGGGGGAGTTGCGCAAACTGCTGCTGTGCTTGGGCATCGCGTGCAGCCCGCAGCTCGTCATCATGGATGAGCCGACCAATCACCTCGATCTGCATTCCAAACAGACGCTGGCCGCAGCTCTGCAGATGTATCCGGGCGCTCTGATCGTAGTCTCCCATGAGCGCTAGTTCCTGAAGCAGGTTGCCTCGACGCTCTGGGAGGTCGGCTGACACGGCCGCTATTGCTCACCGTGCCGGACCAGAAGCGCCGCCGCCGCGGTGGCGAGCGTAGTCGTCGGCGAATGCCTGATGGTCACGCAGCTGCAGCAGGCCGCATGGTCCGCCCCACAATGATGGGCACGCTGCAGCCTTCCACGCGAGTCGCCCGCCGCGCCCTGACGATGCCGCCAATGGATCTGGTTACAGAACGGCTGAAAGAAGAGCGCATAGTGACGAATGAGGATCTCGCATCATGCGAGGCCCTCATTCGTCACTATGCGCCTAGAGCAATCACGTTGGGCGCGGAAAATCAACGCATATCAGCGCGTGAAGACGTTGCCGTAGGAATCCTTGCCCTCGATCGCGATCGCATCGGCCTTGCGGGCGATGGCAAGCTCTTCGTTCGTCGGGATTACAGCGACGATGACCTTGCTGTCGGGCGTAGAGATGATGCGCGGCTCTTTCGAGCGCGTGTTGTTCTTCGCATCGTCGAGCTTGACGCCGAAGGGGGCGAGCTTCTCGCACACGGCGCGGCGCACGATCTCGTCGTTCTCGCCGACGCCGGCGGTGAAGGTCAGCACGTCGAGGCCGCCCATCTGCGCGGTGTAGTTGCCGACGTAGCCGACGATGCGGTGGATGTAGACGGCCAGCGCGAGCTTGGCGTCCTCATTGCCCTCCGCGATGAGACGATGGACCTCGCGCATGTCGCCGAAGCCGGTCATGCCCATCATGCCGGAACGCTTGTTGAACAGCGTGTCCAGCTCGTCGACGTTCATATGGGCGTTGCGGATCAGATGGAAGACGACGGCCGGGTCGATATCGCCGGTGCGCCCGCCCATGACCAGGCCTTCGAGCGGAGTGAGGCCCATCGAAGTGTCGATCGGGCGGCCGGAGACCTGTGCCGAAGCCGAAGCGCCGTTGCCGATGTGCAGCACGATCTGCTTGAGGCCTTCGGCAGGCTTGCCAACGATGCCGGGAACCACGGAGCCGATGTACTCGTGCGAAGTGCCGTGCGCGCCATAGCGACGAATATGGTACTTCTCGGCGATGTCCTTGTTCAGCGCGTAGGTGCTGGCTTCCTTGGGCAGCTGGAAGAAGAAGGAGGAATCGAAGACGAAGACCTGCGGCACATCAGGCAGCAAGGCGGTCATGACTTCGGCGCCGATTGCCTCGGGACCGTTGTGCAGCGGGGCGAGCACGGCGAGATCCTTGACCTTGCCGATGGTCTTGGTGTTGACCAGCGCCGGCTTGGGGAAAACCGATCCGCCTTGAACCACGCGATGGCCGACGGCGACGATGCCCGCCTCCTCCAGCTTGGGACCGAACTCGCCGAAGAGCTCGAGGACACGCTTCAGACCCTGCTCATGATCATGAATGGGCTCTTCCAGCTCGTGCTTCTCGCCGTTGAACTCATGCTTGTAATGACCGTCGATCGGTTCGCCGATTTTCTCGACCAGACCGGAGGCCAGGCCTTCGCCAGTCTCCAGATCCACCAGCTGATATTTGATCGAGCTGGAACCGGAATTGATGACAAGGACGGTTTTCGCCATTGTGGGCTTCCTCCATGTTGAATTGAATTGCATACGATCCGCGCGAGGATGCACGGCTGCCAAACCCCAAGAGTACTCGCCAGCGGCTACAACCGATTGAGTTTTGCCTGGTTGCCGAGTGCCTCACCGCAGCATTATCATCACTGCATTCCTCACCGCTGGGCTTCCACCGCGGTAAGCGCCACCGTGTTGACGATATCCTCGACCAAGGCGCCGCGTGATAGATCGTTGACTGGTCTGTTCAGTCCCTGCAGCACCGGCCCGATGGCGATCGCGCCTGAAGTGCGTTGCACCGCCTTGTAAGCGATGTTGCCGGCTGCCAAACTGGGGAAGACAAAGACGTTGACATGCCCGGCGACTTCGTTGCCCTTCGCTTTCGCCACCGCCACAGTAGGGGACCAGGCGGCGTCGAACTGGATGGAGCCGACGACCGGAAGCCCGGGGGCCTTTTCTTTGACGATGGCCGTGGCCTGCTCGACCAGATCGACGTCCGGGCCCTTGCCCGAGCCGAGCGTCGAATAGCACAGCATGCCTACCTTGGGGTCGATGCCGAAGGCCTTGGCTGTCGCGGCCGACTGGATGGCGATGTCGGCCAGCTGCTCGGCGCTCGGATTGAGGTTGATCGCGCAATCGGCGAACAGCGCGACATGGTCCTTGAAGCACATGAGGAAGGCGCCGGAAACCAGCGAGGCGCCGGGCTTAGTCTTGATGACCTGCAGCGCCGGGCGCACGGTGTTGGCAGTGGAGTTGATCGAGCCCGAGACCAAGCCGTCCGCCTTGCCGAGCACGACGAGCATCGTGCCGAAGTAGCTCGCATCGCCCAGCTGCTTGCGCGCCTGTTCCTCGGTCATGCCCTTCTTGGCGCGCAACTCGCACAGTTTGGCGACCATCGGCCCCAGCACCGTCTCATCGTCCATGGCCTGATAGGCGGCCTTGCCCAGCGAATTGAGCCCTAGCTCCTTGCCGCGGGAGAGGATTGCGCCTTTATCGCCCACGATGATGAGGTCGACGATATCTCGTTTCAACAAATAGTCGGCTGCCTCGAGAATGCGATCCTCCGAGCCTTCGGGCAATACGATGGTCTTCTTGGCCGATTTGGCCTTGGCGAGCAGTTCGTTCTGGAACGCATATGGTGTAATCGGCGCAGCGAAAGGCTCGTCCAATGCGCGGAGGAGTTCTTCTTCCGGCACATTGCTGCGGAAGATGGCCTCGACCTTGGCTGCAGCATCCGGATCGGAGTCGCTCGGGAAATCCATTTTCGGCAAGGTCCACACCGGCACGGGGGAGTCGGCCAGGGCCTCTTTGGCTTCTGCGGCTTTGTCGCCGGTGCAGCCGGTCACGAATACGCCGACGACCTTGGATCCAGCCTGCTCGATAGTCGCTGCGCAGGCTTCAACCGTTTGCTTGACCTGCTTTCCATTGCGCGAAATCGTGCAGACCGCCAGAAACACAGGGGCTTTGAGGTCAGCTGAAATCATGGCGTTAAATACAAAGTTTTCGGGGTCATAGACCGCTGATTTGTCGGAACCGATAATGACCATGCGTTCTGCCTGCGCAGCCTGTACGGCATGCTGGTATGCTGCCACGATATCGCCGCGCGCCCCGGCCTTGTCTTTGCGTGCGTGGCACGGGCACGCAGCGCGCACCTCGTCAAGGTTCTGGTCAGCGTTTGCAGCATCGAGCAGAACCGGGGTAAAGGTCTCTTTCCTGCATGCTACCGGCCGGAATACGCCGGTGCGATAGTTTGAGGCGAGAACCTTGAGTACGCCATAGGCCGCGACATTACGACCGTTGGCCCCTTCAGGGCTGGCGATATAGATGGCAGTGGTGGTCACGATGAAACGCTCCTTTGCGCATCGAAACGATGCGTCATGGTATCGATGTCTTTGTCGATTGTTCAGGCCTGTTTACGCAGGCCGCATATTTATTGTAGATGCAGGCGAGGCATCGGCGTTTCGCCCGTGTACATGGGAATATGCGTGGGAACTTGATCTATAAGTGAGATATGCGCTGACAAACTCAGCGGGAAAATGCAAACCGCACGGCGAAGCATGAGCGGCTGACGAGGCCAAATACTATGCCCTGAGGCACGGCAACCTTGGTCACGGCAATGTGCGAGCATACGCAGCAGCGAAAGATATGGCGAGGGAGGGACACCAAGTCTGCCTGGTGCCCCTCCCTCGCCATTGCGGTATCAACGCCGTTATAGCGCCAACATCGTTACCTTGTCAGCGTTTGGTTTTTGCAAACGCATCGCAAGATTACTCGTTGTCGCCTGCGGTGGCAGCGGTCGCGGTGACCGCGCCAGCCTTCTCGGTCTTGACGCCCGACCACACCCAGTCGGTGTAATCCGGGTGGTCATAGCCCTTGTCGACCGCGAACTGGAAGGCTTCGTCACGGAAGGCCTCCAGTTTGTCGATATCGGCGGCGAACTTGTCGGCGTCCACCATGCGCAGCGCCTCGGCGGTGAGCTCATAGCGGTCGATGTCGTTGACGCGCACCATGTCGTAAGGCGTGGTGGTCGAGCCCTGTTCCTTGTAGCCGTGAACGTTGAAATTGTCGTGGTTCGGGCGATCGTAGATCAGGCCGCGCACGTCATGCGCATAGGAGTGGTAGGCGAACAACACCGGCTTGTCGGCGGTGAACAGATCAGCGAACTCCTCGTCGGAGAGGGCCTCGTTATTCTCCTTGGCGGACTGCAGCTTGAGCAGATCCACCACGTTGACAACCTTGTACTTGATGCCGAAAGCGCTGAGCTTGTCGGCTGCTGCCATCAGTTCCTGGGTCGGGACATCACCCGCGGCGGCGAGAACAACCTGCACCTCGTCGTTGCTTTCGACGTTCGACGCCCACTTCCACTCGGCAGCGCCCTTTTCGAGCTCCGCACGGGCTTCATCGAGGGACAGCCAGGTAGCCGCCGGCTGCTTGCCGGCGATAATCGCGTTGATCTGATTGGTCGACTTGAACACTCGTTCGCCGACGGCCAGCAGCATGTTGGCATCGACCGGGAAGTAGATGTTCACGACGTGGTCGTTGTTGAAGGTCTTGTTCAGCAGCAGCGAGGTCACGCCCGGATCCTGATGCGAGAAGCCGTTGTGATCCTGGCGCCACACGTGCGAGGAGACCAGCAGGTTCATCGAGGAGATAGGCTTGCGCCATGGGATCTCGCGCACAGTGGCCTCAAGCCACTTCGCATGCTGATTGAGCATGGAGTCGATCACGTGCACGAAGGACTCGTAGGAGCTCCAGATGCCGTGGCGGCCGGTGAGCAGATAGCCCTCGAGGAAGCCTTCCATCTGATGCTCGGAAAGCTGCTCGGTGACCTGGCCGGTGACGGCCATGTGCTCGTCGACCTGAGCCGAGAGATAGCCGGCGTCCCACTGCTTGTTCGTCACCTCATATGCGGCCTGCAGACGGTTCGACGCGGTTTCGTCCGGTCCGAAGATACGGAAGGAATCCGGATTGAGCCTGATGATGTCGCGGGTGTACAGGCCGAGGCGACGGGTCGCCTCGAGCTGGCCCCAGCCGTGGCCGTACTCCTGGACTTCCTTGACCTCGTAGTCCTCGAGCTTGGGCAGCTTGAGATCCTCGCGGATACGGCCGCCGTTGGCGTTCGGGTTCTCGCCGATGCGCAGCTCGCCTTCAGGCATGAAGGAGGTGACATCGTCCCTGAGCGCGCCGCTCTCGTCGAAGAGCTCTTCGGGCTTGTAGGTCTCCAGCCAGTTCTTGAGAACTTCGAAGTGCGCTTCGGTGTCGCGGGCGGAAGCCAGCGGAACCTGATGGGCGCGCCAGGAACCCTCGGTCTTCTTGCCGTCGATGAACTTCGGGCAGGTCCAGCCCTTGGGGGTGCGGAAGATGATCATCGGGTAGAATGGGCGGGTCATGTCATCGGTCTGGGCCGCGGCCTTGATGTCGCAGATCTCGTCGAAGACGGACTCGAACAGGTCGGCGAAGCGACGGTGGATCGACTGGTGGCTCTCATCGTCGAAGCCGGCGACGAACTCGTAGGGCTCGTAGCCCATGCCGTGGAAGAAGTCGTGCAGCTCTTCGTCGGAGATGCGCGAAAGGATGGAGGGGTTGGCGATCTTGTAGCCATTGAGGTGCAGGATCGGCAGCACGATTCCATCGGTGCGCGGATTGACGAGCTTGTTGGATTGCCAGCCGGTGGCAAGCGGGCCGGTCTCGGCTTCGCCGTCGCCGACGATGGCCGGCACGAACAAGCTCGGGTTGTTCATGATGGCGCCATAGGCATGGCTCAGTGCGTAGCCCAGCTCGCCGCCCTCATGGATCGAGCCCGGGGTCTCGGGCGCGAAGTGGGAGGGGATGCCGCCGGGATAGGAGAACTGGCGGAAGAACTTCTGCAGTCCGGCCTCGTCCTTCGTAATGTTCGGGAAATACTCGGTGTAGGTGCCGTCGATATAGGACTGCGCAGTGCCCGCAGGGCCGCCGTGGCCTGGTCCCATGATGATCACCGTGTTCTGCTGATGATCGGCGATGAGACGGTTGATGTGGCCGATGAGGAAGTTCAGGCCCGGGGTGGTTCCCCAATGACCCACCAGACGGTGCTTCACGTCTTCACGCGTGAAAGGCTCCTTCATCAAGGGATTGCTACGAAGATAAATCTGGCCGATGGACAGATAGTTGGCAGCGCGCCAATACTTGTCCACGCCTTCGAGGGCGTCCTCGGAAACCGGAGCGTCAAGCTTCTTCCAAGGG